>JAFYQM010000078.1 GCA_017547085.1 Oscillibacter sp.
CTTGAAAAAGAAGTCAAGGTCGTGCGTACCGGCTGCTTCGGTCTTTGCGAAGCCGGTCCCGTCTGCATCGTCTATCCCGAAGGCGCTTTCTATGCGCACGTTACCGTGGAAGATGTTGCACGCATTGTCGACGAGCACCTGATCAAGGGCCGCGTCGTGAAAGAACTGCTCTACAAGGGCGCTGTGGAAGAAGAGACCCAGACCGTTAAGTCTCTGGAAAATGTCGACTTCTACAAGAAGCAGAAGCGTGTTGCTCTGCGTAACTGCGGTGTTATCGATCCCGAAAACATCGAAGAATACATCGCTTTCGACGGTTACAAGGCTCTGGGTAAGTGCCTGACCGAAATGACCCGTGAAGAAGTTATCGACACCATCACCAAGGCCGGTCTGCGCGGCCGCGGCGGCGCCGGCTTCCCCACCGGTCTCAAGTGGAAGTTTGCTTACAACTCCCAGTCTGATAAGAAATACGTGTGCTGCAACGCCGACGAAGGCGACCCGGGCGCATTCATGGACCGTTCCATTCTGGAAGGTGACCCCCATGCCGTTATCGAAGCCATGGCCATTGCCGGCTATGCCATCGGTGCCGACCAGGGTTATGTGTACTGCCGTGCCGAGTACCCCATCGCTGTTAAGCGTCTGCAGATCGCCATTGAGCAGGCCCGTGAATACGGTCTGCTGGGCAAAGATATCTTTGGTACCGGTTTCAACTTCGATATGGACGTTCGTCTGGGCGCCGGCGCTTTCGTGTGCGGTGAAGAAACTGCTCTGATGACCTCCATCGAAGGCAAGCGCGGTGAGCCCCGTCCCCGTCCTCCGTTCCCGGCTGTGAAGGGTCTGTTCGGCCAGCCCACCATTCTGAACAACGTTGAAACCTATGCCAACGTTCCTCAGATCATCAACAATGGTCCCGAATGGTTTGCTTCCATCGGTACTGAAAAGTCCAAGGGCACCAAGGTGTTCGCTCTGGGCGGTAAGATCAACAACACCGGTCTGGTGGAAGTCCCCATGGGCACCACCCTGCGTGAAGTTATCTATGACATCGGCGGCGGCTGCCCCAACGGCAAGAAGTTCAAGGCTGCCCAGACCGGTGGTCCTTCCGGCGGCTGCATTCCTGCCAGCGAGCTGGATATCCCGATCGACTACGACAACCTGCTGAGCATCGGTTCCATGATGGGCTCCGGCGGTATGATCGTTATGGACGAAGACAACTGCATGGTCGACATCGCCCGCTTCTTCCTGGACTTCACCGTGGATGAATCCTGCGGTAAGTGCGCTCCCTGCCGTATCGGCACCAAGCGTATGCTGGAGATCCTGGAAAGAATCGTGGAAGGCAAGGGTGAAGATGGCGACATTGAGAAGCTGGAAGAGCTGGCCAACACCATTAAGACCACCGCTCTGTGCGGCCTCGGTCAGACTGCTCCCAACCCGGTTCTCTCTACCCTGAAGTACTACCGTGAAGAGTACGAAGCTCACATCTATGAGAAGCGCTGCCCCGCCGGCCAGTGCAAGGCTCTGCTGAGCTACAAGATCGATCCCGATAAGTGCAAGGGCTGCACTCTGTGCGCCCGTAACTGCCCCGCCAACTGCATTACCGGTAAGGTTAAGGAAGCCCACGTGATTGACACTGCCAAGTGCCTGAAGTGCGGCGCCTGTATGGAAAAGTGCAAGTTCGGTGCTATTACCAGAGGCTGATTATACCGGAAGGAGTGAATTTGACATGACTATGCTTAATGTTACGATCGATGGCGTCAAGGTCTGCGTTCCCGAAGGTACTACCGTTCTGGAAGCTGCCCGTCAGGCCAACATCCATATTCCCACCCTCTGCTTCCTCAAGGACATCAACGAAATCGGCGCTTGCCGTATGTGTGTTGTTGACGTGGGCGCCCGCGCCCTGGCTGCCGCTTGCGTGCAGCCCGTCTCCGAGGGCATGGTGGTTAAGACCAACACCCCCACCATCCGTCAGGCTCGTAAGTCTGTTCTGGAACTGATCCTCTCCAACCACGAGCGTAAGTGCCTTTCCTGCGTGCGCAGCCAGAACTGCGAACTGCAGGCCCTGGCCAAGGAGCTCGGCGTGGAAGAGAGCCGTTTTGATGGCGAGAACATTGAATATCCTCTGGATGTTCTGTCTCCCTCCATGGTTCGCGATCCCAACAAGTGCATCCTGTGCCGTCGCTGCGTCGCTGCCTGCCGCAACGTTCAGAAGATCGGTGCCATCGGCGCTGTGGAACGCGGCTTCAAGACCCAGATCGCTCCTGCCTTCGGCAAGGGCATTATGGAAACCAACTGCATCTTCTGCGGCCAGTGCATCAACGCCTGCCCCGTGGGTGCTCTTAAGGAAAAGGACGACACCGATAAGGTTTGGGAAGCTATTTCCGATCCCGAAAAGATCGTTGTTGTTCAGCCCGCTCCTGCTGTGCGTGTGGCTCTGGGCGAAGAGTTCGGTATGCCCATCGGCACTCGCGTGACCGGCAAGATGACCCAGGCTCTCAAGCGCCTTGGTTTTGATAAGATCTTCGACACCGACTTTGGTGCCGACCTGACCATCATGGAAGAAGCTACCGAGCTGCTCAGCCGTATCAAGAACGGCGGCGCTCTGCCCATGTTTACTTCCTGCTCTCCCGGCTGGGTTAAGTACGTGGAGCACAACTTCCCCGAACTGATCCCGAACCTCTCCACCTGCAAGTCTCCCATGCAGATGGAAGGCGCCATCATCAAGTCCTACTGGGCTGAGAAGGCCGGCGTGGATCCCGAGAAGATCGTGGTCGTGGCTGTGATGCCCTGCACCTCCAAGAAGTTCGAGGCCTCCCGTCCCGAGATGGCTCTGAACGGCATGCGTACTGTGGATATCTCCATCACCACCCGTGAGCTGGCCCGCATGATCAAGTCTGCCGGTATCCAGTTCGCTCAGCTGCCCGACGAAGAGTGCTTCGACGAGCTGGTGGCCGAGTCCACCGGTGCTGCTCCCATCTTCGGCGCGACCGGCGGCGTGATGGAAGC
>JAFYQM010000079.1 GCA_017547085.1 Oscillibacter sp.
GCAGGCTCTCTAAAATCAATTATCTCATATTTGGAGGAATGCAATTATGGCAAAGCTCATTAAGCGCGGCGAAGAGGCCCGCAAGGCTCTTGAAGCCGGTGTCAATACTCTGGCCGATACCGTCAAGGTCGGCGATAAGGTCATCACCAGCCAGTATGCCGGCAGCAAGGTCACCCTGGAAGACGTTGAATACGTTGTGGTTCGCCAGGGCGAAATTCTCGCCATCGTCGAGTAACTCGTCGCAAGCTGCACATCCCTCGCTTCGGCCTGAAGGCCAAAGCTCGTTCGTTCCGCTGCTCCTCGTTTTCCTCCGCAAACGCTACGCTGGTTTGCGGAGGAGTGCTGGGAACGGATTTTGAATTGATTTTTCTGGAGGTAATTTTATTATGGCAAAACTGATTAAGCGCGGCGAAGAGGCCCGCAAGGCTCTGGAAGCCGGTGTCAACTCTCTGGCCGATACCGTTAAGATCACCTTGGGCCCCAAGGGCCGCAACGTGGTGCTGGATAAAAAGTACGGCACTCCCCTGATCACCAACGACGGCGTCACCATCGCCAAGGAAATCGAGCTGGACGATCCCTTTGAAAACATGGGCGCTCAGCTGGTGAAGGAAGTTTCCACTAAGACCAACGACGTGGCCGGCGACGGCACCACCACCGCTACCCTGCTGGCTCAGGCCATGATCAGCGAGGGCCTGAAGAATCTGGCTGCCGGCGCAAACCCCATTGTGGTGCGCAAGGGCATGGCTAAGGCCGTTGAGGCTGCTGTGGCTGAGGTCAAGAAGCAGGCCAAGACCGTGGACGGCTCCAAGGACATCGCCCGCGTTGGCGCTGTCTCCTCCGGCGATGACGCCATCGGTGCCCTGATCGCTGACGCTATGGAGAAGGTTTCCGCCGACGGTGTCATCACCATCGAGGAGTCCAAGACCGCTGAAACCTACAGCGAGGTCGTGGAAGGCATGCAGTTCGACCGCGGCTATATCACTCCCTATATGGTCACCGATACCGAGAAGATGGAAGCTGTTATCGACGACGCTTATATTCTGATCACCGATAAAAAGATCTCCGTCATCAGCGATCTGCTGCCCATTCTGGAGCAGCTGGTCCAGTCCGGCAAGAAGCTGGTCATCGTGGCCGAGGACGTTGAGGGCGAGGCTCTGAACACTCTGATCGTCAACCGTCTGCGCGGCACCCTGAACGTGGTGTGCGTCAAGGCTCCCGGCTTCGGCGACCGCCGCAAGGAGATGCTGGTGGATATTGCCACCCTCACTGGCGGTACCGTCATTTCCGAGGAAGTCGGTCTGGAACTGAAGACTGCTGATATCTCCATGCTGGGCCGTGCCCGCCAGATCAAGGTCACCAAGGAGACCACCACCATTGTGGACGGCGCCGGTGATGCACAGGCCATCCGCGACCGCGTTGCACAGATCCGCAGCCAGATGGCCAACACCACCAGCGAGTACGACAAGGAGAAGCTGCAGGAGCGTCTGGCCAAGCTGGCCGGCGGCGTGGCTGTCATCAAGGTCGGTGCTGCTACCGAGACCGAGATGAAGGAAAAGAAGCTGCGCATCGAGGATGCCCTGAACGCTACCCGCGCTGCCGTGGAAGAAGGCGTGGTTGCCGGCGGCGGCACCATCTTTGTCAACGCCATTCCCGCTGTCGAGGCCATTCTGGATACCGTCGAGGGCGATGAGAAGACCGGCGTGCGCATCGTTGCCAAGGCTCTGGAAGCTCCCATTCGTCAGATCGCTGCAAACGCAGGCCTGGACGGCTCTGTGATCCTGGAGAAGGTCCGCTCTGCCGGTACTGCTGGCTACGGCTTCGACGCCTATAAGGAAGAGTACTGCGACATGATCGCCTGCGGCATCATCGATCCCGCCAAGGTGACTCGCTCCGCTCTGGAGAATGCAGCCTCCGTTGCTTCCATGGTGCTGACCACCGAGTCTCTGGTTGCCGACAAGCCCGAGCCTCCCGCTCCCGCTGCTCCCGACATGGGCGGCATGGGCGGCATGTACTAAGCCGAACTTTTTCAACACCCGCAGCCCAAAGGCTGCGGGTGTTTTTTGCAGCCGCCCACGTCGTCCGCCCACCGTCGCGGCAGGCGATTCCCGGCCACTTCGTGCCCGCCAATCGCGCCGCATCCTCGAAACAGGCTCGCTGTATCCGCCGCAGGCTGCGCTTCGCCTGTTTCCCCGACATGGGCGGCATGTGCGGTATGTACTAAGATACAGCCTCAAAGACCCGCAGGTTATTCCTGCGGGTCTTTTCAAAAAACTGTGCGGAAACGGAAAACTTTTCGAAAAAAGCAAAAATTTTTGAAATTACCATTGACAAAATAAAATACATTTGCTATAGTAATTCGTGCCCGTTGTGGAAAAACGGCGGCGTAGCTCAGTTGGCTAGAGCATTCGGTTCATACCCGGAGTGTCACTGGTTCGAATCCAGTCGCCGCTACCAATTCCATGAAGTGCCGCAAGGTGCTTCATGGAATTTCCAACTGGCCCGTTGGTCAAGTGGTTAAGACACCGCCCTTTCACGGCGGTAACACGAGTTCGAGTCTCGTACGGGTCACCAAATGGAGGCTTAGCTCAGCTGGTTAGAGCGCCTGCTTCACACGCAGGAGGTCACTGGTTCGAGTCCAGTAGTCTCCACCAAACCCTTGAAACTCTAAGAGTTTCAAGGGTTTTTCTTATTTTCTGAAAAACGAGTGACCTCCTGTTTTTTGTCAGAATTCGTATGACGCAGGAGGTCACTTCTATTTTTTCGCTTTTTTTGTTTTGGACCTGCAAAATGCCAACGGTTCCTTTTCAACTGTTGCTATTTTTCCTTTTTTAGAGTACAATCCTTGTTGAAAAAACCAACGGAGGAAAGAATCCATGAAAATAGCAGTTACTTTTGAAAACGGCCAAGTCTTCCAGCACTTCGGCCACACCGAAAACTTTAAACTGTACGAAATCGAGGCTGGACAGGTCGTTTCCAGCGAAATCGTTGCTACCAATGGCAGTGGCCATGAGGCTCTGGCAGGCTTTCTGGCAGATCGTTCTGTGAACGTTCTGTTGTGCGGCGGCATTGGCGACGGCGCTCAGGCAGCACTCACCAGCGCCGGCATTGAGATCTGCTCCGGTGCAGAGGGTGATGCAGACGCAGCGGTCAAGGCCTATCTGAATGGTGAGCTCGAATCTGCCGGCGTCAACTGTGACCATCACCACGATCATGGCGAGGAAGAGGGTTGCCATTGCGGCGGAGGCTGTGGGGGCTGCGGCGGAGGCTGCCACTCCGCGCCGGGCATCGAGGGTCCCAATGTGGGCAAACGCTGCAAGACGCATTATCGCGGCACGCTGAATGACGGCACCGTGTTCGACTCTTCCTATGACCGCGGCGAACCGTTGGAGTTCATCTGCGGCATGGGCATGATGATCCGCGGCTATGATGCAGCCGTAGCCAATATGGAGGTTGGACAGAGCGTCGACATTCATCTGACCCCCGACGAGGCGTACGGTTATGCCGATCCCCGTGCTATCTTTACCATGCAGATCGACCAGATGCCCGGCAGTGAGAACCTGCCCGTCGGTGAGAATGTCGTCCTTTACACCCACGCCGGTCAGCCCGTTCCCGCCAAGGTGACTGCCCGTGACGACACCACCATCACCTTTGACGCCAACCATGAGCTGGCAGGTCAGGAACTGAACTTCCACATTGAACTGGTGGAAGTTGAGTAACATGTTCAGAGCGCGGAAAGACCGCGGTTGAAGAAAAAGAGGATTTCGGACAAATCTCCGAAATCCTCTTTCTTACTTATGGTGGCGTAAAGCGGGAATGCGACGGCACTATTTTAAAAATAGTTGATGCGGATGGTTTTGCCCATCTGCTTCAAACAGTCTGCCAGATCCCGGATCAGCCGCATTTTGATATCAAAGGAAATGTTCAGATCTGGGTCCTGATGCGCCGGATTTGCGGCGCGGCCGACAAAAAAGTTGATGTCGGTGGCCTCTTCAAACAGCATTCGTGCAAGGGTTGAGGCACCGTCCCGCTGGAAGCACCACTGGGAATAGGACTCATTGTCCTCCAAATAATCTTTGGCATAATCCAGCACGCGGTTGATGGTGAGGATCCCCTCTGTCACCAAATCGACGCCCTCGATGCTTCCGGCAGCGGGGATATCATCCTCACTTCGGTCTGTGGAAAGAACCAGCGGTTTCCCCAAATATTCTGCCGCAATACGCGATGTGGTCCCGCCGCAGACAATATGTTTTCCGCCTTTGGAGAAGAACAGCGACATCATTTTTTCGTTGTCTTCCAGATTGGCGGGAGGCCCAATGCTCAGATTGACCTGCTCCCGGGTACGCATGTAAATCGTCAGCGCGGTGGTGTCATCCCCTACCATACCCTCATACCGACGGAAGCATTCGTCGAGAAGGATCGTATTCAGTGTTTTCGCGGAATATCCCGCCATACACAGCGGTTCCATATAGCGGACGATGTCATCCCGCCCCCATTTCAGCTCATAGCTCATTCCCGGCGCCACGCCGGCGTTTTCCGCACCGTCGCTGAAGGTCAGCAGAACATCTCCCTTTTGAAGTTGGACGGAGACGGATTCGATCGTCTTGTCGTCAACGGTCATACGGGTAAAAGCAAGGGGGACCTCTTCGCCGTTGCGGATCAGTGCCATACACGGATTGTCATACTGAACGATCAGGGCTTTTCCGGTGGGAGAGATATGAAGGATGGTGAATGTGGAATAGGCCAGATTTCGTACCGAGCAGACAGGGAGCGCTTCGGCAATGGCGCGGACGCAATAGGGAATATTCAGGTTTGCCGCCACCATACGGGAAATAATGGTGGATGTCAGCGTGGAAAGGATGCAGGCCTTCACGCCGCTTCCCAATCCGTCAGCCAGCACTAACACCACAGAACCATCGGGCTGGTGGATCGTTTCAATGTGGTCTCCGCACACAAATTCACCGTATTTGGTCAAGCTCTGGTATCCGATATCTGCATAAAGGTTTTCAATCATCCGAGATCGTCTCCTTCAAGCGGTTGATGGCAATCAACGTGTCGGCGGCCGTTTCACCCAGCAGAGAGGCGATGTCCTGTACGATCTTCAACTGCTTTTTTGCCACGTCATCGGCGATCTCCACGGCCTGCATCCGCATTTCCAGTTTCTTTTCCTGTTGGCTCATTTCGTCGGTCACATCCCGCAGGATGCAGATATACAGGTGGCAGTCGCTGTTATACAGGATGGTGCGGTCGACAAAACATTCGTATTCTGTCAGATAGGTACGCTCGTTTTCCAGAGGCTTCCGCTTGCCGCGCACTTTCTGGAATGCGTCCGGTTCCATGAGGCGGTTGATATGATCGCCCAGAACATCCTTTTCGTTCCGGACACGGAGCAGGCGGCAGGCCTCGGGATTGATCTTCTGCACTTCCAGATCATCGTTCAGGACAAGAATGCCGTTGGGGGAGTTTGCCACAACGGTGTCGGAAAATCCCTCTGCCCGCTTCATCATGTACGGCAGACACATGGACAGCTCTGCCTTCCCCTGAATGACGGCGGCGGCTTTTTCGCGGCAGGTGTTATAACCGCACGAGCCGCAGTTCAGTTCATCCTCGGGGCTGGTTTTTCCCAGACGGGTCAAAACGTCTGTGATCTGCATTTCGAGAGGCGGTCTTGCCGTGCGCTGGAGGGTGGAAAATGTACGGGAACAGCGTTCCTTGGCGGGCTGTTCCACAGGGAAATCGCCGCCCGTGGCATAGCGCAGAACGCGCATGGTGTTTTGCGCAGGGGTAGAGAGGTGTTCTCCCAGCAAGGGGCCGTTGGCACAGCTTCCCGGACAGGCGGAAAGCTCGATGAAGCAGCGGTGCAGGCTGCCGGCGCGGATCTCTTCCAGCACCTCGGAGCATTTTTCAATGCTGTCAACAGCCAGATAGGTGTAGTCCGGCAGTTTCTCCATGGAGTTCAGGATACCGCCTGTGGTGGGAAACAGGCGGGTCTTTCCGCCTTCTGTTTGATCGGGCTGCGGTGTGAGTGGAATGTTTTCCTGCTGTAGCCATGCGCTCAGTTCCTCGAAGGACAATACCGCGTCGATCAGATCGCCCTCCTCGGCCTCGTACTTTTTGGCAATGCAGGGCCCGATGAAGACGGTTTTTGCGTCCGGATGCTGCCGCTTGATCTCCATGCAGTGTGCCTGAAGCGGGGAAACCACCGGAGCCAGCGCAAACAGTGTGTCGGGGTAATGCCGGCGCATCAGCAGATTGATGCTGGTGCAGCAGGAGGAGACCATCACGTCCGGCTTCTCTTCCCGCAGGATGCGCTCATACTCGTTTTTGACAATGGTGGCGCCGATGGCGGTCTCCTCCACGCCCTTGAAGCCCAGCTGCATCATTGCCTCTGTCAGAGCAGAGATGCCGATGCCGGGAAAGGCGGCGGCAAAGGAGGGGGCAATGCTGGCATATACGGGAGCGGACATCAGCAGGACCCTCGCTTTTTCCAGATCGCTGGAAATCTGTTTGGCATTCTGCGGACAGACGGCAAAGCACTGACCGCACAGGATACACTCATCGCCCACAACATGGGCCTGTCCGGCAGAAAAGCGGATCGCTTTGACTGGGCAGTGGCGAATGCATTTGTAGCAGTTTTTGCAATTGGACGGCTTCAATCTGAGAATTTCTTTCATAGCGTCACCCTCATGGCTTGTTGATTCGGTGGTTGTTTTGTTATGACTGTATCATATTGCGCTTTTGTCTTCAACAGGAAAGCCCCGCGATTTTCCTCGAAGCGGCAGACAAACGGATGTTATCGCATGAAAAAGAGGACGGCAGAGCCGTCCTCTTTTATATTTCAGAGAATGCTGTGTTGTCAGCAGGCAATCAGTCGGCCAGAGCGGCGGTGATGATAGCCATGGAGTAGACTTCCTGGGCGTTGCAGCCGCGGGAGAGGTCGTTGATGGGAGCGTTCAGACCCTGCAGGATGGGGCCGTAGGCGTCGAAGCCGCCCAGACGCTGAGCGATCTTGTAGCCGATGTTGCCGGCGTTGATGTCGGGGAAGATGAAGGTGTTGGCATAGCCTGCCACGGAGGAGCCGGGGAACTTCAGCTGGCCGACAGTGGGAGAAACGGCAGCGTCGAACTGCATCTCGCCGTCGATTGCCAGCTCGGGAGCGGCAGCCTTGGCCTTCTGGCAGGCGTTGCGGACCTTGTCCACGTCCTCGCCCTTGCCGGAGCCCTTGGTGGAGTAGCTCAGGTAAGCGACCTTGGGATCAACGCCGAAGATCTTGGCGGTCTTGGCGGTCTCGAGGCCGATCTCCACCAGCTCGTCCTCGGTGGGAGCGATGTTGATGGCGCAGTCGCCCATGGCCAGCACTTCGCGGTTACCGGTGGCGGAGTCACGCACCATGATGAAGCAGGAGGAAACGATCTTGCTGCCGGGCTTGGTCTTGATGATCTGCAGAGCGGGACGGACGGTATCAGCGGTGGAGTAAGTAGCGCCGCCCAGCAGAGCGTCGGCATAGCCCATCTTCACCAGCATGGTGCCGAAGTAGTTGGCCTGAGACAGGGCGTCGCGGCACTGCTCGGGGGTCATCTTGCCCTTACGCAGAGCGACCATCTCGTCCACCATCTTGTCCATGTCGGCAAAGGTGGCGGGATCGATGATGATGGCGCCGCGGATGTTAAAACCGATCTTCTCGGCGGCAGCCTGAATCTCAGCCTCGTTGCCCACCAGAACGGGGGTCAGGAAGGTACCGGACAGCAGACGTGCGGAAGCTTCCAGAATACGAGGATCGGTGCCCTCGGTAAAGACGATCTTGCGGGGGTTGGCTTTCAGCTTGTTGATTAATGCCTCAAACATTTTCATTTCCTCCGGAATAAACAGAATTTGGTTGAAATTATACCAAATTCATTATACACCTCTGGCGGCGGGGGTCAATGATAAAAACAAATTTCCCGTGGAAAAATGTCTCAAATTCCAGTCAAAGTTTGTGCGTTCTGTGCAAACCAGACAAGTACAACACAAGATTTTGTGGTTGGAAACGGCACAAAACCCCAAGAAACTACGATTTTTTGAACAATTTTGGACTTGACGGCGTTATGGAAACGAGGTATCATAGGAAAGGTAACAAATTGTAACTTTTTAAGCAGCACAGACAGGAGCTTTATGAAGCAGGAAATGACAACAACGGAAAAAGAGAGCGCCCGCAGCGGCAAGCGGCTGCAAAGCAACCGCCGCGCAGCACCGGGTGTTTCTTCTGCCATAAAAACGGCAGCGGCCTCCGTGAAGCGGGCGGCCCCCCGTGCCGTGGGCGCGCCGGCCAAAAAGGAACGTGCGGAGGCGAAGCCGCCGCGTACCTCTGCCGCGGACAGCGTGGTGCAGGGTTGGTGGGAGAAGATCCGCACAAAATGCACCTGGATGCGCCGCCGCTGTGAGCGGATCATCTGCGAGGTGCGCCGCCATAACTTCCCTGAATCGGACCGGCTGCCCGTTCAGCTGGCGCTGTTTCTCTGGAACCTGATCCCCATGCTGGCCAGCCGCCTCCGTGAAATGCTGGGCGGCCGCCGCCGGCAGGCCCTGCGCAAAGCGGCCACCGGCCTTGCCCATGTGGAGCAGCGCCGCCGACTGCATCCCGTTGCCTTTATGATGACGGGGTGTGTGGTTCTGGCGGTGATGGTGGTGGTGTCCATGTATACCTTCGGAACCACCGTCACCTATGACGGTGAAGTGATCGCCGTGGTTTCCTCCGAGGAGGAAGTGGAGACGGCTCGAAACCGTCTGGAAAAGGTCACTACCAAGGCGCTGGGCCATACCTTTACGCTGGATGATTCTCTGCTGCAGTATTCCACGGGACTGATGAAGCGGCAGGATGTGGTGGATGATGAGGTTTCCCTCGAGGAGGACCTCACCGAGGAAGTGGGTCTGGTGACCAACGCCTATTGTCTGTATGTGGGCGGTGAGCGCATTGGCGCCACGCCGTATGAGGGCGCACTGGAGGAACTGCTGGAGCAGCTGAAGGATGCCGCCACGGATGAGAACACCATCTCCTGTGAATTTGCCGAGGAAGTGCATGTTCGGGAGGAGATTGTCCCCACAGACGAGATCGTGAATCTGGGTTATGTGGCCGAGATGCTTTACAGCACCAAGACCGCGGAAGTGACCTATGAGGTCAAAAAGGGCGACACCTGGTCTCAGATTGCCCAGGCCCACGGCCTGTCCTCCAAGGAACTGCTGGCGCTGAACCCTGGCTATGATATCAACAAGCTGCAGATCGGTGAAATTCTGACCCTGTCTGCCTCCGTGCCCTACCTGACCATGACCGTGGTGCAGCAGGAGCGGTATGTGGACGATGTGCAGTTCCCCATCGAATACAGCGACAGCAGCGATATGTATCAGGGCGACTACAAGGTGGTCTCCAAGGGTGAATACGGCGCCGCGGATGTGGTTGCCAGCGTCACCTATGTCAACGGACAGGAGACGGACCGCACGGTGCTTTCCTCCGTGACGCTGAAGGAGCCTGTGACGGAATATCGTCTGCAAGGCACCAAGCCCCGTCCCACCTGGTATCCCACCGGATCCTTCCGCTGGCCTACCTCCGGCCGCATCACCTCTTATTTCGGCGGACGCAAGTCCCCCGGCGGTATCGGTTCCACCAACCATAAGGGCTTGGATATCGCAGCGCCCAAGGGCACGCCGATTTACGCTGCCGACGGCGGCACGGTTGTCTCTGCCGGCTGGCAGGGTGGCTACGGCTACACGGTCAAGATCCGCCATGACGGTACTGGCTATGAGACGATCTACGCCCACAACAGCAGATTGCTGGTGTCGGCGGGACAGCACGTTTACAAGGGCCAGCAGATCGCAAAGATGGGCTCCACCGGTAACTCCACCGGCAGCCATTGCCACTTTGAGATCCGGCTCAACGGCGTGCCGAAGAACCCGCTCAATTATATCTAAAAGAAAAAACCTGCCGACTGTTGTCGGCAGGTTTTTTACAGCGTTTCAGTGTTTCCCACGCGCCGGGCGATATATTCCGGTACGGATTCAAAGGGGATATCCAGAGCGGCGGCCAGCTCTCCGTGAAGCAGCCGCTCCGCCTGCTTCATATACCGTTCATCCACCAGACCGAGACGCCGCTTCTGCGTCTCTGCCTGCTGCTGTTTGGCGTGAATGGACATCATCATTTCCAGCAGATCACGGCAGTTGCTGCTGTGTACCGCCGCCTGATACCGTTGTGCCAGTGCCTGTAGGGTGGGAGCGTGGCAGGCTTCCACGTGGATGGAGGGGATCAGATCGATCAGTGCCAGCGCCTCTTCCCGGGAAATGACGGGCCGGATCCGCACCTTGGGGTTGTCCACAGGGCAGTAGATCACCCCGTCCTGTTGCAAAGGCTTCAGCTGATAGTACAATTTGTTTCGGTCGGCGCCGGTCATGTTGGGTGTGGTGATGCCTTCCACCCGGCACACGCCGGTGGTGTGGTACACCACCAGATCTCCTAACTGAAACATGTGAGTTCCTCCTGATCATAAAAAACGCGCGCGGTCCCGGCAACTGGACTTATGTCCGGCGGGACCGCGCGCTGCAAGTTTATTTTAGCACACGTTTTTCTTCCATGTAAGTGAAATTTTGAGAGAAGGAACCGGATTTTGACGGAATTCCTTTTGCTTTGCTTCTCTTGTGAACTGTAAGGGGGAAGGAATCTCCGTGCATTTGACCAGACTTTTGTTTTGCCGCATATATGATATTGCATGAAATGCGTTGGCAAACGCATCTGTCGAAGGGGCAGAAAACCGGGAGAAACGGCTCGAAGTTACCATAATACAAAAAAGATGTATACAAACCGGCCAAAATGTGGTATACTATCCCAAGTTAAGCGCCGGAGAGTACAGCTCTCCCGCTGATGAAAGCCGGATGTTTCCGCAGAAAATGCTGCGGTCCGGCAGACAAGTGGATACCGGGATCATGGATGACGTGACTGAAACCCTGCCGGCGAAACGGGGCCGCGCAGATAACGGGCGTCTTTTGTTTGCATGCCTGTTTTTCCGCCCATGGCCGGTTTGACCCTGTCTGCCTTACATATTTTGAAAATTAAAGGAGTAATTTTGATTTTATGGCAGAAAAACTGAAGATCATCCCCCTTGGCGGACTCAACGAGATCGGCAAGAACATGACCGCTTATGAGTACGGCGGCGAGATCATCGTGGTGGACTGCGGCATGGCGTTCCCTGGAGACGACATGTACGGCATCGATTCCATTATTCCCGATGTGACCTATCTCATCAAGAACAAGGCCCGCATCCGCGGCCTGTTCATCACCCACGCCCACGAGGACCATATCGGCGCCATTCCCTATGTCCTCAAGCAGGTGAACATGCCCATCTACTGCACCCGCTTCACCGCCGGCCTCATCAAACTGAAGCTGGATGAGCACCAGCTGACGAAGTCCACCAAGCTGATCACCGTCGATTCGGGCAAGAGCGTCCGCGCCGGCAAGTTCACGGTGGAGTTCATCCATGTGAACCACTCCATCGCCGACTCCGTGGCCTTCGCCATCCATACCCACATGGGCACCGTGGTCCATACCGGCGACTTCAAGATCGACTCCACGCCCATTGACGGCGAGGTAATTGATCTGGCCCGTCTGGGCGAGCTGGGTAAGGAGGGCGTTCTGTGCCTCTGCGCTGACTCCACCAACGTGGAGCGTCCCGGCTTCACTCCCTCGGAAAAGAAGGTGGGCGAGGCGTTCAAGCGCCAGTTCCAGAACTGCGAGGAGCGCATCATCGTCACCACCTTTGCCTCCAATGTCCACCGCATCCAGCAGGTGCTGGACGCCGCCGCCCAGTGCGGCCGCAAGGTGGCCGTCACCGGCCGCTCCATGGAGAACATGATGCGTGTCTCCACGGAACTGGGCTATATGAAGGTGCCTAAGAACACCCTCACCGACATCAACAAGATCAAGAACCTGCCCAAGAACAAGCAGGTCATCGTCACCACCGGCTCTCAGGGCGAGGAAATGAGCGCCCTGTACCGCATGGCCTTCTCCACCCACCGTCAGGTGGAGCTGGGTGCGGGAGACAAGGTGATCCTCTCCGCCTCCGCCATCCCCGGCAACGAGGTCACCGTAGGCCGCGTCATCAACGAGCTGTTCCGTAAGGGCGTGAAGGTCGTTTACGACAAGGCGGATATGCTCCATGTCTCCGGCCATGCCTGTCAGGAGGAACTGAAGATCGTCCACGCCCTGACCAAGCCCCGCTTCTTTGTGCCCCTTCACGGTGAGCAGCGCATGCTGCAGATCCACTGCCAGCTGGCACAGGAGATGGGTCTGGACCGCAACCATGTGGCCATTGCCGATAACGGCAGCGTCATCGAAATGACCACCAAGACCATGAAGCTGAACGGCTCCGTTCCCGCCGGTGAGGTGTATGTGGACGGCAGCGGTGTAGGCGACGTGGGTGCTGTGGTCATGCGGGACCGCAAACGTCTGGCCGAGGACGGTATGGTGGTCGTGGTGCTGCCCGTGTCCTCCTACGACGGCGGTCTGCTCAGCGAACCGGAGATCATCACCCGCGGCTTCATTTATGTGAAGGAGTCCGGCGACCTGATAAAGGAACTGCAGAGCGTGGCCATGGAGGCAGCCATGTCCGTCTCCCGCAAGCGCAGCCGCGATGACGGCGAGCTGCGGGGCGTGGTAAAATCCGCCGTCAGCAACTATCTCTTCAAGAACACCAAGCGCAATCCCATGGTCATCCCCGTTGTGACCCGCCTGTAAGGAACCCCAACGATTACGCC
>JAFYQM010000080.1 GCA_017547085.1 Oscillibacter sp.
CTGCCATGAACCTCAAAAAACTGGCAAAATGGAAATGGAAGAGCACACATCCTAGCTTACTTGAGTTGATCTTTTCCACCATAATGATGAAATTCCCGGTTGCTGCTTGATGCGCAACCGGGTTTCTCGACAGACTGAAGCCGGACAGCAAAGCTGTCCGGCTTTTTAAATCTTCCTTTTTACACGAGGGCAGTCAGGATGGTAGCCACGATGCCAAACAGCATCAGCACCACCAGCGCCAAAGCCATGATGCGGGTACCCTTCTTGTTCATTTTAATTCCTCCTCCGTCAGGATCTTTCGAATACTCTTTTCCGCCTTGCTGCGGGGCAGCATCAGTTCATGGCCACAGCCAAGACACTTCAGCTTGATATCCATTCCCACGCGCAGGATCTCCCACCTGGTACTGCCGCAGGGATGTGCTTTCTTCAGTTCAACATGATCATGCAAATGTAAGTCCATGGTGTCCTCCAGTCAATACGGGCTTTTCCCACGCATATAGTAAGTACGGTCAAAGAACTTCACCGGAAGTTTTCAGAAATATAAACGCCGCCACAGCGGCAGATAGGATGAGATCACATGCCGGAAAACAGATTATTCCCGCCGGAGGGCCTGCGCCCACCCGCCTGTCACACCTTGTCAGAGCTTCGCGCCGCACAGGAAAACGGCGACATTCTGGAGGCTCCTGTGCTGCGGTGCGATGCCGCGCACACCCTCCACTTCTCTCTCAATGGCATTCATGCAGAAATGCCTCGTCGCGAAGTTGTTGCGCCGTGGATCAGTGGATCACATCGTGAAATCGCCATTCTGTCAAGAGTTGGAAAGCAGACTTGCTTTACAGTAACCAAGGTCTCTTCAGATGAAAAAGGCGCTCCCGTGGCCTATCTTTCCCGCAGAGCGGCACAGGAAGAAGCCATGGAATTCTTTCTGGAGCACCTGCAGGAGGGCATGGTACTCGCCTGCCGGGTCGTACGTTTAGAAACCTTTGGTGTTTTTTTAGATATCGGCTGCGGTATCATTGCCATGCTGCCCATCGAGCGCATTTCCATCTCCCGCATTTCCCACCCGAAAGAACGTTTTCGGGAAGGGCAGAAAATCCTCGCCGCCGTTTGGAGATTTGACCGCAGTCAGCGGCGCATCACCATGAGCCATCGGGAACTGCTGGGCAACTGGATGGAAAATGCCAGCCAGTTCCAGATCGGTGAAACTGTGCGTGGAATCGTGCGCAGTGTGATGGATTACGGAATCTTCATTGAACTGACCCCGAACCTCTCCGGTCTGGCCGATGCGAAAGAGCATTTTTCCGTGGGAGACAGTGTTTCCGTCTATATCAAAAGCATCCGACCGGAACGCATGAAGATCAAGCTGCAGATCATTGAAAAGTTGCTGCCGGTTCAGGAGCCTGAGTCACCCGTCTATCAAATCACCGACGGCACGCTGTCCTGTTGGGTCTACTCCCCGCCAGGTTATGAAAAAACACCTGTGGAAACAGATTTTACAGCTTCCGGTTCTTGATCTTCTCCCAATAGGCCTTGGCAGTCTGCTCGGTTTTGTTATCGCCCCACTCGTAATAGCGTGCGTTCTTCAACGCATCCGGCAAATATTGCTGCTCCACCCAGCGGTTGGGGAAGTCGTGGGGATAGAGATAATTCTGCCGGTTGTCAAATCCGGTGGTATCGGCATGGACATTCTGGAGACAGCGGGGAATCTCCCCGCTCTTCCCTTTTTTCAGATCATCCATGGCGGCAATGATGGCGTTATGGGCCGTATTGGATTTGGGCGCGGTGGCCAGCAGCACAGCAGCCTCCGCCAGCGGCAGCCGTGCCTCCGGCAGGCCCACCTGCAGCGCGGCATCCACACAGGCCTTGGTCACAACGATGGCCTGCGGATAGGCAAGGCCCACATCCTCGGCGGCGATCACCAGCAGCCGACGGCAGGGCGACAGCAAATCTCCAGCCTCCAGCAAGCGGGCCAGATAGTGGACAGCCGCATCGGGATCACTGCCTCGAATGGACTTTTGCAGCGCAGAGAGAATGTCGTAATGCTGATCGCCGTCCCGGTCATAGCGCATGGCACTGCGCTGTGCCACCTGCCGGGCATCCTCTAACGTTAGATGCAACGCGCCTTTTTTCACCTCTGCTGCCTCATACAGCAGTTCCACGGCGTTGATGGCTTTACGCACATCGCCGCCGCAAGCCGTGGCGATCTGCAACGGCACACCATCTTCCCAGCTGAGCGGCAGCTCACTGCGCTCCTGCTGAATCTTCAGCGCCCGCAAGACGGCAGGTTCTGCCTCCTGCGCAGTAACCGCTTTGAACTCAAATACTGTGCTGCGGGATAACAGCGCACTATACACATAGAAATACGGATTTTCGGTCGTGGAAGCGATCAGGGTCAGAGAGCCGTTCTCCATAAATTCCAACAGGCTCTGCTGCTGCTTTTTATTGAAATACTGGATCTCATCCAGATATAGCAGCACACCGCCCGGTGCCAGCAGAGTTCCCACATCCGCAATGATATCCTTGATATCCTGCAGGGACGCCGTGGTGGCATTGAGCCGGTACAGCGTTTTGTTGGTCTTTTCCGCTACAATGTTGGCAATGGTGGTCTTTCCGGTGCCGGAAGGGCCATAGAACACCATGTTGGCATCTGTCCCCTTTTCAATCAGCCGCCGCAGCACTGCGCCGGGCGCCAGCAAATGCCGCTGTCCTACCACTTCGTCTAAGTTTTTGGGTCGAATTTCATCTGCCAAAGGCCGTTTCATGGCGTTCCTCCTCTCCAACATTTCTAAAATAATATTTTACCATAGTACACCTGTAATTGCCATGGTTTTTTCGCTGGTCTTTTATCAAAAGTTGTGGTATCCTGTCGGCAAGAGGTGAACGACATGATTTCCAAGGCCGCCATCAAGCGCATCATCGAAACATTGAAAGAAATCTATCCGGACGGACTGTGCTCCTTGCAGTACGAAAAGGATTATGAACTGCTGTTTGCCGTGCGTCTTTCCGCCCAGTGCACAGACGAACGGGTGAATAAAGTCACGCCCGCGCTATTTGCCCGTTTCCCTACGCTTGAGAGTTTTGCGGAGGCAGACCCCACCGAAGTGGGCGAGTATATCCACTCCTGCGGCTTTTTTAACGGCAAGGCCCGGGATCTCGTGGCCTGTTCCCAAAAACTGCTGACGGAACACGGCGGAAAAGTGCCAGGCACCATGGAGGAACTGACCGCCCTGCCCGGTGTGGGCCGTAAGACCGCCAATCTGATCCTCGGCGATGTATTTGGTCAGCCTGCCTATGTCTGCGATACCCACTGTATCCGCATCACGGGCCGTCTGGGCATTACAGACGGTTCCAAGGACCCCCTGCAGGTGGAACGCCAGCTGCGCGAGAAAATCCCGCCCAAGGAATCCAACAATTTCTGTCACCGCATGGTGCTGTTCGGCCGTGACACCTGCACGGCCCGTAGTCCCAAGTGCGGCGAATGCCCCCTGAAAAGCGACTGTGAAACGGGGAAAAAGCTGAAATAAGAAAACACCCCAGTGCCTGCGCCGATGCGCAGGCACTTTTTTGCGCACTGCATCATATAATGGTTTGAAATCAATACTCACAAGGAGGCACTATGGATGAATCTACCGCTCGGCTGGCAGAACAGCTGAAAAATAATCCGGCAATGCTGCGATCCCTGATGCAATCGAGAGATGGGCAAATGCTGATGCAGATGCTGACACAGGGTGACCATGGCGCAGGCCTGCAGCAGGCCGTACAGGCCGCAGCCCGCGGCAACACCGCACAGATGACGCAGATGGTGCAGCGCATTATGCAAAGCCCCGACGGAGCCGCTCTGATCGAGCGCATCAACAAAGCAGTACAGAAATAAGGAAAGGCGGTTGGACACATGGCGGAATTTGATGATAAACTGAACAGCCTGCTGTCCAACCCGGATGCCATGAGCCAGATCATGCAGCTGGCCCAGTCTCTCTCCGGCGACACCCAGCAGCAATCTGCCGCGCCCCCTCCACCACAACCCCCATCCGGCGGACAGACGGGAACGCAAAATCCATTCTCCGGGGATCTCTTTTCGGTGCTCAGCGGCGGCATGGACCCAAAGCTGATGTTAAAGCTGCTGCCGCTGATTCAGGAACTTGGGGGTCAGAAGGACAGCCATGCCCGTCAGCTGCTGTTTGCTCTGCGTCCGTACTTGCGGGAAGAACGGCAGGAAAAAGTGGAGCGGGCCCTTCAACTGGCCCGTCTGTTCCACATCGGGAAGAAATTCCTGTCGGAGTGGGAGGGCTGAGGTATGTATAACCGCTACATCCGCAATGACAGCGGCACATACACCCGTATTCCGCAGGAAGAATCCCAGCGCACGCCCCCGAAAAAGCCTGCAATGGATCCCCCTTCCCGCAAGGAAACCCATCCCCCGCCGCCTCATCACGAAGAGGCGAAGCCGCATTGTTCCGGAACGGCAGGACGGATCACGGACGGTCTGACCGGCATTCTGCGGCATATGCTGGACCAGCTGCATCTCGATCATGTGGATACCGGCGATCTGTTGCTGTTGGGGCTGCTGTTTTTCCTGTTTCGGGAAGATGCAGACGAGGAATTACTGGTCGCGCTGGGACTACTTTTGATTTTATAAACAATAAAAGGACGGAGCAGCTGCTCCGTCCTTTTCTATTTCTCATTGATCTTCAAACAACGCGGTGCCGTCCGGCAGTGTAAAATCCCACACCGTCGGTTCCGTCAGATCCACAGATAGGGCTGCCATACGGTAGGTTGGTTCGCCATCCAGCAGTTTTTCCGCAACCACCAGCAAACCAGTATCCACACTGACCCAATAGCGCAAGGTGTATCCACCGGCAGTCTCTTCCGCTTCCACATAAATGCACTCTACATCCGAAACCGTGCGGAAATCTGCTGTAACAATACTCTCCACGGGAAGCGCCAGCACATCCTCATACGTTGGAATCGCCTGTTCCTGATCTGCCGATACGCTTTCGGCAGACGTATGATAGGCACTGCTTTCGTTATCATACCAGATATAGGCATCCTCTGTGCCCACAATTGTGCGGCGTACCCGCCCATCTGGCATGACACGGTCTGTTCTGGTCCACGGTGCATGCACCTGTACCGCGGTCTCATAGGTGCCGCTTCCACCGTCCCAGAACTGTTCCACAGTCACAGTGCGGCGGTAATATTGGGGCCGGGCCAGCGTTTCAATGGCAGCCTGTACCGTTTCCGGTGTAACGTCCACCACCGTCAGGGCATCTCCGGATACCTCAGGGACATCCCCGGTCTGTCCGGACATGCTCCCCGTCTCGGGCAGGGTGATATGGGTCGTGCGGCGCAAAGTCCCTGCCAGCATCAGTGCAACCGTCAGCACCGTAATCGCCAGAAAGCACCATGTGATCCATTTCAGATCCCGTCTGTCCAACGCCCTGCTCCTTCCCGTTTGTTATGCCTGATAATCCTTCGGTTTTTCGCCCCGGCCAAAGTGCCACAAAATCGCGTCCGCAATACGGCGGCAGGCATTGCCGTCACCGTAGGGATTCACCGCGTGAGCCATGCGGGCATAGGACTCCGGGTCACGGATCAGACGGGTTCCCATAGTCACGATATCGTCCTGCACCACACCCGCCAGCTTGACCGTACCGGCAGCCACAGCCTCAGGCCGCTCCGTCTCACGGCGCAGCACCAGCACCGGCTTGCCCAGCGCAGGAGCCTCTTCCTGCAAGCCACCAGAGTCAGTCATAACCATATAGCAGCGGGCCATCAGGTTGTGCATTTCATCCGCAGGCAGCGGATCGATCAGATGCACGCGGGGTGCGCCACGCAGGTACTGGTCCACAGCCTCCCGCACCACGGGAGACAGATGCACCGGATAAACCAGCTCCACATCCGGATTTTCCTCAGCAATCTGCCGCAGTGCCAGCATGATGTTCTTCATGGGCTCGCCGTAGTTCTCACGGCGGTGGCAGGTCACCAGAATGATCTTCTTTTCGTCATAAGGCAGGCGGTTCAGTTCCTCCGTGGCAAAGACATAGTCTTTTCGCACGGTTGTCTTCAGCGCATCGATCACCGTGTTGCCAGTGATGAACAAGCCCTCGGTGATGCCCTCCTTCAACAGGTTCTCCCGGTTGTTCACCGTGGGGCAGAAATACAGATCCGCAATGGCACTGACCATCTTGCGGTTCATCTCCTCTGGAAAGGGAGAATACTTGTCATAGGTTCGCAGGCCAGCCTCCACATGGCCCACCTTGACCTGATGGTAAAAGGCCGCCAAGGCGCCGGCAAAGGTGGTGGAGGTATCACCGTGGACGAGGATCATATCCGGTTTCAGGGTCTCAATCGCCTCATCCATACCCAGCAGACACTTGCTAGTGATGGTGGACAGGGTCTGCCGGGGGGTCATAATGTCCAGATCATAGTCCGGCTTCAGGTCAAAGACCTCCAGCACGCTGTCCAGCATCTGGCGGTGCTGTGCCGTCACGCAGCACAAACTCTCGATTTCAGGACGGGATGCCAGTTCCTGCACCAGCGGACACATTTTAATGGCCTCAGGGCGGGTGCCGAACACACTCATAATGCGAAGCTTGTCCATTCAGCTCTCCTCATCTTTCTTCTCTTCCGGATGGTGTCCATGTTCCGTCATTTCGTGCAGTTCCTCCAGCAGCTCTTCTTTCACTTCCTTGGGGAACACCACGCGGGCCGCCACCACGGCAACCACGCACATCGCACCGAAAAACAGCATGGCCCGCTGCTCACCGCCAGTGGTCAGTACGACAGCGGAGAGGCCTAAAATCGCAGAGATCACATACAGACAGGCGACTGCTTGCTTCTGATTCAATCCCATGTCGATCAGCCTGTGATGGATATGGCTCCGGTCGGCATGCATGGGGTTCTGGCCGTGGGCAATGCGGCGGATGAAAGCAAACGCCGTGTCAAAAATAGGTAGACCAAGGATCAAAAACGGAACCGCAAAGGAAATGACCGCATAGAACTTGAACAGGCCCTGAATGGACATGGTAGCCAGAATGTAACCCAAAAAGGTTGCTCCGGTGTCTCCCATGAACATCTTGGCGGGGTTCAGGTTATAGGGCATGAAGCCAACGCAGGCACCTACCAACGCAGCCATGACCATTGCCACCTGCACCTGATTGCCCATCAGGGCGATCAGAAGCACTGTGGTGGCAGAAATGGCGGAAACGCCGTTAGCAAGGCCGTCCAGTCCATCGATCAGATTCACCGCATTGGTAATGGCCACGATCCACAGAACCGTCAGCGGAATAGAAAGGTTACCCAGCACCCAGTACAGTTCATCGGAAAAGATGTTGGGATTGGAGAATGCCAGAATCCGCACGCCTCCCATGGCAGGAATGGTCGCCGCCACGATCTGCACCACAAATTTCAGCATGGCAGGCAGCGCCATAATGTCATCCACCACACCAAGCACCACAATGATGACCGCACCCAACAGAATGCTCTTCATCTCCGCGGTGATATTCACGAACAGCAGAATGCTCACCATAAAGCCGATGAAGATGGCCAGACCACCCAAACGGGGTACAGGCACCTTATGCATGCGGCGCGCGTCCTTGGGTACATCGATGGCGCCCACCTTGTAAGCAAAAGACTTCACCAGCGGCGACATCAGGAAGCTAACCGCCATCGCCGCCAGCAGTGCCAGCACCACATAGACGATCAGTTGATTTTCAATCACCATGATCTCCTCCGTCAGCGGCCTACAAAGCCGATCTTTCTCTGCACCTTGGATAGGGTCTTGTTTGCCAGATACTGGGCATGCTGGGCACCTTCGCGGTACACGCCCTCCAGATAGGCCTTATCCGCCAGCAGGCGCTGTGCCTCCTCACGGATGGGGCGCATTAGTTCCACCACAGCTTCGCCGACAGCGGGCTTGAACACGCCATAACCCTGACCGGCGAACTGGGCCTCCGCCTCCTCCATGGTCTTTCCGGTGGCAGTACAGTAAATGGTCAGCAAGTTGGAAATGCCGGGCTTGTTCTCCTTGTCGAACTTCACGGCCATCTCGCTGTCCGTTACCGCGCGCTTGAACTTGCGCATTACATCCTCCGGCTTATCCATCAGATAGATGCAGCCATCGGGATCAGACTTACTCATCTTGTTCTCAGGATTGGCCAGACTCATCACGCGGGCACCCATCTTGGGAATGAAGGGATCGGGCAGCACAAAGGTCTCGCTGTAAACGCTGTTGAAACGCTTGGCGATGTCGCGGCACAGCTCCACATGCTGCTTCTGGTCCGCGCCCACCGGCACCAGATCGGCCTGATACAGCAAGATGTCAGCTGCCATCAGCACGGGATAGGTAAAGAGGCCGGCAGTGATGTTGTCCTTATGCTTGGCGGACTTATCCTTAAACTGGGTCATACGGGACAGCTCGCCAAACTGGGTATAGCAGCCTAAGATCCAGCCCAGTTCCGCATGCTGGGGCACATGGCTCTGGATGAACATGATATTCTTCTGGGGGTCCAGTCCGCAGGCGATGTACTGGGCCAGCTGCTCAATGGTGCGGCGGCGCATCTCCGCGGGGTTCTGGCGCACAGTGATGGCATGCATATCCACGATGCAATAAAGGCACTCATACTCGTCCTGCAGCGCCACCCAGTTTTTGATTGCTCCCATATAAGAACCCAGAGTCAGATCACCGCTGGGCTGAATACCACTAAAAATTCTTTTCTTCTGGTTTTCCATCGTCGGTACCTCGCAATTCCTGCCACATAGGCCATAAGATCCTATTACGGCATTATAATTTTTATATTGTAGCACGGAACGGATCAAAGTGCAATCTGTTCTGCTTAGCACAAAGAAAAAAGACGTGCCACGAGGCACGTCTTTTTTGTCGGATTTATCCTGTGATCTCCACCGAGCTGTTGTCAGGGTCCATGATGCAGATGTAGCTGTTGCCCTGCCCCAGCGTCAGCGGCGCACCATCTTCCAGTGTATAAATAAACTGGCTGTTGCGGTCTGCCTTGCTCCAGCGGATGGGAACACTCTTTCCGCCGCAGAAATAAGTGCCGCCGCCCTCGCCGGTCATGCGAACCGTCAGACGGCCTTCCTTATCACCGGAGATCCGGTTGATATCTGTCTCCAGCAGCAGCACATTGGTAGCGCCCACCTGTTCGCCGGTGTTGCCGTCGATATAGGGCTTTTTGTACTGGCTGATCATGTACTGCTTCTTCTCAGCATCGTACTCAAAAACGCCGGTTTTATAGGTCGTATAATACAGCTTGAAGCCATTTACGGTTTCACCGTTTGCGGGAGTTCCATCCTCTGCATAGCTCTGGGTATAGCTGTAACCATCCTTATGCTCCGTGCGGTATTTTCCACCCTCCAGATACTTCAACACGTTTTCACCGGAGGTTAGCATGCTATGCTCGTAGCCTGCATTTTTTCTCCGGTCCGCATCCCGCCAGAACACCACATCCTGACTGGGGCCGCCGCGCACGCCGTCGATGTTGTTCACGCCCCAGTTGGGGATATTGCTGTAGGCATCAGGGCTGCCGCCTGCATGAACCAGAATGGCGTCATGGCCCAATGCGACCTCTAAATAGTAGGGGCGGGTGGAACGGATGCTGCCCAGATTCCCTACACCTTCCAGACTCTGGAACACGCCGACCATACGGGTCACGCCGCCCTCGGCAGGGATCTCATAGATGATATCTGCCTGACTAACACCCAGCTGCGGCATTGCATCCTGCAGATTGTTCAGCATCACCGCCACAGGACGGTCATTCTCAAATTCCGGCTCCATGGGCACGCCCGTCAGCGGATTGGTTCCAGCAGGCACATAGACCTCAGGCTCCGGCTCCGGCTCCGGTTCCGGCTGGGGTTGAGGATCGTGCTCCGGCTGCTCTACCACCGGGCCTTCCACCGGCTCCTCTGGAACCTCTTCTTTTCCTCCGCAGGCACTCAGGGCCAAAAGCATCCAGACTGCCAGCAACATTGCCAATAACCGCTTTCCCATGGAATACGCCTCCTGCTGTTTGATACCTCCATGATAGACTTCCTATGCCCACCAGTCAAGGCAAAATCCGTCAAATTTCGATTTGGGTCTATACAAACCGATACCAGATGCGGTATACTGTATTTGTATTAGAATCTACATCTGGAGGTACCGCTTATGGAAGGCCGCGGTTTTATCCACGACAAACTGGAGATCAAATTTCTGATCCTTTACATTGCTGCGCGGGTCATTGAAGCGATTCCCTTTGACACCGTGCTGGATCTCACCATGTGCGATGATGCCATCACCTACTTTGACTTTTCCGAATGTCTGAATGATCTGGTGAAAACAGAACATCTCACACTAAATAAGGACGGCCTGTATGCCATCACGGAAAAAGGCATCCGCAACAGCCAGATCTGTGAGTCCAGCCTCCCCTACTCTGTCCGCCTGCGCTGCGACAAAAATCTCGAGGTCTGGAACCGGAAGCTGCGCCGGAAAAGTCAGGTGCGTTCCTCCATGGAAAAACGTCTTAACGGAACTTACACCGTCAAGCTGGCACTGGATGACGATATGGGCAGTCTGTTGGACCTGCGGCTGATGGTCCCCCGTGAGGATATGGGCAAGCTGCTGGAAAAGCACTTCCAGAAATCCCCCGAACGTATTTATAGCAAGATCATGGAGATCCTGCTGCACGAAGAAGAATAAAAAACAGGAGGCATTCCGCCTCCTGTTTTTATTTCACGACCACATTTTCCTCGCCCAGCACTTCCTGTGCCTCCTGCAGCAGTGCCTGATGGAGCTGCACTGCTGTGCCGTAGACCTTTCGGGTGTCCGCCATCACCATTTTCACCTGCGTCGTGCCAGGGAACATGTTGAACACCAGCTTCATATGCCGCACCGAAGGATGATTGATGGATGGGAACTTCAAAAACAACGTTTCTCCCTTTACCTGCTTCTCTGCTGCCGGGCGGGATGCTGGCTGCTCAGCCATTTCACCGCTTTCCACGGTGGACAGCGGATAGGCAGAATCGCACATGATCTGGGGCGCTTTCTCATCACGGACAGAAAGTCTGCCCTTGACCGCGATGGCCTGATTTTCCCGCAGATAGGCGCCGCAGCTGTCCAGCACACGGCTGAAACAAAGCAGCTCCATAGAGGCGGTATCATCCTCCAACACCACATAGGCCATCAGAGAATTGTTCTTGGTGGTCTTTGTTTTGCTGGATGTCACCACGCCCGCCACCGTGATCCGCTGATCATCGGCAAAACGGGTAGGCCCTCCCTCCTGCGCGAAATCTTCCAGAATCGCCCCAATGGACGGTGCATTCAGCTTCCGCACGGTGGCACGGTACTGGTCCATGGGGTGTCCGGAAAGGTACAAACCCGTGGTCTCCTTTTCCATAGTCATCAATTCCTGAGCAGTAAACTCCGGAATATCTGGCAGGTTGATTTCCTTTACACGACCTGCACCAAAATGATCTTCTGCCGCCAGTGAGAAGAAATCCAGCTGTCCTTCCAGATTCTGCCGCTGTTGGGCGGCAATGGAGTCCATGACCGTTTCATAGACCTTAATTAACTGGGAGCGACGGGCTCCGGTGGAATCAAACGCGCCGGATCGGATCAGATTTTCCACAGCCCGCTTGTTCATGTCACTGCCCATCATACGGGAACAGAAATCATGCAGCGAAGTAAATCGTCCGTTCTCCCTCTCCCGCATCACCGACTGGATGAAGCCGCGGCCAATGTTCTTAATGGCCACGAGACCAAAGCGGATACCGCCTTCCTCTACCGTAAAGCGGTCCTCCGAGGTGTTGATATCCGGCGGCAGCAATGCAATGCCGCAGTCCTTGCATTCGTTGATATAACCGGAAATCTTGTCGGAGTTATCCAGCACACTGGTCAGCAGCGCCGCCATGTACTCCCGCGGATAGTGGCACTTGAAATATGCCGTCTGGTACGCCACCACCGCATAGCTGACGGCATGGGCCTTGTTGAAGGCATAGTTGGCAAAATCATAGATTTCCTGATAAATGGCCTCTGCTGTGGCCTCCGGAATACCGTTTGCCACGCAGCCCGCAATGCCGCGTTCCGCGTCGCCGTGGATAAAGGCGTCCCTTTCCTTTTGGATCTGGGCAGCCTTTTTCTTGGAAATAGCGCGGCGAACCATGTCTGCCTGCCCCAGCGAGTACCCACCCAACTGCTGGAAGATCTGAATGACCTGCTCCTGATAGACGATACAGCCATAGGTAATGGACAGGATCGGCTCCAGCGAGGGATGGCTGTACTTGATTAGCTTGGGGTTGTGCTTACAGGCAATGAACCGCGGAATGGAGTCCATGGGACCGGGACGGTAGAGCGCAATGATAGCCGTGATATCCTCGATATTCTGCGGCTTCAGCCCTACGCACACGCCGGTCATGCCGGAGGATTCCATCTGGAACACACCGGAGGTCTTGCCCTGAGAGATCATCTCAAAGGTCTCCCGATCGTCCTCCGGAATGTCTTCCAATCGAAAATCCGGCTGGTATTCCTGCACCATCTTCACCGCGTCATCCAGCACTGTCAGGTTTCGAAGCCCTAAGAAGTCCATCTTCAGCAGGCCCAGTTCCTCCAGCGTGGTCATCACATACTGGCAGACCACGGTGTCATCATTTTTCGCCAGCGGTACATATTCATACACCGGCCGCTTGGTTATTACCACACCGGCGGCATGGGTAGAAGAGTTACGGGGCATGCCCTCCAGCGATTTGGCGGTGTCGATGAGCTTTCTCACCTGCTCATCGTTATCGTAAAGCTCACTGAGGGGTTTGGAAAGCCGCAGAGCATCCTCTAGCGTAATATGCAGGGTGTTTGGCACCTGCTTTGCGATCTGGTCGACTTCGGCATAAGGAATATTCATTACGCGGCCTACGTCGCGGATGACGCCGCGGGCGGCCATCGTGCCAAAAGTCACGATCTGGGCCACATGGTCATCACCATACTTGCGGCGAACGTAATCTACCACCTCACCGCGGCGGGTATCGCCGAAGTCCATATCAATATCCGGCATGCTGACGCGCTCTGGATTCAGGAAGCGTTCAAAATAGAGGCTGTACTGCATGGGGTCGATATCCGTGATCCCGAGACAGTAGCTGACCATGGAGCCTGCCGCACTTCCTCGACCGGGACCCACAGGGATATCCACACCTTTAGCGTAGCGCACAAAGTCGGAAACGATGAGGAAATAATCGGTGAAACCCATCTTCTCGATCATATCCTGCTCGTACTGCAGCTGATAGCGGTACTGGTCATCCTCCCCATACCGCTCCCGGTAGCCCTCATCGCACAGCTTTTTTAAATAGGAGAAGCTGTCATATCCCGGCGGCAGCTGGAATTCCGGCAGGTGATACTTGCCGAAAGTGAATTCCAAATTGCACATTTCCGCAATTTTCGCAGTATTCTCCAGCGCACCTTCGTAATCTGCAAACAGCGCCGCCATCTCCGCCTCACTGCGGAGGTAGAAATTGCGGGGCTCATAGCGCATCCGGTTTTCGTCGTCCAGCGTTTTGCCCGTCTGGATGCACAGCAGCACATCGTGGGCCTCCGCGTCTTCCTTGCGGAGATAGTGGGCATCGTTGGTGCAGACCATGGGAATGCCCGTTTCCTGATGGAGTCGCAAAATCTCCCGGTTCACAATGGCCTGATCCCGAATCCCGTGATCCTGCAGTTCCAAATAGAAGCGATCTTCACCGAAAATCTCCTGCATCTGGAAGGCATAGTTTTTGGCGTTTTCGTACTCGCCGTTTCTAAGGCGCTTGGGGATCTCGCCCGCAAGGCAGGCAGACAGAGCGATCAGCCCCGCAGAGTGCTCCTTCAGCAGAGCGAGATCAATGCGAGGCTTGATATAAAAGCCCTCTGTCCAGGCCATGGAGACCATGTAGGAGAGGTTGCGGTATCCCTCCTCGTTCTCACACAGCAGTACCAGATGGCGGCTCTCCGCATCAAACTCATGGATCTTATCGAAGCGGGAACGTCCGGGCGCCGTCACATACACCTCGCAGCCAATGATGGGCTTGACTCCCTCCGCCTTGCAGGCACGGTAGAAATCAATGGCGCCATACATCACGCCGTGGTCGGTCATGGCGCAGGCTGTCTGCCCCATCTCCTTTACCACTTTGGGCAAATCCTTGATGCGGCAGGCACCGTCCAGCAGACTGAACTCCGTATGAACATGTAAATGGACAAAGGACATAGGAGCGTTCCTTTCGTTAAAGTCAAATCACCAGATGGCAGATCACTCCACCAGCATGGCCTCCACAATTTCCACAGCCGTAACGATCATCACATCACAGTGGGCGGTAATACCCAGACGAGCAGCTGCAGGAGTCTTTTCTCCGGCGCTGGGTCGTGCTTTCAGCAGATCGCCGCAGCGGGTCAGACCGCCGAATGCATCGGCAAAACGGGCACGGAATTCCTTGGTCACACCGTAGGTATGAACCTTGCCTGCCGTATCAGCGCCGTCTGTGTGAGGATTGAGCAGACTCAGCACCAGCACCGCACCGCTGACAGCGCCGCATACCTCTTCATGGCTGCCGCCGATGCCGCCGCCAAAGCCGCCAGCCATAGCCATGGCCTGTTCTTTGGTCACATTCAGCTTGTCCAAAAATGCACCCACCACAGACTGGGCACAGTTAAAACCTTCCTTATGCAGTGCATAAGCTGTTGCACAGCGATCCATATTATTCTTCCTCCTCATTTGTTTCTGTCGGTATCTCATTTGCCAGTGCCATCAACTTGCGCAGCCGGTGGTTCAGGCAGGATTTTGTTACAGGCGGGTTGAATTCCTCCGCCAGTTCCGAAAGGGTCAGTTCCGGATATTGCAGTCGCAGCTGGGCCGTCTGCTGCAGCTTGTCCGGCAGAGCTTCCAGTTTTTCCGTCCGTTGCAGTTTCCGAATGGCCTCCAGCTGCTCCTGTGCCGCTGAAACTGCCTTGTCCAGATTGGCACTGTCACAGTTCAACCGGCGGTTCACGCTGTTTCGAAGATCCTTTTCCAGCTTGGCGGACATCACGTTCATGGCTGCCACCGGGGCACCGATCAGCGTAAGAAAATCCTCGATCTGGTCACTTTGCTTGAAATATGTAATGAAGCTGCCGTTGCGGAACAGCCCCTTGGGCGGATAGCCGCTTTCCCGCAGCAGGACCTCCAGTTCCCGGCTGGCCTGTAAATGGGAGGTGGTCAGCTCCAAATGATAGCGCTTCAGAGGGTCGGTGATGCTGCCGCCTGCGAAAAAGACACCCCGCAGGAACGCCGCCCGGCAGCACTCCTCCTCCAGCAGGGCAAAATTGATGTGCAGCACCAGATTCTGCCGGGGATCATAGCCCAGCAAATTAATGATGTGGTCCAGTTTTTCCCGCTCCGTGATCTGAAAGATCATCTTTCCAGGAGAGCCGGAATCTTTCTCCTTTGACTGCTCTACCGCGACACGCACCTCCTCCGGGTCCGGCTGGCGGTCAAAGCGGATATTGAAGGCCCGGGAGAACAGCCGCGGCAGGCGGGCGGCAAAGTTGGGATTTTCCGTAATAATACGCACTTCCAAGGAGTTGAACGTATTGCAGTACAGTAAAATTCCGTAGGCCTCCGCCCGCGCACAACACAGCTTCTGCACCTGCAGTCTGCATAATTCGTTTTTCGTGTCAAAGGAAAAGGACATAGATGCTCCTCTCAGAGTTCTCTCTTCTTTCGTTCTCTCCGGTAACCGCCGCTGCCCTGATGGAACCGGTCACCCGCGATTCGCACACTTCGTTCCGCATGCAGCAGCATCAGTTCCCGAGCAAGGTAATCGGGTTGGTGGCGGACGTAACCGTCGCTATCCACCGTGGCAATGGGACGGTTGACCAGCTCTACCCCCAGTGCCGCGCAGCGCACCGCATCCCCTTTCAACAGTTCGGCTCCCTCCGCCGCATACCGTTCCGCCACAGCATCCGGAATAGGGGAAGAATTGGCAAGACACAGGTCGAAGAGGTTTGGTACAGAGTGCTGAAACAGGGCGGCGATATGGTCAGCGACTGTATAGCCTTCCGTTTCTCCCTCCTGCGTCATAATGTTGGCCACATATATCTTCATGGCACGGGACTCCCGAATGGCGTCCACAATCCCATCTACCAGCAGGTTGGGAATGATGCTGGTGTAGAGGCTGCCCGGTCCCAGTACAATCAGGTCCGCGTCACGAATCGCTGCCAGTGCCTCCGGCAGCGCCTTGGCATGCTCCGGAATCAACCGCACACGGGTGATCCGGCAGTCCTCTTTCTTTTTGCAGTAAAAGATTTTAGATTCGCCTACCACCGCAGCACCGTTTTCAAATTCCGCCTCCAGCTGCACGTCAGCCGTAGTCACCGGAAGGACCCGGCCTGTGATAGCAAGAACCTGACTCATCCGACTGACTGCCGCGTCAAAGGATGGCGAAATCTCATTTAGTGCCGCAAGAAACAGATTACCAAAGCTCTGTCCCGCAAGGGAGCCGTCCTTGAACCGGTAGCGCATCAGTTCATCCATCAGCGGCTCGGTGTTGGCCAGCGCCACGAGGCAGTTTCGGATGTCGCCCGGCGGCGGCATACCCAAATCCTGCCGCAGCATACCGCTGCCGCCGCCATCATCCGCCACCGTGACGATGGCGGAGATATGTTCTGTATATTGCTTCAGTCCCCGCAGCATATTGGAAAGGCCGTGACCGCCGCCGATGGCAGCGATCTTCAGGCCACTGGAACGGGGAAGCTGACTGGAAATGCCTTGCTGCTCCATGTAGCTCCTTTCAGCTGTTGCGGTTGATATCCCGATGATTTTCCGTCACCGAATACCCCTGCGCACGGATCTGTTCCGTCAGCGCATGGGTCACAGCCACACTGCGGTGATGTCCGCCGGTGCAGCCGATGGCAACGGTAAGGCTGGTCTTTCCCTCCTCCGCATACAGCGGCAGAGAAAAAGCCAACAGGTCTTCCAGTTTCTTCAAAAAGTCCTTTGTCTGCTGGTATCCGAACACATAATCCGCCACAGCACGGTCCAGTCCGGTCTGATGGCGCAGTTCTTCGATGTAAAAGGGGTTTGGCATAAAGCGGACGTCAAACACCAGATCGGCCTCCAGCGGCAGACCGTATTTGAAGCCAAAGGACATGACGTTGACCGTCATACCACTCTTCTCCTCCGTATCACCGAACAGGCGCAGCATCTCGCTGCGCAGCTGGGCTGTGGAGGTGCGGGAGGTATTGATCACAAAATCCGCCCGCTCCCGAACAGGCGCCATCATCTCCCGCTCTTTTTCCACCGCTTCCTCCAAAGAGGCTGTGGAATCGCTTAAGGGATGACGGCGGCGGGTCTCCTTATACCGCTGGATGATGACCTCCGGCGAGGCCTCCAAAAACAACATCCGGCACACACCGTCAGAGGCTTTCAGCGTATTCAGCACCTCAAACAATTCGTCAAAAGAACTGGCGGTACGCACATCATATACCAGTGCCACCCGGTCATAACGACTGCTGCCGGCAGCACAAAATTCCGCAAATTTTAAAATCATAGCCGCTGGCATGTTATCGACAACGTAGAAGCCAATGTCCTCCAAAAAGGAGGCCGCCTTGGATTTTCCGCCGCCGGAGAGACCGGAGATGATCAGAATGTCCATATATGTTCTCCCCTCCCGAAGGCTCTCAGCGAATGATCTTCACTTCCGGCTCCAGCCGGACGCCCTTTTCATGCAGCACCCGCGCCTGCACCTGACGGATCAGTTCCTCCACATCCGCACAGGTAGCGCCGCCTTGATTGATCACAAAACCGGCGTGCTTTTCACTGACCTGTGCGCCGCCTACGGTGAATCCTTTCAGGCCGCACTGGTCGATCAGCGTACCGGCAAAATAGCCTACAGGCCGCTTGAAGGTACTGCCCGCGCTGGGCCATTCCAGCGGCTGACTGGTCTTGCGCCTCTGCATCAAAAGCTGCATCTTCTCGCGAATGGCCACAGGATCACCTGCCGTCAGTTTGACGGTCGCATGCAGTACCACTGCATCGGGATGATCACTGAGAAGGCTGTGCCGGTAGGCAAAGTCCATCTCCTCGCAGGAAAGCGTACGGATCCCCTCCTGCGGGAACAGGACAGTCACAGTCTCGATCACCTGCTTCATCTCGCCGTCATAGGCGCCGGCATTCATACACACCGCACCGCCCAGTGTACCGGGAATGCCGTGGGCAAACTCCAGTCCCGTCAGGCCCCGCTTACAGGCTAAGTCCGCCAGCCGCGCCAGAGACACACCGGCATCCGCCGTGATCCGGCCACCTTCCCCCAGTTCCATACGGTTCATGGCAGAGGTTTCGATCACCAGCCGGTCCAGTCCCGCATCGGAAATCAACAGATTGGTACCATTGCCGATCACCAGCGGCTCTACGCCGCAGCTTTCCGCAAATCCCACCAACAGCACCACCTGCTCCCCATTTTGCGGAAAGGCCATGCGCTTGGCAGCACCGCCAATGCGAAACGATGTGTGGCTGCTCATAGGTTCTTCGCGAAGGATTTTTACGTCCGGCAGATAATCTGCCATCTGCTTGTCAAATTGTGTTGTCCAGTCCATCAACGGACCTCCCAAAATAAATTACGTCGCCACGGGCACATATACCTCAGTATACGCAAGCCACGCTTACAGTTTGCCCTCTGCGCGCTGATCTACGCGGCGTGCCAGCTCTTCTGCCGCGTTGAATCCCAAAAAGCGGTGACGGGTGTTCATAGCTGCAACCTCCACAATGCTGGCCAGATTGCGGCCGGGACGCACCGGGATCGTAACGATGGGCACACGGACATCCAGAATCTCTGTATAGTGGTCGTCAATACCCAGACGGTCGTAGATCTTCTTATTGTCCCAGGGTTCAAAATGGATCACCAGATCCAGCTGGGCCTCCAGCTTGATGGCCCGCATACCAAAGAGTTCCCGCACATTGATCACACCAATGCCGCGCAGTTCAATGAAATGCCGAATGATCTCAGGCGCCGTACCGATCAACTGATTGGAAATGCGGCGCAACTCCACAGCGTCATCAGCCACCAGACGGTGCCCGCGCATAATCAGCTCGATGGCAGCCTCGCTCTTACCGACACCAGAATCACCGGTGATCATCACGCCTACACCGTGAATATCCAGCAGAACACCATGACGGGTCACACAAGGCGCCAGCACGCGGTTCAGATGCTCAATGGTATGGCTGGTGAAATCCACTGTTGCCTCTTTGGTACGCAAGATCGTCCGGCCATGCTCGACCGCACTGGCCATGCACTCTTCAGGGCATTCCAGTCCACGTGCCAGAACCAGTGCAGGAATATCATAAAGGAACAGATTGTCAAAGCACCTTCTGCGCTGCTCACTGCTCAGGCCACTCAGATAAGTCATCTCCGCCTTGCCGATAACCTGCAAACGGCGGGGATCAAAATAATCATAAAAATCCAGCAGCTGTAAACCGGGACGGTTCACGTCCATAACGGTCAGCAGGGCTGTATCAAAATCATTTCCGGCATAGAGAACTTCCAGATCAGATGCCTTGACAAAGTCCTTCAATTTTGTTCCGTTTACTTGCATCTCGCTCCCTCTTCTTTCCAGTGCAGATACATCCCGCACCACGTTTTCATTTCCTCCGAACGCCCGGCTGAGCGGTCAAATTTTCGGGCAACTTTATTCATTTATATTATATAACAATTCCCCTGATTCCGCAACACTTTAGCCCTTTCAGGCACCTGCAAAAAAAGTTGAATAATTTTGAAAATTTTGCTTGCTTTTTCGAAATAATTCTGTTATCATATCACTTGTGCCATTGCGAATGGCACGGAAGTACGCAACAGCAAGGAGGTGCAACGGATGGCAAAGTGCGAGTTTTGCGATAAGGGCGTGACCTTTGGTATTCAGGTTTCCCACTCTCATCGGCGTTCCAATCGTCCCTGGAAGCCCAACGTGAAGCGTGTGAAGGCAATCGTCAACGGTTCCCCCCGCCATGTGTATGTTTGTACCCGGTGTATGCGTTCCGGTAAGGTCACCAGAGCGATCTGATTGTACAAACAAAATCCCGGACAAAAGTCCGGGATTTATTTTTTCTCTAAAACAGTACATTGAAATCTATTGCCGTCAGAGATGACAGAAAAACGGGAGAGCGTCCGCTCTCCCGTTTTTTATTTCCAGTTGGTTTCGGCAGTCTCATCTTTTTTAGAGCGGCTCATCAGTTCGCTCACTACAGCCTGCACCTGCTTGCCCTCATAGAGCACCTCATAGGCACAGCGGCAGACCGGCATATCCACGCCCATCTTCTCTGCCAGAATGTATGCGCTGTGGGCAGCGTAATAGCCCTCCACCACGGCGCCCACTTCCTTCATGGCCTCCTGCGCGGACTTGCCCTGACCGATCAGGATGCCGGCGCGACGGTTTCTGGAGTGCATAGAAGTACAGGTAACGATCAAATCGCCCATACCGGAAAGGCCGGCAAAGGTCTCACTCTTACCGCCCAGTGCCACGCCCAGACGGGCCATCTCCGCCATGCCGCGGGTCATCATCAGCGCCTTGCTATTGTCGCCCAGCCCCATACCGTCGCTGACGCCGCAGCAGAGCGCGATCACATTTTTCAGTGCCGCGCCAAGCTCCACACCCACGATATCGGGATTCGTATATACGCGGAAGACAGAATTCATAAAGGCATCCTGCACCAGCTGAGCTGCTGCCGCATCTTCGCAGGCAGCGACCACACCGGTAGGAATTCTTCGTGCCACTTCCTCTGCGTGAGAAGGCCCGGAAAGCGAAACCACTTTACAGGAATCGTTGATCTCCTGCCGAATGATCTCCGTCATTCTGCAGCCGGTATTTGCCTCAATGCCCTTCGTTACGGACACCACAGTGGTACCCGGCTTCAGATACGGAGCAACCGCTTTCGCCGTCTGGCGCACCGCAAAGGAAGGTGTGGCAAAGACCACCAGACCACATCCGTCAACGCAGTCCAGCTCAGCGGAAAACAACATCGTTTCCGGCAGGTGTATGCCCTTCAGCCGCAGGCTTTCATGCGTTTTGCACAGTACCTCAACTTCATCTGCACGATAACTCCACATTGTGACATCATGCCCATTCTGATGGAGTACCAATGCCAGTGCCGTGCCCCATGCACCGCAGCCCAGAACCGCAACCTTCATGCCAGTCTCAACACACCTTTCTTAAGACTTCCTGTGAAAACTGAACTTATTTTCTTTTCCCTGAACCAACCGTTTGATATTGCTGCGATGCTGCCAAACCACCAATCCGCCGCACAGGAACCCCAGCAGGACAATGATAGGATCGGGATAGCAGAACCAAGTTGCAAAGGGAAAACTGATACCGGCCCAGACAGAGCCGAGAGACACATAACGAGTCAGCAGGACCAGAATCAAAAATCCAACCCAGACAACCAATGCAATGCGCCAGTCAAGCATCAGCGCGATGGTCCCGCCGGAGAGGATTCCCTTTCCACCTTTAAACTCAAACATAGCAGGAAACATGTGGCCCAGCAGGCACCACAGCGCAGCCCAGTATTTTCCAAGCAGAGCGGCTCCCTCCACACTGCTCAGCAGCCATCCGCCGATCAGAACTGCCAAAACAGCCTTCAGAGCATCTGTGAGA
>JAFYQM010000081.1 GCA_017547085.1 Oscillibacter sp.
CGGTAACGCCATCTGCAAGAAGGTTTACAAGCTGTTCAAGGAGCGCGGCATCCCCGCTGTGGTCATGCCCGCAGGCCTGCGCGGCGTACATCACCTGACCTCCATGGCCGGTGCCGACATGACCTTCTCTCTGCAGGCCCGAGTCCAGCAGATGACCATCGATGCAGATCCCGAGCGTGTGCTGCACATTGATGACGAGATCCCCGCAAGCGTCATCAAGGAACTTTACAAGATCCCCGAGTTTGTCCGTGCCTACGAGGAAGGCGCCTTGAAGCCCGAAGAGTTCATCAATTTCGGCGTGACCCAGAAGACCATGTCCCAGTTCCTGTGGACCGGTTGGGTGCCTCTGGAAAACTATCAGAAGGCTCCCATGGGCGCCCGTTGGTTCTAAGCAACATATTTTATCAAGGAGATATTTCAATGGAAATTATTGCCCGTAAAAACATTGAAGAGACCTTACTTCCCGGCAGATTCATGCAGAAGGTCGTTGGCCCCCAGAAGGACGGCTACCTCTCCGAAAGTAAGATCTTTAATATCGGCTATTGCCGCTATTGCGCGGAAGCCGGCCCCATGGCTCCTCACATGCACGCCGAGGAAACCGTGCAGGTTCTCTCTTCCGATCGCGCCTGGGTCCGTTTTGGCCCCACTGAGAATGATCTGCCCAATAAAATCATGTTGGAAAAGGACATGACCCTGCATATTCCCGCCAGAGAGTGGCACGTGTTCGAATACGAGGAAGGCGGCTCTCTGGAAATTCTCTTCATTTACGGAAGCCAGGTTCAGTTGTAATTCTTTTCCCTTTACCAATCCTTTAGGTTCACTGACACCTAATCGGTATATCCAAAATCTAAGCACGCCCATTTCCTGATGGTGGGTATAGTTTTTTAGAAAGGTCGTAATGATATGTTTTCTGGTCTGAATAATTCTGTTGCTATTATTTCCGGCGCTGCCGGCGGTATGGGCACCGCTTCTACGCTGCGTCTTGCAAAAGAAGGCTGCAAGGTGTTCGCTGTTGATATGAGCCAAGAAGCATTGGATCGCATGATGGCAAAGGTCGCCGAAGAGGGTCTGTCTGAGCTCGTGTATCCGTATGTCTGCAACGCTACCGACGAGGCAGAAGTCAACGCAGCCGTTGACAAGTGCATCGAACTGTTTGGCAAGGTTTCCATTCTGGTGAATATCGCCGGTATCTACACCGATTGCCTGTTCAAGGACATGACCTTCGACGAGTGGTCCCACACGATGGATATCAACATCAACAGCGTGATGTTCTTCTGCCGTGCAGCCCTGCCCAACATGCTGGAGAACAAATACGGCAAGATCATCAACATGGCTTCTCAGGCCGGTGTGGTCGGGTCTGTCAAGCATACCCATTATTCTGCTTCCAAGGCTGCAATCATCGGCATGAGCCGTTCTCTGGCACGCGAGGTTGCTGAAGACGGCATCAACGTGAATTGCATTGCCCCCGGTATCATTAAGACCCCGATGACTGCCCGCTACACTCCCGAGCAGGTCGATAACTTCATGTCAAAAATTCCCATGCACCGCTTTGGCGAGGCTGATGATGTTGCTAAGGTCATCGAATTCCTCGCTTCCGATGGTTCCGATTATCTCACCGGCCAGATTTTCAATGTCACCGGTGGCTGGCTGATGCTCTCTTAATAGATCGGAGCACGGCGCTTTCCTGATCGTCAATCATACAAGCCGCCTCTTCTCGCGGTTGTGTGGTATAGGCGATCCTTTTATAGGCCGGGTACATCGTGAATGTACCCGGCCTGTTTATTGGTAAGGCGCGGGGCACCCTCCAATTCATCTATTAAACCAATTAAAAAGTTTAATATAATATCCATTTTGTTTGTTATGGAGCGGACTCCTTGCTGCGAAAGACTTTTGATAGTCTCTTTGCCCTGCGGTTTTTCTGGTTATTCTAAACTCCGAATGGCGGAAAACACCGCTTGCAATATTATGTTTATATGGTAAGATTTATTATGTATAATCCAAATTTTAAGGATTGAGGGTTTAAATATGTTTCATAAATCTGTATTGATCACCGGAGCAGGTTCCGGCATCGGAAAGGCCTGCGCACTGCGAATGGCCAAAGAGGGTTACAACGTGGTGGTTGCAGACATCAACATGTCAACCGCTGCCGAGGTTGTCAAGGAAATTACGGATGACGGCAACGCAGCGATCGCGGTGTTTATGGATGTCACCAGCGAAACATCTGTGGAAGTCGGATTCGATACCATGATGGAAACCTACGGCTCCTGTGATCTGGTGATGTCCAATGCAGGCATCCAAATCGTCCACCCTTTCGAGGAGTATCCCTTTGAAGACTGGAGAAAGATGATGGCGATCCACGCCGATGGCGCGTTTCTTGTCGCCCGTGCAGCATACCGGCGCATGAAGGCATCCGGCAAGGGCGGCCGTATTGTTTTCACCGGTTCTGTCCAGTCCTTTGTGGGTTCCAAGCTGAAAGAGCCCTACAATTTTGCCAAGCACGGCGTCGCCGGATTGGCCAAGTCCATCGCTCGCGAGGGTGCAGAGCACGGCATCTACACCTATACCATCTGCCCCAGCTTTATCAAAACGCCTCTGGTGGAAAAGCAGATCCCCGAGCAGGCACAGTCTCTGGGCATCACCGAAGAAGAGGTCGTCAAAAACATTATGCTGCGCGATACCGTCGACGGAGAGTTCACCACGGTGGAGGATGTTGCCAATACGCTGGCATTTCTGGCCAACGATCAGGGTGCTTTGACCGGCCAGTCTCTCCGCCTGACCCACGGCTGGGCAATGATGTAAGGAGCATAATTATGGAAAAAATTGCTGTATATGGTGCCGGAACCATTGGTTCCTGTCAGGCGACACTGGTAATCGGTCACGGGATTCCGTGCATTGTCATCGGCCATTCTCAGGCCGGAATGGACCGCTGCAGGCATGCCATCGCCCAGAACTGGGACGACCTCATTGCCGAGGGTCTTGCCACCGAAGAGAACAAGCAGGCCGCACTGGCCCTGCTCACCATCACCAACGACCCCGCCGCGCTGGAGGGCTGCACCTTTGTCTTTGAAGCCGTGGCAGAGGCTGCGGAACAGAAAAAAAGCGTTTACGACACCATCAGTCGCTATGCTTCGCCTGAGGTCATTATTGCCTCCTGCACCTCTTCCATCGATGCAGCGGTTCTGGCAGGTTTGACCGCAAAACCGGAAAATCTGCTGATCGCCCATCCCTTCCAGCCGGTTCACATGCTGCCTCTGGTGGAGGTCGTCCGCCACGAGAACACCTCTCAGGAAACGCTGGATCGTACGAAAACGCTGCTGGAAGTTCTCCACCGCCGCGTGGTGGTGCTGAACCGCAGCGTCCCTGGGTTCCTTGTCAACCGCTTTGCGCAGGCCCTGTTCCGGGAATCCATTTATCTCATCGAAGAAGGGATCACCACCGCAGCGGACATCGACACGGCGATCAAATACGCCATGGGTATGCGGTATGCCTCCATTGGCCTGCTGGAATATTATGACGCCGTGGGCTTTGAGTTGGAAAAGGCCATTGCCAAAAACGTGTATCCGGATCTCTGTGACACCAAGGAGATCCAGAAGACGACGCTGGATGGCCTTGCAACAGGGAAAACCGGGCAGAAAGCCGGGCTGGGCCTGTACGACTGGTCCAAGAAGGACGAGGATGATTTCCGCTACCGGAAACAGTGCCCCTATTTTGCCGGTGTGCGGGAATGGACCATGCCTACGGTTTGACACCGCTGTCATGCCTGTTCAGCCGCGCTATCCCCCGAAACACGATATGAGCAAAAAACAACCCCACCGGCATGGCCGGTGGGGTTGTTTCAGTTGTCGCCGAATCCATCAAAGGCTCCATCGTAAAACTCCAGAAAGGAGTGGGCCTGTCCCCGGTATTTAAAACCGGGGAACGTATCCAGCTGAACGCCGTGGAGTCCCTGAAAAATGCTCTTTTCAATATTGGGATTCGTCTTTTTCAGTTCCCGCAGCAGGAATTTGATCTCCTGTCGCTTGCTCTCGCCGATGCCGTCACCGGAGGCGTCCCGCGCTTCCGTGAAGCGGCAGGCACACTGGAGAAAATGCAGATCATTGTAGTTCTTCCATGCAATGATGGCGTCCTCATGGACACAGTAAAGGGGACGAATCAGCTCCATACCCGGAAAGTTCTTGCTGTGCAGCTTGGGCGGCATAGCCTGCACCTGTCCGCCGTAGAAGAGGCCCAGCACGGTAGTCTCGACCACATCGGAGAAGTGGTGGCCCAGTGCGATCTTGTTGCAGCCCAGCTCCTGCGCCTTGGCATACAGGCAGCCCCGCCGCATCCGCGCACAGAGATAGCAGGGGTTCTTGTCCACCTTCACGGTCACATCAAAAATATCGCTTTCAAACACGGTAATCGGGATGCCCAGCTTTTCCGCATTTTCTTCGATGAGCCGCCGGTTGGCGGGATTGTAGCCCGGGTCCATAACGAGGAACGTCAGCTCAAAGGGCTGCTCCGTATGCTTTTGCAGTTCCTGCATCAGCTTGGCCAGCACCACAGAGTCCTTGCCGCCGGAGATGCACACGGCAATATGGTCGCCGGGAGACACCAGTTCATACCGCTTGACTGCGGCAATAAAGGGATTCCACAGCGTTTTCCGATAGGTCTTAATGAGACTGCGCTCAGCGATCTCACGAGGGGAAAGTTCTCGGGACATAGGTTCCTCCAGAAAGAGAATTGGCGTTTCTTACAGCCAGATGTCAAACATACGCAAAATGGACGAGAAAAACCGCCGCAGACCGGAGCGTTTCTTCCACTCCTCCATGGTATAAAGGCTGCTCTGCTCCATGATCGCGTCCATATCCTCCAGCAGTTCCTCGATCACCGGCATGTTGTAGAACAGCACACCACATTCATAATGCAGCTGGAAGGAACGGTAATCCATGTTGGTGCTGCCCACCAGTGCCACTTCGCGGTCTACCAGTACGCTCTTGGCGTGGAGGAAACCGGGCGTGTAACGATAAATCTTTACGCCGTGGGAGATCAGTTCGCCCCAATAGGTCTCAGCCACCATGTAAGCATATTTTTTGTCCGGCACCGCCGGCACCAGCAGCCGTACATCCACGCCGCCGTCTGCCGCCATACAGAGCGCCTTCTGCATCGATTCCTCCACGGCGTAATAGGGCGTGGTGATATACAGCATCTTCCGAGCAGAAGCGATCAGTTGGAGATAAATCTCCTCCGCCGGATTGTCGGGGTTATTCAGCGGGCCGTCCACAAAAGGCTGGCAGAAACCTGTGGTCTCCGGTGCTTCATAACGGGAGCGGTAATAATCGTCCTCATTGGGCAGTTCCCGTCCCAGCATTTTCCACATCTGCATGAACTGGACAGTAAATCCCCAGACGCCCTCGCCCTCCAGACGGACAGCGCTGTCTTTCCAATGGCCGAAGCGCTCGATCACGTTGGCGTACTCATCCGCCACATTGATGCCGCCGGTATAAGCAAACCGTCCGTCAATCACGGCGATCTTGCGGTGATCACGGTAGTTGAAGTACACGCGATTCACATAGCGGTGGACGGGGTTGAACACCTCCACCTCAATCCCCGCATTCTGAATAGCCTGCAGCGTCTCATCGGACAGGCGGGTGATATTGCCGAAATCATCAAAAATGATATGGATCTCCACACCAGCGGCGGCACGGCACTTCAGCACCTCGAAAATGCGGTCCCAGACCTGGCCCTCTGCCAGAATGTAGTACTCTAAAAAAACGTACGTTTCCGCCTGCTCCAAATGGTCAATCAAATCATCAAAAAACGCCGCGCCATCGTCAAAATACTTGGCATTGGTATCGCGGTAGAGCCAGAAGCCCCGCTTCTGCAGATAGGCAGCCAGCCGGCCCCATACCGGGGTCTGCCGTTTGAGACGTGAGAGATTGTTTTCGCCGGCCATCCGCTGGCTCTCCCGCTGCGGGATGGGCGGAATATTCTTCAGGCTGAGCCGCTTTGCCTGCTGGGCTCCGCCCCACAGGCAGAACAACAGCATACCGGCCACCGGCAGCACCAGCAGCACACACATCCACACCAGCTTATAAGAGGGACTTCCTGGCCGCTGATAGACCCGAATGGCCACAACCGCGCCAATCAGCTCCAATACTGCATAGGCATAGCTGGAGTATTCCTTCAAAAAGAGCGTCAGCAAAAACGTAGTGGCAATTTGAGCCAATACAGTCAGCACACACATGGAGATGCTGGCGGCAGCCGAGATCTTCCGCTCAATGCGCTGCGGCGGACGCGGATGCTTTTTGTGCATGGTGGTCCCTCCCTGAAGATATGTTTGAATAGTATTATTATACGCAAAGCCGCCGCCTGCTTCAACAACAAACTGTAAACATTTCCCTGCCCTGTAGGCAGTTGAAAATGGCTGAAAACACGGTATAATAAACGCCATAGCGCAGAAGGAGGCACGGGTATGAAAATCCATGAAATATCGGAAAACAAAAAACAGCATCTCGACCTGCTTCTGCTGGCGGACGAACAGGAGAGCATGATCGACCGCTATCTGGAACGGGGCGCCATGTATGTTCTGGAAGATAATGGCGTACAAGGAGTGTGCGTGGTAACGGACGAAGGAGAGGGCGTTCTGGAGGTCAAAAATATTGCCATCCGTCCGGAGGCACAAAAACGGGGTTACGGCAAAGCTATGCTGAACTTTGTGGCTGACACCTATCAAGGCCGTTTCCACACTCTGCTGGTTGGCACCGGAGACAGTCCCCTGACCGTTCCCTTTTACGAAAAATGCGGCTTCACCTACTCTCACCGCATTGAAAATTTTTTCAGCGACCACTATGACCACCCTATCTTTGAGTGCGGCGTGCAGCTGACAGACATGGTGTATCTGGAAAAAGCGTTGTGATCCGTATCTGTGCTTTTTCTGCTCCAAAGGGTCCAAGATACGGCTTTTTTGCGGCAGGCTGGAAATTTGTGTTGACAAGGTCAGTTTGCCTATGGTATCATAATTAAGCGCTTGAGCGGCTGACCCTCCTGTCGTCCTACGGAGAGATGTCCGAGTGGTTGAAGGAACCGGTCTTGAAAACCGGCGATGCGCAAGTATCCGTGGGTTCGAATCCCACTCTCTCCGCCAACTTTATATCGATCTGCGGAAGTACCCAAGAGGCCGAAGGGGCTCCCCTGCTAAGGGAGTAGGGTGTCTAATAAACGCCGCGAGGGTTCAAATCCCTCCTTCCGCGCCAGCTCGTCGTAAGTGTTGTCACTTGCGACGAGTTTTTTCTTTCCGCAAAAAGAACCAGATTCTCTTTACCCCCGTAAAGGAGTACGATTGGAATGAAAGTATTATTGTTCTGTTTGTTCTGTGCAAAGGGCTTTGAAACCATGGAGTTCAGCGTGTTTGTGGATGTCATGGGCTGGGCAAGAAACGACTATCAGCATCCCATCGAGGTGCATACCTGCGGCTTCACAAAAACCGTATACAGCACGTTTCACGTTCCCGTGATCATGGATCGGCTCATAGGGGACGTTTCCGCGGATGAATACGACGCACTGGCTATTCCCGGCGGTTTCGAGGAGTTTGGCTTTTATGAGGATGCCTATCACGAGCAGTTCCTGCATTTGATTCGGGAATTTGACCGGCGGAAAAAGCCGATTGCTTCCGTTTGCGTCGGATCTTTACCTCTGGGCAAAAGCGGCATCCTGCAAAGCAGACGGGCCACCACATACCATCTGGATAGTGGCCGCCGCCAAAAGCAGTTAGCCGCGTTCGGTGCAAACGTGGTCAACGAGCGCGTAGTTGTGGACGATCATATCATCACTTCTTTCTGTCCGGAGACAGCACCGGATGTAGCTTTTGCGCTGCTGGAAAAGCTGACGAGCCGCGAAGACATGCTGGTTGTCAGAAGGGCTATGGGATATCAGGAAAACGTTCTTGCATAAATCTTTTCCAAAGAGAAAAGGGCGGCACAAATGTGCCGCCCTCAGCCTGTCGAAAAAGTCTGCTAAATGCAGACTTTTTCGTATTTATGGAGTAAAATGGAATAGGGTGATGAAAATGCTGGAACGCGGAAAGATGGATCGAGACGCGATAGAAATCGTAGGAATAGATAGTCTGGTTCC
>JAFYQM010000082.1 GCA_017547085.1 Oscillibacter sp.
GAACCAGACTATCTATTCCTACGATTTCTATCGCGTCTCGATCCATCTTTCCGCGTTCCAGCATTTTCATCACCCTATTCCATTTTACTCCATAAATACGAAAAAGTCTGCATTTAGCAGACTTTTTCGACAGGCTGAAGGATGGCTTCTTCGGAAGCCATCCTTTTTATTTCTGTTAGAGTCGCGTATTTTCCCGTCGACTCAGATATTCAGCAAATCGCTGTATACCTTCAGTGCGCCGTCCGTCTCGTGGGCCAGCACGCGCTTTGCCAGCACCTTGCCCAACTGCACGCCCTCCTGGTCGAAGCTGTTCAGGTTCCACACGAAGCCCTGGAACATGACCTTGTTCTCAAAGTGGGCCAGAATGGCACCGAGGGCCTTGGGAGTCAGCTGATCGCCGATGATAATGCTGGAGGGACGGCCGCCAGCGAAGTACTTGTTACGGTCCTCGTCGTCCTTGCCGCAGGCAAAGGCGATGATCTGTGCCGCCACGTTGGCACACAGCTTCTGCTGGCTGGTGCTCCCCTGAATCACCACATCGCTGCCCATCTGACTGTTCCGGAACCCCATAAACTGCAGGGGAACAATATCCGTGCCCTGATGCAACAGCTGATAGAAGGAATGCTGGCCGTTGGTGCCGGGCTCGCCGTAGATCACAGGACCGGTCACATAATCCACAGCCTCGCCGAACCGGTTAACGGACTTGCCGTTGGACTCCATGTCCAGCTGCTGCAGGTGTGCCGGGAAACGGCTCAGTGCCTGTGCGTAGGGCAGCACGGCAGTGGAGGGATACCCCAAAACATTCCGCTCGTAAACGCCGATGAGGGCGTCCAGCATAGCGGCATTGCCCTTCAGGTCAGGGTTCTTGGCAAGTGCATCCGCCTCTGCCGCACCGCTGAGGAACTGGGCAAACACCTCGGCGCCAAAGGCCAGGGAGAGCACGGCGCCGCCGACCGCCGAGGTGGAGGAATACCGGCCGCCAATGTAATCGTCCATGAAGAAGGCCGCCAGATATCCGGCATTCTGTGCCAGCGGAGAGGTCTCGCTGGTAACGGCCACCATATGTCTGGCGGGGTCCAGTCCCGCCTTTTCCAGCGCATCCTTCACAAAGGACTCGTTGGTCAGCGTTTCCAGCGTGGTGCCGGATTTGGACACCAACACAAAGAGGGCGTGGGCCACGTCGACCTCGCTGAGGACGCCCGCGGCGTCATCGGGGTCTACGTTGCTGATGAATTCCGCCTTCATTTTCAGGGTATTGTTGGCCTTGGCCCAGTTTTCCAGAGCCAGATAAATGGCACGGGGACCCAGATCGCTGCCGCCGATGCCGATCTGCACCACCGTGGTAAACTTCTCACCAGCTGCGTTGGTAATCTCACCGGCATGGACTTTCTGAACGAACTTTGCGATCTTCTCCTGCTGTTCCACATAGAACGCGCGCTTGTCAACGCCATCCGCCACGACAGTCTCGCCCAGCTGGCCACGGGTCAAGTGGTGCAGCACACGGCGCTTTTCGCCGGTGTTGATCACTTCGCCGTTATACAGAGCCGCATACTTCTCTGTCAGCTGTGCTTCTTCAGCAAGTTTTGCCAAGGCTTCTAAGATTTTGTCATCCACAGCTCTTGCGCCATAGTTGAAGGCAAGGCCCTCTCCCATGGGAACGCTGTACTTCTTCACGCGCTCTGCCCCGTTCTCACCGGACATGGCGGTGCGCAGGTCGAGCCGCTCCACGTTCTGCAGCTCCTGATAGGCTGTCAGGGTATCCATGTTTTTCCATGCGATCATGCGGACATCCTCCTCATATTGATAAAATCCGTGTTCCATCCGGATCTGATTCATATTTAAACTATACTACCAATTTACAAAAATAACAAGTGCCCCCAATCAACTGCGTTTTTTCTTTTCACCCGCAACTCCGGGCCCAAGCCAGACGGAGTCCCAAATAGGATGCCCCCTCTCAAATTTTCATGCAAACCCAACCCACAAACTAGCAGGGCGTTTGCAGGGCAAAAGCGAGGCGGGGTAGAATGCGCGAGAGGATTCGTTTATGAAATAAAAAGGCTCGCCGCAAGCGATATGCGCTTGCGGCGAGCTGGTGCGCCTGAAGGGACTCGAACCCACACGCTGAAAGCACGAGAACCTAAAGGTGATGTCACCTCAGCAAAAGTTTTCAAAGGCTATAGTATCTGCAGCAAAGCATACGCTGCCGTGCTCACTCCGCCGAGGATAAAAACATATACAATAAACTGGTGTAAAAGCCTGTCATTTACCTTCTTGTCCAAAAGCGCCCCTACCTTCATTCCGACAAAAGCCGCCGGGAAAACCACCAGAGTCAACCGCAGACTTTCACGAGAAAACAATCCTTGATAGGTATACAAAACCACACGAAATAGGTTTTCTAAAAACAGCACAAAGCAGGCGTTTGCTCTGAATTCCTCTCTGCTGGCTGCCACACGCTCCATGTAGGCAAGAAACAACATATTCATACCAAATAGCGCGGCCATAATGCCTGAGCAGAAAGCCACCGCACTGCGGATTACTGGATTTTGCTTGCCTCCTGGTGCATCTGTTTTACGAGTGAGCATTTCAATCCCCAAGCCAATAATAACCATGCCTGCCAATAATTTCAGCCATTGCGGTTGGCCAAACTTTAATAGCCATGTACCCGGTATGATTCCCAGCATATTAAAACAACTGACAGGCAATACAATACGCGCATTAAAATGCTTACGGTTTTTCCAGACGATACGTCCGTTCAAAAACGGCGATATCGGAGCAAATGCAGGTGTAATAATATTGTTCGGCAGGCACACTGACAGAAGCGGCGTAAAAATCAACGGATCGCCAAACCCCACCAGCCCTTTTACTGCAAACGCGAGACAGGTGCTGAAAAAAACATAACATACAAATGACAGTTCCATATCGGCTCCCTCGCTTATATCTGTGTTCTTACTGCTACAACACTACATTCAGATCATTTCGATACCCTTGTAAATGGCCACGGAGCCTGCTGCATC
>JAFYQM010000083.1 GCA_017547085.1 Oscillibacter sp.
GAGGAAGAGAACTTCGCCAAGACCATCGACGGCGGCATGAAGATCTACAATGAACTGCTGGCCGCTCACAAGGAAAAGGGCGAGAAGGAGTTCTCCGGTGCCGACGCTTTCAAACTGTATGACACCTACGGCTTCCCCATTGACCTGACCATCGAGATGGTGGAGGAAGAGGGCATGACCCTCGACCGCGCCGGTTTCGACGCCGAGATGGAGGCACAACGTGTCCGCGCCCGTAAAGCCCGCGAGGCTCTGGGCGATCTGGGCTGGGCCGGTATTGAGTTCGGCTCTGAGATGCCTGCTACTGAGTTTGTGGGCTATGACCGCACTGAGGAGCAAGGCAAGGTTCTGGCTCTCGTGGTGGAGAACGAGCTGGCTGAGACTGTCATGACCGGCGTGGACGCCATCATCGTGCTGGATCAGACCTCGTTTTACGCTGAAATGGGCGGTCAGGTGGCCGACCACGGCGTGATCACCGCGGGCGAGGCCAAGTTTGAGGTCAACAATGTCCTGAAGAACAAGGGCGGCAAGTTCATGCACTACGGCAAGGTGGTCGCAGGTACTTTCAATGTTGGCGACACCGTGACCGCTTCCATCGATGTGGAGCGCCGGAAGGCTATCATGCGCGCCCACTCCACTACCCATCTGCTGGATGCTGCTCTGAAGAAGGTTCTGGGCGATCACGTCCATCAGGCAGGCTCTCTGGTGGAGCCCGACCGCATTCGTTTCGACTTCACCCATTTCGAGGGTATCACTCCCGAACAGCTGGCTGAGATTGACCGCATTGTCAATGATGCCATTCTGGAGGGTTACAGCGTTGTGACCGAGGTCCTGCCTATCGAGGAGGCCAAGAAGAAGGGCGCTGTGGCTGTGTTCGGTGAGAAGTATGGTGACACCGTCCGCGTCGTGGAGATGGGCGACTTCTCCATGGAGTTCTGCGGCGGTACCCATCTGGACAATACCGCCAAGGCCGGTATGTTCCGCATCAAGTCTGAGGGCTCCGTTGCCTCCGGCGTCCGCCGTATCGAGGCTACCGTGGGCAAGCAGACCATGGAGACCATCAGCGCCAACCAGAAGGTTCTGGTGCATCTGTCTCAGATGTTCAAGACCAGCGTTGGTGAGATCGAGAACCGCATCCAGCAGCAGACTGCCGAGATGAAGGAACTGCGCACCATGGTGGAGAAGTTCAAGGCCGAGGCCTCTCTGGGTGAGGCCCGCCAGTTCCTGCTGAGCGCCAAGGACATGGGCGGCTTGAAGGTTCTGACTGCCAACAAGCCCGGCATGGATGCCAATGCTCTGCGTCAGATGGGCGACTTCCTGCGTGATAAGGAGCCCGGCGTGGTTGCCGTGCTGTCCTCTGTCAACGGCGAGAAGATCACCTTCCTGGCTGTCTGCGGCACCGAGGCCGTGAAGCGCGGCATTAAGGCCGGTGATCTGGTCCGCAATGTCTGCACCATCTGCGGCGGCAAGGGTGGCGGCAAGCCCGACAGCGCCATGGGCGGCGGCAGTGATCTGCTGAAGCTGGATGACGCACTGGCCAGCGTGGACGATTTCGTTTCTTCCAAGCTGTAATGATCAAAAAATACCTCCCCCGCTGCAAGATCAGCGGGGGAGGGAACTATATAAGGAGGAACAGCTATGCTTATCGGATTTGACAAGATGCAGGAGACCCATGTCCCTCACATGCGGGGCGGTGAAAAGGATGCCTATCTGCGAGTTTGCGATGACGGCCTTTGCAAGATCGTTCAGGGGCGGCTGATTCCCGGCGCTACCGTTGGCCTCCATACCCACGAAACGGACAGTGAGACGATCTACATCCTCTCCGGTACCGGAAAGGTGCTGTATGACGGGGTTTACGAGCCTTTGCAGGCCGGTTCCTGCCATTACTGCCCGAAGGGTCACGAGCATAGCCTCATCAATGACAGTGAGGATGACCTGTGCTTCTTCGCAGTGATCCCCGTACACGGCTGATTGGAGAAACAGGATGCTGCCGAATGATCCAATCCTGCTGCTGAGTGTTGTAAACACGAAACTGCGGGATGAATACGAAAGTTTAGAAGAGCTGTGTGCCGCGCTGGACGTGGAGGAATCTACGCTGCGCAGCAAGCTGGCTGCTCTTGACTATTTCTACGATCCCATGCATAATCAATTTAAGTAACTGTAGAAGGAGGATTCCATCATGTCTGATTGCCTGTTTTGCAAAATCATTGCCGGAGATATTCCTTCCAGCAAGGTTTATGAAGACGATCTGTGCTTCGCCTTCAACGATATCGCTCCTCAGGCTCCCACCCATTTTCTGGTGATTCCCAAGGCCCACATCGGTTCCGTGTCCGAAGTGAACGGTGATAACAGCGCCGTGGTGGCCCATATTTTTGAGGTAATTGCCAAGATTGCCAAGGAACAGGGGATGGACAGCTACCGCGTGGTCTCCAACATTGGTGAGCAGGCCGGCCAGAGTGTCTTCCACCTGCACTTCCATGTGCTCAGTGGTCGGGATATGACCTGGCCTCCGGGCTGATCGCAAACTGATACAAAAAGGACGGTCTATGACCGTCCTTTTTCATTCACTCAACAGGGCATATTGTTTTAGCGTGGCGTGGATCCGCTTCAGATTGGTTTCGCTGGGAGGGCAGAGGGGGAGACGCAGATCTCCGGCATCCATTCCCATCAGGTTCATGGCGGTTTTTACCGGGATGGGATTCACCTCGCAGAAAAGCGTGTCGCAGAGGTCTTTTAAGTATAACTGCAGCAGCCCCGCTGAGGCGTAGTCGTTTTCAAGACACAGCTGTACCAGTGCGTGTATTTCAGTGGGGACAATGTTGGCTGCGACGGAAATGACACCCACACCGCCCAGCAGGCAGATGGCAGCCGTTTCGTCATCATTACCGGACCAGATGGAAAAATCCTCGCCGCAGAAATTGCGGGTTTTCTGAATATTGCTGAGATTTCCGCTGGCTTCTTTCACGCCGTTGATATTAGGGTGCTTTGCAAGTTCCGCATACGTTTCCGGTGCGATGGTGACGCCGGTGCGGGATGGGACATTATAGAGAATCACAGGCTTTGTCACCGCATCAGCCACCAGTGAGAAGTGACGGATAAGGCCTTGCTGCGTTGCCTTGTTGTAATATGGCGTGACTACCAGCACAGCATCGGCACCGGTACTGATTGCATCTTTGGAAAGTGCCAGCGTGATCTCCGTGGAATTGGAGCCGCTGCCTGCGATGACCGGAACGCGCCCTGCCACATGTTCTGCGCAGCAGGAAATGGCCTGCATACGCTCCTTGTATGTCATGGTGGATGCCTCGCCGGTGGTGCCGCAGACGATGATGGCATCCGTTCCGCTCTCTAACTGGAAGTCCAGCAGCGACTTCAGTGCATGTAAGTTTAATTGTCCGTTGTGAAATGGGGAAATAATTGCAACACCAGAGCCTGTAAAGATAGGTTGCTTCACAGAGATTCGACTCCTTTTTTGGGGATTTTGATAGAAAAAGCGGATACCCCAATCGGGTATCCGCTTCTTTTGTGTTCGTTTAGTAGCAGAGACTGTTTCCTGACATTACGTTACCGTGTGACAGGCTGCGTCAAGAAACGTATCAGATGTAGCCCTTGGCACACAGCAGCTCGGCCAGCAGCACGGCGCCGCCTGCAGCACCACGGAGGGTGTTGTGGCTCAGGCCGATAAACTTGTAGTCGTACTGGCTGTCATCGCGCAGGCGGCCCAGAGAGATGGCCATGCCGCCTTCGAGGTTCCGGTCCAGACGGGTCTGGGGGCGGTTGTCTTCTTCAAAATAGTGCAGGAACTGCTTGGGGGCAGAGGGGAGTTCCAACTCCTGAGCGGGACCGCGGAAGGCAGCCCAGTCAGCCTTGATCTGCTCAATGGAGGGCTTGCAGCCGTCCTTGAACTTCATAAATACGGCAGCCAGGTGGCCGTCCTGACAGGCAACGCGGATGCACTGTGCGGTGATGGCGGGACCGGCGGCCTTGACGATCTTGCCGTCCTTCACTTCGCCCCACAGCTTCAGAGGCTCCTGTTCGCTCTTTTCTTCCTCGCCGCCAATGTAGGGAATGCAGTTATCCACCATTTCGGGCCAGCGCTGGAAGGTCTTGCCTGCGCCGGAGATGGCCTGATAGGTGCAGACCAGTGCAGACTCGAGACCGTATTTCTTCAGGGGGTGCAGGGCGGGAACATAGCTCTGCAGGGAGCAGTTGCTCTTGACGGCGATAAAGCCGCGCTTCGTGCCGAGGCGCTTGCGCTGGGCCTCGATGACCTCCAAATGCTCAGCGTTGATCTCAGGGACAACCATGGGCACATCATCCGTCCAGCGGTGGGCGGAGTTGTTGGAGACGATGGGGCACTCTAACTTGGCGTAACGCTCCTCTAATGCGCGGATCTCTTCCTTCTTCATATCCACAGCGCAGAAGCAGAAGTCCACCATACCGGCCAGCTTTTCTGCGTCGGCATCAGCGTCCAGAACGATCAGGTCCTTTGCTTCCTCGGGCATGGGAATATCTAGTGCCCAGCGGTCTGCAACAGCCTCTTTGTAAGCTCTGCCTGCGCTGCGGGAACTGGCAGCGATGGCTGTTAACTGGAACCAGGGATGGTTCTCCATGAGGGTGATGAAGCGCTGGCCGACCATGCCGGTGCCGCCGATGATGCCGACTTTGTACTGTTTCATAATATGTTCCTCCTGAGGCTTTGTTACGGGAAAAGGAAATGTGGCCGTTCCCGTCGATTTTGGTTGAATGATGCGTGGATTTATAATATAATACTTTTAATTGGGGAATACAACAAGTGTTTCTGTATCGCGGACATTTGTTTTCTTGATGTATAATAGCACGGTTTTCCCAAACCGTCAAGGCTGCTGCTATTGGGAGGTTCCATGAAAAAATTACTGTTGACAATGGCGTTCGTTGTGACTTTTTTTGCCATGAGTGCGGTTTCAGCGTCCGCGCTGGCAAATGATACGGTGAAAGTAGGCCTGCGCTACGGCGAAACGGCCCTGTTTTCCGCCAATCTGGAGAACTATACAGGCAGCGGATATACCTTTGGTTACTACGATGATGAGCGTGTGTTTGTTCCTGTTGGCACCACGGCGGAACGTGCTATTTCCATGACGGCTGCCGGTGACATTTACTTGGGCGCGGACGGCACCTACAACAATACCATGGTAACCGGAAATGACCTCTATCTCGGCCCGTGGCATGTGCAGGTGGACGGACTGGCTACTTACGAGGAGGCGCTGATGGCCGCGGAGCAGCTGGGCGGCTATCCTGCGTGGATCGACTTTGGCTATGCGGTCCGTATCGGCTCCTTTACGACGCCGGATGAAGCGGTTTCCTATGCGGAAGCGCTGGGCGGGGGAACGGTTGTGCAGTCCTCTTCCACTGGTATTGTGGTAACAGCGACCCGCACGGACCGGATCCTCTTCGAGTTTGACTGCAGCGGCGTGCTGTCTCTCGGTGTGATGCCGGATGGACAGGGAGAAGAAGCTGTGACCTGGTTCAAGGGCTACCGCTATCCCGGCGGTTTTGAGTATCCCCGCGTAACCGGTGGCAATCTGCATGTTTACAATGTGGTAGACTTGGAGAGTTACGTGAAGGGCGTCATTCCCTATGAGATGAACAATTCCTGGCCCATGGCTGCGCTGGAAGCACAGGCGGTCTGCGCCCGTACCTATGCCTGCCGCAGCAGCAAGCATTTGAGCGCTTACGGCTTTGATGTGTGCAACACAACAGACTGTCAGGTTTACTACGGATACAGCGGGAATGGCAGCAACGGTCCCAACGCGCGTACCAATGCCGCGGTGGATCACACCTGCGGTGAACTGCTGTACTACAGGGGAGACATGGTGCAGAATGCGGTGTACCACTCCTCCAACGGCGGCGCCACAGAGGATGTGGCTAATGTCTGGGGAAGTGTGAGGGGGTATCTGGTGGGCAAAGAGGACCCCTATGAGGCACAGACGACCATTCCAAGCTACAACTGGACGGTTACCTATACGGCAGATGAACTGACTTGGATTCTGTCGGAAAAAGGATATTCTATCGGCCGGGTAAAGGATGTATCTGTATCCGAATACACCCCTATGGGGAATGTGAAGAAGATCACCTTTGTGGGCACCGGCGGAACCAAGACGGTCAGCGGGGAGACCTGCCGTACGATTTTCTACAGCAGTTCCCTTGGGAAATCTGTGAAGAGTATGCGTTTTGGCATCAACGGTAGTATGCCGGGTGGTGAAAAGACCGTGTATTATATCAACGGCGAAAAGAACACGGTGAACACCCTCGAGGGCGTATCCGTCCTCTCCGGCAGCGGAATGCTGGGCAAACTGGAAGGAGATGCCTTCACAGTGCTTACCTCGTCCGGCACCACCAAGATCGAAAACAACGGGACGGGCCGGCCTTCTGTGAACAAACAGGACGGCGTCTTTGTGATCGAAGGCGTGGGAAGCGGACATAATCTGGGTATGAGCCAGTACGGAGCCCGTGCCATGGCGGAACTGGGATACAGCTATCAGGAGATCCTCCAGTTCTATTATACGGACATTACCATTGAATGAAGATAGGAAGAACTATGAAGACCAGCGATTTTTATTATGATCTGCCGGAAGAGCTGATCGCTCAGACCCCCATTGAGCAGCGGGATACCTCCCGTCTGATGACCGTGGAGCGGGAAACTGGCGTAGTGGAGCACCACCATTTTTATGACCTGCCTGACTTTTTGCGTCCCGGCGACTGTTTGATCCTCAATAATTCCCGTGTGCTGCCGGCACGTCTTCTGGGTCAGCGTCTGCCCGGCGGAGGCGCCTGTGAGGTACTGCTTCTGATTGACCGGGGGGACAAGACATGGGAGTGTCTGGTGCGTCCCGGACGGAAAATGCGTACCGGCGCCCGGCTCAGTTTTGGTGACGGCATCCTGACGGCAGAGGTCGTCGGGGAAGTAGAGGGCGGAAACCGCCTTGTTCGTTTTGACTATGAGGGCATCTTTCTCGAGGTGCTGGAGCGGCTTGGCAAGATGCCGCTTCCACCCTACATCAAGGAGGAACTGCAGGATCGGGAGCGCTATCAGACCGTGTACTCCAAGGTCGTAGGCAGTGCAGCTGCACCGACGGCGGGCCTGCATTTCACACCGGAGCTTCTGGAGAAGATTGCAGCCATGGGCGTAGGGATTGGTTATGTGACGCTCCATGTGGGGCTTGGCACGTTCCGGCCGGTCAAGGAAGAAAATGTGACGGACCATGAAATGCACAGCGAATTCTGCACCGTCCCGCAGGAAACGGCAGACCTGATCAACCGCACCAAAGCGGGCGGCGGACGGGTGATCTGCGTGGGGACGACATCCTGCAGAACACTGGAATCCTGGGCCAATGAGGATGGCACCATGGAGGCAAAGGCCGGCTGGACCAATATTTATATTTATCCGGGCTACCGCTTTAAGGTGATGGACGGCCTTGTGACCAACTTCCATCTGCCGGAGAGCACGCTCGTTATGCTGGTATCTGCGTTTGCAGGCCGTGAAAATGTGCTGGCGGCCTATGAGGAGGCGGTGAAGGAGCGATACCGCTTCTTCAGCTTCGGTGATGCCATGTTTTTGCGTTAAACGCATTAAAAACAGCCGCAGAGTATCTGCGGCTGTTTTTGTCGGAAATTGGGAGCAATAGTAATTTACCAAATCATCATTTTATTTGCCTCTTTGCGCAGCTCTGCGCGGAAATCGGGATGTGCAACAGCAATCAGGTTTTCTACACGCTGTCGTACGGAACGGTTGCGCATCCTTGCGATGCCGTATTCTGTGACGATGTAATCTGTCAAATTGCGGGAAATCGTAACAATAGCCCCTGGCGTCAGGATTGGAGAGATTTTTGAAATGGTACCGGCTTTTGCTGTGCTGGGCAGCGCAATGATCCCTCGACCACCTTTGGAGTGGAATGCACCGTATGCAAAATCCGTTGCACCGCCGGTTCCGGTGAACTGACGCAGGCCGATGCTTTCTGAGCTAACCTGACCGGTCAGATCGATTTCAATGGCTGCATTGACAGATACCATGTTGTCGTTCTGTGCAATGACAAACGGATCATTCACATAGCGGGCGCGGCGCATCTGCAACCCCGGGCTTTCTTTCATGTTTTGATACAGAGATCTATCTCCGTAGGCAAAGGCACCGTCATGTCCCTTGCGGCAGGCGTCATTATAGAAGTAAGAGATGATGTCAATTTTTCCCTTGAGAGAAGTATCATACTTTACAGGATAATGACCCATGACCATCATGCTCCAAAGGGTGACATGGTCTACACGATCCGCTATTGTGTGTAGATTTTGAAGGAAGTGTACTGGTTCACAGCCATACATGGCAGCAAGGATCGTATCATTGGAACGCACCAGAGACAGTGCGCCCTCCCAAGGGCCTTTCTTTTTCTGATACTGCTGTTGATAATCCATGTTAGAAAATCTCCTGCTTTGGTGAAACTTAAAAAAGGGTAGCAGTTTTCCTTTCTTGTGCATGTCAAGAATGCTTTTTTTCTTGCGCGTACGAAAGAACCATATTATAATATCATTCACGGCAGGTTCGTTCCGGACTATGCTGCGAAAAAAGGATTGGAAGAGAACGTTATGTTTAAAGTTTTAAAAACGGAAGGCCGTGCACGGCGGGGAGAGTTTTCCTGTGCCCACGGCGGCACGGTACAGACTCCCGTCTTTATGAATGTGGGCACGCAGGGTGCCATCAAGGGCGGCGTCAGCGCGCACGACCTGAAAGAAGTTGGCTGCCAGATCGAGCTGTCTAACACCTACCATCTGCATCTGCGGCCAGGCGATAAGCTGGTGCGTCAGATGGGAGGCCTCCACAAGTTCATGGACTGGGATGGCCCCATCCTGACGGACTCCGGTGGATTTCAGGTGTTTTCACTGGCCTCTTTGCGCAAAATCAAGGAGGAGGGTGTCTATTTTTCCTCCCATATCGATGGCCACAAGATCTTCATGGGACCTGAAGAATCCATGCAGATTCAGTCCAACTTAGGCAGTGACATCGCCATGGCCTTCGACGAGTGTGTGGAGAACCCGGCTACCCACGAATATGCTAAGGCCAGCTGCGAGCGGACACTGCGTTGGCTGGAACGTTGCAAGGTGGAGCATGACCGGCTCAACAGTCTGCCGGAGACGGTGAATCCCGACCAGATGCTCTTTGGTATCAATCAGGGTGCTACCTTCGCGGACCTGCGTGCATGGCACATGCAGCAGATCGCAAAGATCGACTGTGATGGCTTTGCCATCGGCGGTCTGGCGGTAGGCGAGCCCGCAGAGGTCATGTATGAGATGATCGACGTGGTGGAGCCTTACATGCCGAAGGAGAAGCCTCGTTATCTGATGGGTGTCGGCACTCCCAGCAATATCATTGAGGCTGTCAGCCGCGGTGTGGATTTCTTCGACTGCGTGATGCCCTCCAGAAACGGCCGCCACGGCAAGTTGTTTACCTGGGAGGGAACGGTGAACATCCTCAATGAAAAGTATGCGACGGATGAGCATCCCATCAGCGAAAGCTGTAACTGCCCTGTGTGCCGTAGTTTTTCCCGTGCTTACCTGCGCCACCTCTTCAAGGCGGATGAGGTATTGGCGCTGCGCTTTGCTGTGCTGCACAACCTGTATTTCTACAATGACCTGATGGCAAAGATCCGGCAGGCGCTGGATGAAGGCACTTTCGCGGAGTTCCGGGAAAAATACAGCGGAAAACTGGAGCAGCGTGCCTGAAAAAGAAAGTACTTGCAAAAGCACAAGGTTCTGGTATAATGACAATGTTCTGACTACAAAAGAAAAGAGGAGTTTATCAATATGGGCGAACAGGGTATGTCTACCATTATTATGCTTGTTCTCATGTTTGCGGTCATGTATTTCCTCATGATCCGTCCCGAGAAGAAGCGCAAGCAGAAGGCTGAGGAGATGCGCAACAGCCTGAAGAAGGGTGATGTGATCACCTCTATCGGCGGCATCGTCGGCAAGATCGTCTCCGTGGGTGAGAACACCATCATCATCGAGACCAGCGAGGACCGTGTCCGCATGGAGCTGACCAAGTGGGCTATTTCCACCACCGGCGTCCAGAGCGGCGAAACCCCCGTTGCTGAGAAGAAGGGCAAGAAGAAGGAAGAGGAAGCTCTGCCTGAGGAGCCCGTGGCTGAAGAAGCTTCTGCTGAGTAAAAAGCAATCATAAAAAAGACCTCCCTTGGAATATGCTCCAGTAGTGAGCATGTTGTAAGGGAGGATTTTTTATGGGCAAAGACAGGCGAAAACAAGCTGTGTGGGTTGTGTTTCTGCGGGGGGAACTGATTGCGCTGGGGATATATCTGTTGGGGATCATGCTGCTGACCTTGCTGGTGGTGAAGGGGGTGCTGCCGGAGCGGGGAGCGTATCCTGCGGTAGCGGTCATGTGCCTGTTGACTTCCATGACAGCGGGACTTTTGGCGGTGCGGAAAAGTTCTCTTGGGCGCTTGAGTGCAGGTATCTTGTCTGCGGTGATCTTTGGGGCGATCCTTCTTCTTGTTGGCACATGCGCCTGGCAGGAGATCGCGTGGACGGGAAGGGGAGGAGTTTTGCTGCTGTGTGCGCTGTGCGGCGGCATTCTGTCTGTGATGATGGGAGGTCAGAAGCGGCGGAAGGGGAAGCGCGTCTATAAAAAAGCACTGTGAAAATTCACAAAAATTACAAAATTTTAAAATTTTCCTTGCTTTTTTGCGTTTGTGGTGGTTCTAAGATGCGTTTTGGTGATTTCCGCAGATGTTGGGGGGTAACGCCTGCGGAAAACACCACATATTGACTCCTGGAACTCCCTGGAATTCAAAATTCACAAAGTTTACATAATGCGATTTACATAATATTTTGACATAACCTCCAAAAAACGCTTTTTTCTTTTATTCGCCTTGCCAAAACAAGGAAATTCTACTATATTTAAATAGCTGAAAGGTTACGTTAACCAGACTGTCATAAACCGCAGAGCCCTCACATACGATGCAGTGAGGTGAGGTGGTTTGAACTGGAAACGAAAACGAGGACGCCGGCTGACAGTTGCTTTTTCGCTGCCGATGTTACTGATTCTGGCAGCGTTCTTTTTGTGCGGCTTGATTTTGGGACAGGTTCTGGCCAGCCGCTTATCCCCCGCGACCGGAGAGGAACTGCGGAGATATCTCTCCGATTTTCTGCTGCTTGAAGGGATGCGCGGGAATACGGAATCTGTGTTTTTTTCTACGCTGTGCCTGTATCTTCGGTATCCGCTACTGGCGTTTCTGGCGGGGTTTGCTTCCATCGGTGTTTTTCTGCTGCCCTGCGCAACGGCCCTATTTGGCGGTCTTCTTTCGTTTTCTGTTTGCTGCTTTACGGCAACCTTTGGCACAGGCGGCGTATTGCTTGCGCTGGCAGTGTTTGGCCTGCGTTGTGCAGTGACCTTCCCGTGCTATTTTCTGATCGCGGAGGCTTCTATGAAGCGTTCTGCCGCGCTGGCCAGATTGTCCTTTGGGAGAGGACGTGCCGGCCCGGTTTCTCCGGACAGCAGAGAGTGGCGCAGGACCGCTGTCATGTTCGGGATTCTACTTTTAGGTGTGTTTGCGGATTTGTTTCTCAGCCCGCAGTTTTTGCGTTTGGCGCTGGAACATATCCGGCTGTGATATTTAGGAGAGGAGGAATGCTTTTTGGAAACGAATGATATTGCGCGCTACGGCGCGTATCTGGCAGAGGAGAAGCATGCCTCCCAGAACACGCTCTCGTCGTATCTGCGGGATATCACGCAGTTTGCGGAGTATCTGCAGGGTGACGATCTCCGGACGGTGGACAGCGGCCGGATTCAGGATTATATCAACTGGATGCGGGGCCGTGGCAAGTCTGCTGCCTCTGCAACGCGTTTCCTGGCCTCTGTGAAGTCTTTTTACAACTTCCTGATCGCCAGGGGTGACATAACAGAAAATCCTGCCAAGAGCGTTACAGCGGCCAAGGTGGAGCGGAAATACCCCGAGATTCTGACCAGTAAGGAAGTGGAGCTGTTTTTGGAGCAGCCCCAGTGCGTGGATGCCAAGGGCTTCCGCGACCACGCCATGCTGGAACTGCTCTATGCCACAGGTATCCGTGTCACGGAATTGATTTCTCTGGATATGGAGAATCTGAACCTGGCAGCAGGTGTTATCCACTGTATCAGCAAGGGCAAGGAACGCGTCATCCCGCTGTATCACACGGCCATCAAGGCCCTACAGGACTACGTCCGCACCATTCGCCCCCAGTTGATCGCGGACAGCAGCGAAAAGGCGCTGTTTGTCAACATGAACGGCGAGCGTATGAGCCGTCAGGGCTTCTGGAAGATCATCAAGTATTATCAGGAAAAAGCGGGTATCGAGAAAGATATCACGCCCCACACGCTGCGGCATTCCTTTGCCGTGCATCTGCTGGAGAACGGCGCGGACCTGCGGTCCATTCAGGAAATGCTGGGCCATGCGGATATTTCCTCCACGCAGATCTATACCCATGTGGTCAAGAAGCAGTTGAAGGATGTGTATCAAAAGGCCCATCCAAGAGCATAAGGAAAGCAGTACGGTACAAGCCGTACTGCTTTTTTTCAAATCAGGAAAACAAAATGGACTGCCGATGACTCTAATAGGCAGAAAGGAGGGGAGCCGCATGGATCATGAAGAGTTTGCTGCCCGCGTAGATGCGGTCAGGGCACGTCTGTACCGGACGGCATATCTGTATCTTGGAAATGAAACAGATGCGATGGAAGCTGTGGACGAGGCCGTGTATCAGGCTCTGCGGGCCCTGAAAAAGCTGCGGGAACCTGCGTTTTTTGAAACCTGGCTCACCCGCATTCTGATCAACGAGTGTGCCAGAGAGCTGCGCCGCCGGAAACGCTTTACCGGAGAAGCGGTGTTTTCGGAATCGGCCGGACCGGATATATATGATGCGCTGCCGCTGAAAGAGGCGGTTCGCCGCTTACCGGAAGAACTGCGGGCTGTGGTGGTGCTGCGGTTTTTTGCAGGTTTTTCTCAGGCGGAAACAGCCGATGCGCTGGGTGTACCGCAAGGAACCGTTGCCACCCGCCAGCGAAAGGCGCTGCGGCTTTTGAGACTGGAACTGGGAGAGGAGGGGAGCAAATGAATCGGACAGAGGAATATGCCCTCTTATTGCAGGAACTGGATAACCTCCCGATAGAACTGGAATCAGTTGCTGAGAGAGCGGTGAAAAGGAAGAAGACTTCACAGAAAAAACGGCGCTTATTGGGAATCCCTACTGGCAGTTTTGCTGCTTGTTTCGCCGGATTTGTGCTGCTGGTCAACTGCTTTCCTACCTTTGCCGCTGCGTGCGGCAGTGTTCCCTTCCTGAAGGAACTGGCAGAAGCTGTCTGTTTCTCTCCATCTCTTTCTGCTGCGGTAGAGCACGAATATGTCCAGCCCATCGGGCAGGTACAGGAGAAAAATGGTATCACCGCAGAAGTGCAGTCCGTCATTGTGGACCGGAAACAGGTCAGCATCTTTTTCGCTCTCGATGCGGATTTTACGGAGCATCTGGATTTCTATTACAAGGTCGATGCGCCGGAACTGGAAGGCGGTTTCAGCACCTCCACTGGCAGCTTCGGCATGAAAAACGGAGAACTGCGGCGGATCGATGTGAACTGCGTAGATACGGATGTACCGGACACCCTGCATCTGACGCTGCGCGTATATGACAATGCCGCCGCATGGCACGAAACAGAGTCTGTACCGGAAACATCCATTTATGAGAAGGTTGAAGAACCGCGGTATAACATTTTGGCGGAATTTACCTTCACGTTGATCTTTGATCCCTATTTTACCGCGCAGGGCGAGGTTATCCCGGTGAATCAGATTTTTACCATGGACGGACAGATGATGACCTTGACGGAGGTGGAGGTTTATCCCACCCATCTGCGTATCAATCTGGATGACGCGCCGGAGAATACCGCATGGCTGAAGGGATTGGACCTGTACCTGGAAAATGAACACGGAGAGCGTTTTGAAAGCAGCGTCAACGGGATCTCCGCTTCCGGTGATCCGGACGGAAAAGGATACAGCACCTTCTGGCTGGACAGTCCGTTCTTCAGTCAGGGTGAGAAGCTGACGCTGTATATCACCGGCTCCCGTTGGCTGGAGAAGGAGGGGAGCCGGGTGCGTGTAGACCTGAAACGGCGAGAAGTTAGCGGCCTTGCAGAAAACGTGCGGTTTATCGGTGCAGAGCAGCACGGCCGGGAGTGGTGGCTGTCCTTTGCCGCTCCGCAGGAGCCGGACGGCGGCATGTATCAACTGTTCAGCGGGCACTTCTGGGATGAAGCCGGAAAGGATTATGACATCATGCAGTGGGGAAGTTCCATCGGTTATCGTGATCCGGCAACCGGCGAATATGTAGAGGAGGATACTATGTTTACGGATCTTTTCCCGCTGGAGGGCTTTACCGGCGACATTGCGTATCTGGAGCCGGTATTCAGCAAAGCGGTGGATCTGACCGGAGACCCCGTCTGCATTCCCATGAAATGAACATCTGCAAAGAAGCGCACCGCGACAGCGGTGCGCTTTTTGGCTTGAAAACAGGGGAGACTAGCATAAAGACTTCTTGCATTTTCCTGACAGATTCTGTATAATAAATTGCTATGTTTGAAAACTACCACAGGGAGGATTACCCATGGCTGAAGAAATTAAAACCACGCAGGAGGAAGTATCCGAGAGCCGGAACTTCATCCACGCTTTCATTGAGGAGGATATCGCCGCAGGCGGACAGTATGAGGGCATGACCGTTCATACCCGTTTTCCTCCGGAGCCCAACGGCTATCTGCACATCGGTCACTGCAAGGCGCTGACCATCGACTTCGGTACGGCTGAGAAGTTCGGCGGCATCTGCAACCTGCGCTTTGACGACACCAACCCCGCCAAGGAAGACACCGAGTTCGTCGACGCCATTCAAGAGGACATCCACTGGCTGGGCTTCGACTGGGATGACCGGATGTTCTACGGCTCCGACTATTTTGAAAAGACCTATGAGCTGGCTGTGGGCCTGATTAAGAAGGGTCTGGCCTATGTCTGCGAGCTGACCCCTGAGGAATTCCGCGAGTACCGCGGCTCCATCGGTGTGCCGGGCAAGTCTCCCTGGCGCGACCGCCCCATCGAGGAGAGTCTGGATCTGTTCCAGCGGATGCGCAACGGCGAGTTCCCCGAGGGTAAGTACACCCTCCGTGCCAAGATCGATCTGGCCAGCGGCAACTTCAACATGCGCGACCCTGTGATCTACCGCATCCGTTATATCGAGCATCACCGTCAGGGTACTAAGTGGTGCATTTTCCCCATGTATGACTTCGCCCATCCCATTCAGGACGCGCTGGAGGGCATCACCCATTCTCTGTGCTCTCTGGAGTATGAGGCACACCGTCCCCTGTATAACTGGGTCATCGAGAACACCGACGTGCCCAGCAAACCCCGTCAGATCGAGTTTGCCCGTCTTGGCATCAACTACACCGTGATGAGCAAGCGCAAGCTGCGCCGTCTGGTGGAGGAAGGCCGTGTCTCCGGCTGGGATGATCCCCGCATGCCGACGCTGTGTGGTCTGCGCCGCCGCGGCTATACCGCCAAGTCCATCCGTAACTTCTGCGAGCGTATCGGTGTTTCCAAGGCCGATTCCACCGTGGATTACGGTTTCCTGGAGCACTGCCTGCGCGAGGATCTGAACGAAACGGCTCAGCGCGTCATGGGCGTGCTGCATCCTGTAAAGCTGACCATCACCAACTATCCTGAGGATAAGTGCGAGACCGTCACCGTGGAGAATAACCCTGTGGATCCCGAATCCGGTACCCGTGAGGTTCCTTTCTCCCGTAACCTCTGGATCGAGGCCGACGACTTCCTGGAAGTGGCTGTGCCCAAGTATAAGCGTCTGTTTCCCGGTGGCCCCGAGTGCCGTCTGAAGGGTGCCTACCTCATCACCTGCACCGGCTGCGTGAAGGACGAAAACGGAAAGGTTGTGGAAGTGCTGTGCACCTATGACCCCGATTCCCGCGGCGGCGACCCTGCCGACGGCCGCAAGGTCAAGGGCGCCACCCTCCATTGGGTGGATGCCGCCACCGCCGTGGACGCCGAGATCCGTCTGTACGACAACCTCTTCTCCGACCCCGATCCCGACTCCGGCGATAAGGACTTCATTGACTGTCTCAAC
>JAFYQM010000084.1 GCA_017547085.1 Oscillibacter sp.
ACGGTGGCCTTCCTGAAGAACCCCGACTGCGATCTGACGGAGACCCTGCTGGCCCCCGATTTCCCCACCGGCGGCGATCTGGTGTGCGACCCCGCCGTGCTGCGGGAGATCTATGAGACGGGCCGCGGCAGTGTGAAGGTGCGGGCCAAGTACCGCTATGTGAAGGCGGAAAACCTGATTGAAATTTACGAGATCCCCTATTCCACCACGGTGGAGGCCATTCTGGACAAGGTGGCGGAGCTGATCAAGGCCGGTAAGGCCAAGGAGATCTCCGACATGCGCGACGAGACCGATCTCTCCGGATTGAAGCTGGCCATTGATCTCAAGCGCGGCACCGATCCGGACAAGCTGATGGCGAAGCTCTATAAATCCACCCCGCTGGAGGACAGCTTCTCCTGCAACTTCAATGTGCTGATCGCCGGCAGCCCGCGGGTGTTGGGCGTGCGGCAGATCTTGGAGGAGTGGACGGCGTGGCGTACGGAGTCCGTCCGTCGCCGTATCTACTATGTCCTGCAAAAGAAGAAGGACAAGCTGCATCTGCTGAAGGGCCTCAAGCGCATCCTGCTGGATATCGACAAGGCCATCAAGATCATCCGCGAGACGGAAGAGGATGCGGAAGTCATTCCCAACCTGATGATCGGCTTCGGCATCGATCAGATTCAGGCGGAGTTTGTGGCAGAGATCAAGCTGCGCAACATCAACAAGGAATACATCCTGAAAAAGACGCAGGAGACGGATGCCCTGCGGGACGAGATCGACGATCTGGAGGACATGCTGGGCAACCCCAAGCGGGTCAAGAAGATCATCGTGGACGAGCTGAACGAGGTGGCCAAAAAATACGGCGAGCCCCGCCGCACCACCATCGTCTACGGCCATGAGATCGAAGTGTATGAGGAAGAGGAACTGACGGAGGAATATCCCGTCCATGTGTTCCTGTCCCGCGAGGGCTACTTCAAGAAGATTACGCCCCTGTCTCTCCGTATGAGCGGCGAACAGAAGTATAAAGAGGGCGACGGCCTGCGCCAGACCTTCGAGACCACGTCCAACGCCGAGATCATGTTCTTTACTGACAAGTGTCAGGTCTACAAGACCCGCCTCGGTGAATTTGAGGACACCAAGGCCAGCGTGCTGGGCGATTACCTGCCCGCCAAGCTAAGCATGGACGCGGGAGAGAATGTGGTGTTCGCCGTGCTGCCCGGTGCGGATTATGCAGGTACCATGCTGTTCTTCTTTGAAAACGGCAAGGCAGCTCGCGTAGAACTGGCGGCTTATAAGACAACTTCCAACCGCCGTAAGCTGACCGGCGCCTATTCCGATAAGGCGCCCCTTGCAGCCATCTGCCGCATTGACGGCGACTGCGAGCTGGCGGTGTATTCCACCGAGCCCCGCTGTCTGGTGTTCCACACGGCGCTGCTGGCGCCCAAGAGCACCCGTACCACTCAGGGCGTGGCGGTGATGAACCTGAAGCCCAAGTACAAGCTGGAGGGCGTGAAGCAGCTGGAGGAGACCAGCATTTCCAACAAGAGCCGCTACCGCGTCCGCGCGGTACCTGCCGCCGGTGCATTGCTGCGGCAGGAGGACAGCGAGGAACAGCAGATGGAGCTGGACGTTTGATCCTTTGATCCGGCATACTGTGTGAGGAGGGAATAAAGGCATGGTATTTGAAACAGTCAAGAAAAATTTGGAGGAGCGGGGCTTTCTTGTCAGCGTTTTCTCCACCGCAGCGGAGGCTGCGGCGTACATGGACAAGTCCATTGACGGCAAGACGGTCGGCTTTGGCGGTTCCCTGACCTTGCAGGAATTGGGCATCTACGAAATGCTGGAGCGCCATAACACCATGTTCTGGCACGCGGTGGCCCCTCCCGAGACCAAGGAAGAGGTCCGCAAGGCGGAACTGAGCACCCAAGTTTTCTGCACCTCGGCCAACGGCCTGTCTGAGGACGGACAAATTTTGAATATTGACGGCATCGGCAACCGCGTGGCGGCGTCCTTGTTTGGCCACGAGAAGGTGTATTTTGTCATCGGCCGCAACAAGCTGGCACCTACTTATGAAGAAGCGCTGTGGCGTGCCCGCAACATTGCCGCGCCGAAGAACGCCATGCGGCTGGGGAAGAAGACGCCTTGTGCCGTCAAGGGCGACCGCTGTTATAACTGCAAAAGTCCCGACCGGATCTGCCAGAGCTTCGTGACTCTCTGGGGGCCTAGTATGGGCATGGAGACCGAAGTGATCTTAGTGGATCAGGATCTGGGTTTATAAGAGGAGGATAAGGTATGGCATTTGAAGCTGTGAAGGAAAATCTGGAGAAGCGTGGATACACCGTCAAGGTCTTTGCCACCGGCGCGGAAGCCGCCGCCTATCTGAACAGCGAGATCGACGGCGTGACCGTGGGCATCGGCGGTTCCGGCACTGTGAAGAATATTGGCGCCTACGAACTGCTCAGCGAACATAATACCGTTTACTGGCACTGGATCACCGAACCCAATGAAGCCCGTAAAAACGCCATGAACACCGACGTCTATCTGACCAGCGTCAATGCTCTGGCAGAGAGCGGTGAGATGGTGAACATCGACGGCGCCGGCAACCGCGTGGCCTCCACGCTGTTTGGTCACAAGAAGGTTTATTTCGTCATTGGCCGCAACAAGCTGGTCAAGACGTACGAGGATGCAGTCTGGCGTGCCCGCAACATTGCAGGCCCGGGCCGTGCAAAACAGATGAACCGCAAGACGCCCTGCGCCGTCAAGGCAGACCGCTGCTATGACTGCAGCAGCCCGGAGCGTATCTGCCGCGGCATGGTGACGCTGTGGGAGCCCATGCTGGGCCAGAGTGCGGAAGTGATCCTGATCGACGAAGATCACGGCCTGTAAGAAGGAAGAAGACGCCAGAAAGGAGGTGTATCCCATGAAATTGAGACTGATCGCCTTGTTGGCGGCAGTGTGCCTGCTGACGGGGTGCACCTCACTTTTGGAGCGGGAATACAGCACCTCGGAGCCCCACAGCAGCAAGTTCTGGGAGAGTGAAGCGGCAGGCACGCTGCGCGCGGAAAACTATCAGGATATCGTCAACGACCTGCTGCTGCTGATCGGCGAGCACCGGGAAACGGCTACGCTGCGGCTTTACCATTTCAAGGGCGATCTGACGGTAGCGGATATGGTGGAACGTGCCACGGTGGAAGTCCAGCAGGAAACGCCTTTCGGAGCCTACGCGGTGGAGTATATTACCTCCACCGGTAAGGAACAGCGGGGCTATTATGAAGTGCAGCTGCAGATCGGTTACCGCCGCACGGCGGAGCAGCTGCAAAGCATCGTCAATGCCACAGCGCCGGAGGCGTTGTATAGCCTGTTGGAGCATACTCTTGCATCCGGAGGCAATGAGCTGGTGGTCAAGATCGGCTATTGGGCTGAAGATGGACAGGCGCGCGTGGAAAGGACCATTCAACAGCTGCGGGTCGACCAGGGACTGGAAGGATCGCCCGGCTGGACAGTCAATTATTATCCGGAGCAGGGACCGGTGGGTTTGATTGAAGTGCTGTTGGATGTACCGCCGCCGGAGGTGCAGGAGCCCGAGAAACCGCAGGAGAGCTTGGATGAGAACCCGGATGGGGAAGGAGAAAACCTGACAGATCCGGAGTCGGAGGAGCCTGTGGAGAAGGCGGAAGGAGCAGAAGCACCATCCGCCCCGGAAGAGAAAACAGAAAAATTTTAGAAAATTCGGAACAAAAGCCTTGACAGAATAAAAAACTTCTGCTATAGTAGCTTTTGTTCTCGCGGGCTTAGCTCATCTGGTAGAGCGCCACCTTGCCAAGGTGGAGGTAGCGAGTTCGAGCCTCGTAGCCCGCTCCAGTTCATAAAAAGTCCTAAGGCGATGAAAAAAGCCTTAGGACTTTTTTCATGCGCCGGACGAACTTTTTATTCACTTTCCCACGGAAACCACTTCGTTGGGTTTCCGCGGGAGCCCTGTGTGCATCTGCTTTCAGCAGGTGCGTTTCTTTTTTTGCTTTGCAGGAAAACTCGCTAACTCCACCCATGCGCGAAGCGCATTTTAATCCGAGGCGAGGTAGGGTTCCTGCGAATCCCTGCAAGGGATTCGTGGGATGCCGGGGAGCGAGTTCGAGCCTCGTAGCCCGCTCCACACTCGTCGCAAGCGTCATATCGCTTGCGACGAGTTTTTCTGTTTTACAGAAAACTCATCTCGCGCTCATTCTGCTGCTCCTCGTTCTCCTTGCGGAACCGCTCCGCTGGGTTCCGCAAGGAATCCTGTATGCATCTGCTTTCAGCAGTGCGTTTTTTGTTTTGCAGAGGAAACTCGCGCTTCCCCCATGGGAGGGGATACAGTGGCAAGTCCTGTTTCTTGTTTGCAAAAATTTTAAAAAGTGCACCTGCTGCAGGTGTGCTTTTTTGCTCGGAAACTGTACTTTTCCTGCAGAAAAGCATTGCGTCCCCCAAAAGCAGGGCGTATAATCAAACTAATACCCCCCGCACATCGAGCAATCGGTGGAATATATTTTGATTCTTTGGCTGACTACTCCATTTCCATAGCAGCCGAAGACAAAAAAGGAGGAAAATACCGCTTCGGCTTGCGGTGCGGCAGTGTGGAGACCTGCCGTAAAAGCTTCTGGAGTACCGCTCTCCAGAGGCGAGGTGACGAGAACGGAGGTTCTGTTATCAAAGCCGGGAAAGTATGGCAAAGCTCATTCTGAAGGACATCAAGAAGATCTATCCCAACAGCAATGACCAGAAAAAGAAGAAAAAGAAGGCAGAGGCTGCGGACGAGGAGAACAAGGTCAATCTGCAGATTACGGAAGAAGGCGTTGTCGCCGTTCAGAAGTTCAATCTGGAGGTCGAGGACAAGGAGTTCATCGTTCTGGTTGGACCTTCCGGCTGCGGTAAGTCCACCACGCTGCGTATGATCGCCGGTCTGGAGGAAATTTCTTCCGGTGAGATGTATATCGGTGAAAAGCTGGTCAATGACGTGGCTCCCAAGGACCGTGATATCGCCATGGTCTTCCAGAGCTATGCACTGTATCCCCATATGACCGTATATGAAAACATGGCCTTCCCCCTGAAGCTCCGCAAGTATCCCAAGGAAGAGATCGATCGCTGCGTTCGCGAAGCAGCCGAGATTCTGGACATCACCCAGTACCTGGAGCGCAAGCCCAAGGCTCTGTCCGGCGGCCAGCGCCAGCGTGTTGCCATCGGCCGTGCCATCGTGCGTGAGCCCAAGGTCCTGCTGATGGACGAACCCCTCAGCAATCTGGACGCCAAGCTGCGTAACCAGATGCGTTCTGAGATCATCAAGCTGCGCCAGAAGATCAATACCACCTTCATCTATGTTACCCATGACCAGACGGAAGCCATGACACTGGGCGACCGCATCGTCATTATGAAGGATGGCTTCATCCAGCAGATCGGTACGCCTCAGGAAGTGTTCGATCATCCCCAGAACCTGTTCGTCGCCGGCTTCATCGGCATGCCGCAGATGAACTTCTTCCAGGCCAAGCTGACCAAGGAAGACGGCGCCTATTATGTGGTGCTGGATACCCTGAAGGTGAAGCTGACGGAGGATAAGCAGGCCGCACTGAAGGCCGCGGATGTCCCCGCACAGAATATTACGCTGGGCGTGCGTCCCAACCACATCACCCTCAACGATGGCACGAATGCCGTCAGCGGCACGGTGGATGTGTGCGAGATGATGGGCAGCGAGGTCCACCTGCATGTCAGCGCTCTGGGCCGTGACGTGATCGTGATCGTGCCTACCGTGGATATTCAGGGCCACCACAATGACGTGTTCGCACTGGGCACCAAGGTCAACCTGACCTTTGGTGGCAATGTCTGCCACGTCTTTGATGCAGAGGGCAAGAACCTGATCAAGTAAACAACATCTGCGGGTGAAGCTGCTGCTGCGGCTTCACCTGCAAACGCCTATAGCAAAAAGGAAAAGGAGCAGTCATCATGGATTACGCAAAAGAATCTCTGCGGTTACATTATGAATGGAAGGGCAAGCTGGAAGTAACGCCCCGCGCTGCGGTGAACAGCCGGGAGGCCCTCTCACTGGCCTATACGCCCGGCGTGGCCCAGCCCTGTCTGGAGATCCAGAAGGACCCGGATAAAAGCTACGAATTGACCCGCCGTTGGAATACGGTGGCTGTGATCACCGACGGCAGCGCCGTTTTGGGTCTGGGCAACATCGGCCCCGAGGCGGGCATGCCGGTCATGGAGGGCAAGTGCGTCCTGTTCAAAGCCTTTGGCGATGTGGATGCCATTCCGCTTTGCATCCGCAGTCAGGATGTGGAGGAGGTCGTAAAAACCGTCTCCCTGCTGGCAGGCTCCTTTGGCGGCATCAATTTAGAGGATATCGCCGCACCCCGCTGTTTTGAGATCGAGACACGGCTGAAGGGCTTGTGCGACATTCCCGTGTTCCATGATGACCAGCACGGCACCGCCATCATTGCGCTGGCGGGCCTGACCAATGCCCTGAAGGTAGTGGGAAAGCGGATGGATGAGGTGCGCATCGTCATCAACGGCGTCGGCGCAGCCGGCAGTTCCGTGTACCGCCTGCTCATGCGGGCCGGAGCAAAGCATATCATTCTCTGCGACAAACCGGGCATCCTCTGTGCCGGTGTCACGGAGGGGATGACGTCCCATATGGCGGAACTGGCAGCCCTCACCAATCAGGAAGGCCGCACCGGCAAGCTGGCGGATGCGCTGGCAGGCGCCGATGTGTTCCTCGGCTTCTCCGCTCCCGGTCTCGTGACTACCGACATGGTGAAAACCATGAACCGGGATGCCATCATTTTCGCCTGTGCCAACCCCACGCCCGAGATCTTCCCGGACGACGCCAAGGCCGGCGGCGCGGCAGTGGTTTCCACAGGCCGCAGTGATTATCCCAACCAGATCAACAATGTGTTGGCGTTCCCCGGGATTTTCCGCGGTGCGCTGGATGCCCGCGCCAGCGACATTAATGATGACATGAAGCTGGCTGCAGCGGCGGCGCTGGCAGGACTGATCCCGGATGAGGAACTGTCTGCCGATTACATCATCCCCGCCGCGTTTGATCCCCGCGTGAAGGACGCTGTGGCGGCCGCGGTGAAGCAGGCGGCCTACGATTCCGGTGTTGCCCGGATTTGACGGCGGGTAAATATTTCTGCAAAACAGGCGGTCCCGGCCAAACCGCCACATTCTGCATCGATGGGGGGTGCTGCGCAGTGGCAAAAGAAATCAAACGGATCGATGAAGCGGCCATAGCCCGCGTGTTGCAGCGCAGCGCCGGGACGGCGGCGGAACTGATCCTCCGTTTTGCATGGAATGCCGGATTGTCCTCCGGAGAGATGCGGGAACTGAAATGGCAGGATATTTCCTTTGAACCGGCACAGCTCCATCTGCCGGACCGCGAGGTTCCCATAGAGGAACCCTTGCTGCGGTGCCTCCGGGAACGGAAGGAAATGACAGGCGCAGGCCCTGCGGAATATGTGTTTGCCTCCGGCCCTAACCGGGTGCCACTGCATCGGGTTTCCATCGGCCGGCTTGCCCGCGAAGTTCTGGATGGGTTCGGCCTGACGGAGGTGACGCTGACCGATTTGCGAGATGACTATATGCTCCGGCAGCTCAAAAAGCATGACTGGCCCTATGTGGCCCGTGTCAGCGGTCTATCCCTCACCGCGCTGCGGCGGCGCTTTGCTGGTAGCGCGGAGGCTGCCAGAGCCACCGCGGCTGCGGCTGACGTAACGGAGGAATCTTTGCGGCAGTTGATAGAACGGGAAGGGACCTCAACGGTAGGTCTGGCGGTGGCTCTGAGCTGGCGGGCAGGCCTGCGCGGCACGGAATTAGCGGCATTGACATGGGCACAGGTCGATTTTGCATCTGCATGCATCCGCCTGCCGGACCGGGACGAGCCCATGGATACGCTGCTGGAGCAGCTGCTGCGGCAGGCTCACGAGGAACGGATACCGCAGGAAACGGAGTGTGTTCTGTTGACGCCCAAAACGGGGCGTCCCATCAGTGACGGGCACCTTTCCCGCATGGTGCGCCATACCTTGATCCGCTCCGCCATGGACGACCTGACGCTGGGGGCGCTGGCAAAGCGCCATCGCGAGGGAGAGGACAGCGCCGTGATGGCCTATGTGCGGGAGCATGGAAGTGTGTCGCGGAATGAGGCCGTGACGCTGCTGAAGGAGATCGGCGAACGCAAAGCATGGAAACGGCTGCGCAGACTGGCGGAACGGGGACAGCTGGTGAAGATCGGTCAGCGGTATTACGCTCCCGGTACCGTTGTGCCGGTGGAGGAGCAGTACGCAGCGATCCGCGGCTATTTAGAGGAGCACGGCGGCGCCTACCGGCAGGAGCTGGCGGAGCTGCTGGGGCTGGAGCTCCGCGTCTGCGGCTGGATCCTCCATAATCTGGTGGAGGAAGGACGGCTGGAAATGGACCGCCAGTGGTACACGCTTCCTTTGGAAGAAGACGAAACCTGAAACAAAACGCGCTTTCGGTGGACACCGTCCACCGAAAGCGCGTTTTTTACGGACAGGAGTTGCGAAGGACGTTATATAATAATGTAGATGGATGGTATTTTCCCCAAAAAGCAATTATCCACACAACGCGGTGTTACAAAAAGGTCAAGAAGATAGGAATAAACAGACTTCGGATTAAGTGAATGTAACAAACGGGCCGAACCTCTTGCAATTTGTTTCGAGGCCTTGTAAATTAAACTTGCAAAGCTGAGGGACCAATGGCCTCGTCCGATACAGATACGGGTAAGGCTAGCCACGGTATGTGTGCCGGGTGAAACCGGAGGAACCGAGGTTTTGACACTACAATGCCGGTTTAACCGGTAAATTCAAGAGGAGGAAACTACCATGAAAAAGTTTCTCGCACTGGTTCTGGCTCTGGTTATGACCATGTCCCTGGTCACCATCAGCGCTGGCGCCGAGGACTTCACCGATGACAGCAAGATCACCTATGACGAAGCTGTTGACGTGATGACCGCAATTGGCGTTGTCGGCGGCTATGCTGACGGCTCCTTCAATCCCCAGGGCACCCTGACCCGTGGTGCTGCTGCCAAGATCATCTGCAACATGATCCTGGGCCCCACCGCCGCTGGCGCTCTGGCCACCGTCGAGGCTCCCTTTAAGGATGTCCCCGCTGACCACGTCTTCTCCGGCTACATTGCTTACTGCGCTTCCGAGGGCATCGTTGGCGGTTACACCGACGGCACCTTCAAGCCCGCTGGCACCCTGACCGGCTATGCATTCATGAAGATGCTGCTGGGCGCTCTGGGTTATGACGCTCTGACCGAGGGTTACACCGGCGCTAACTTCGCTATCAACGTTGCTAAGCGCGCTCTGAACATCGGTCTGGACAAGGGCCTGACCTCCGACTTCGTCGGCACCAAGGCTCTGACCCGTGAAGAGGCTTGCCTGTATGCTTTCAACGCTCTGAACGCTCAGATGGTCGAGTATGACAACAACTCCACCATCACCATCGGCGACGTTGTGATCTCCAACAACTCCAAGGCCGAGGGTAAGTTCCTGGCTGACGGCACCACCAAGGTTCTGTTCCGTGACGAGTACTTCAAGAACCTGGACAAGAAGGCTAACAGCGGCAACAACGTTGACGTGTTTGGCCGTCCCGCTCACACCTGGTACACCAGCAAGACCAAGCAGAATGCTGACACCAAGATCGGCACCTATGCTGATGCTGCTGACTACACCGTGGTTGCCGAGAAGGCATACGGCGGCGTTGTGAGCGCTTATGTGGATCTGGTTGACGACAAGTACGTTGCCGGCCCCACCCCCACTGTTGTTGTTAATGGCGGCGGCTCCGCTGCTATCGCTCTGGGCGACACTGTCGAGTTCTTCATGAACGACACCACCGACAAGATCTCCACCGCTGTGATCACCCGTTACTCCATCGCTAAGATCGAGGAAGTTTCCACCAAGCTGACCAAGGCTCAGAAGGAAGACGGCGCTACCGCAAAGTTCCGCATTGGTTCTGCATGGTACCTGGACAACAAGGTCGAGGGCTTCGACGCTGAGACCTATGTCAAGGACGCTTACATCCTGTACGTTCCCGGCACCACCGGCACCATGATCGCTTCCGAGATCGCTGAATCCTTCGAGGGCGAAGTCACCGCCAAGAAGGGCGCTAAGGTTGCTGTTGACGGCGTGTACTACAACACCTCTGTTGCTCTGAACGTTGGCGACGAGGGCACCTTCTACCTGGGCAAGGCTGGCGAGCTGAAGTCCTTCAGCGGCGTCTCTGTCAAGTCCGACAACTATGGCTTCATCTACAACCTGCTGAAGAACACTTCCGGCAAGGATGAGGACGGCAACACCACCACCGTTTACACTGCTTACTATGTGAAGGCTGACGGCACCAAGGCTTCCGCCGTGGTCAAGACCGAGGTCAACGCTGGTACCTATTACTTCGACGACGGTAAGTCCGGCCAGACCGCTGCATGGGCACTGCCCACCTCCGACGCCACCAACGTTGGTGTTGTGGCATTCTCCATCGATGCTGACGGCAAGTTCGTCCGCGAGGTTGAGAAGGACGTCATCGAGGCTTCCACTTCTGCTACCATCAACAAGGGCGCTGCTAACATCGGTACTGGCATCAACGCCACCAGCGCAACTCAGTTCATCTTCCTGAAGGATGCTAACGGCAAGGTGAAGCCCTCTGTCATCACCGGCTACAAGAACGTTGCTGCTACCACCGCTACCATGTACGCTGTGACCAACTCCAGCGACGAGGCTCTGTATGTCTTCGTTGACGCTCTGAACGGCAAGGTTTCCGTCGACGCCAAGCTGGCTGTCGTTCTGGACAACGTGGCTGTTGAGGGCAAGGACGCTGACGGCGCTGCTACCTACACCTACGCTGTTGCTATCGGCGACGAAGAGGCTACCCTGACCTTCGCTGCTTCTCAGTCCTTCACCAAGGGCCAGGTCATCGCTTACGAGCTGGACAACGACGACGTTGCCACCATCGATAGCTCCGTGACCATCAACACCGGTTCTGTTGCTACCGTGACCGCTGACTACATTGTTGTTGGCACCACTCAGTACAACATCGGTGAGGAGACCGCTTACACCATCGACATGGAGTACAAGGCTGACGCCGTGACTCTGGAGTCCGTGACCGTGAGCGAGGGCGCTACCTATGTGAAGACTGCTGGTAACAATACCATCTACTACACTCTGGACGGCACCGCTCTGGACACCGTCTATGTGGTCAACAACATTAAGTAATTAAACCTTACTTAATAGGATTACCAAAAGCAATTGCCCCCCGATCCAATTTGGATCGGGGGGCTTTTTGTGTGGATTTTTGATTTCAGCCGTTACGCCTCGAACAGCGCCAGATAATAGAACGGGGCCAGACGGCTGACCCATCCGGCATAAAGCTGAAAGCCGGTCTCCGTCACCTCAAGGCTTTTGGTTTGCAGCGTGTCTATTGTCAGTCCGGTATGATAGCCGGGATAGCCGGGCAGCGCCACGCTGTGGCCAAAGAAAGAGGTGCCGCCGTCGTTGGTAATAATGTTGGTCCAGCCTGCCCGGTTGCCCACCATCACCATGGCGGGCTGGCGGCCTAAGTCCACGGTGAGATCCGTTGTGCCGTCATAGCCCTCCAGCACGCCGACGGCCACCGTGCCGCTCAGGGTGGTCAGCGCCGCCTCGATTTTGGCATTGTCCGCGTTGAAGTCCTCCATCTGGATGCGGTCGTCCTTTTCCCACTGGCTCAGTCCAAAGTTGCTTGTCTGATTCATCATTTGCCTCCTTGTTGAAATATAGCACAGGAACGTACTATATAAGGCGGCCGCAAAAGCAGGATTGCACGTCCGCGTGCAACACCTGCTTTTTTTGTGGGTATCTTTATACAAAAGACTTGCCAAAAATCGTTTTTTCTGCGCCTTGCAAATGCCATGTCGCTCCACTATAATGGAGAAGAAAGTACCGCGCCTGCGGGCGCAGACGAAATCAGACATAAAGGAGAGACACCCGATGAAAAAGTCCATTGCCATCGTTCAGACCAGCGCCGTTTCCTCTGCCGAGCTGAAGGCCCTCTGCGAGGAGATCATGCCCGAAGTTACCGTCTATCAGATTATTGACGACAGCCTGATTAAGGAAGTCAATGCCAACGGCGGCCCCACCTACGGCGTCAAGCGCAGAATGTATAACTACTTCCGGCAGGCCGAGTCTCTGGGCGTGGATGCGATCCTGAACCAGTGCTCCAGCGTGGGCGAAGTGGCGGACGCCATCAAGCCTTTCGTCAGCGTGCCTGTCGTGAAGGTAGACGAGGCCATGGCGGAAAAGGCCGTGTCTCTGGGCAAGAAGATCGCCGTGGTTGCTACCGTGCCTACCACTGTGGGCCCCAGCGTCCGTCTGGTGGAGCAGAAGGCCAAGGAACTGGGTAAGGAAATTGAGATCGAGACCCACCTGGTGAAGGACGCCATGATGATCCTCATCGAAAAGGGCGACGTGGAGACCCATAACAAGATGGTTCTGGGCGAAGTGGAAGCCGCTGCCGAGACCTGCGATGTGGTGGTGCTGGCACAGGGCAGCATGACCGTGCTGCTGCCGCTGCTGGGCCACATCCAGAAGCCCGTGCTCACCAGCCCCCGGCTGGGCGTAGAGCGCGTGAAGGAAGTCCTCGGCATTTGATTTTAAACCGACAGGCGGTGGAATGATGAAAACATATCCCACGCTGCCGCTGGCAGACCTGCCCCTCTGGCGGGATGTCCCTGCCGCGGTGGAAACCATGTGCCGTGAGGCACTGGCATCCTTTGACCGCAAGGTGATCGCGCTGGACGACGATCCCACCGGCATCCAGACGGTGCACGGCGTGAATGTCTATACGGACTGGACGCAGGAACGGCTGCTGGACTGCTTCCGCGACGGCAATTCTATCAGCTTCATCCTCACCAATTCCCGTAGCTTTACGGCCGCGCAGACGGAGATCGTCCATCGGGAAATTGCTGAGCGCGTCTGCCGTGCCGCGACGAAAACGGGGCGGGATTACGTCCTTATCAGCCGAGGTGACTCCACCATGCGGGGGCACTGGCCGCTGGAGACCCAGACGCTGGCCGAGAGAATCGAACAGGAGAGCGGCCGCCGTTTTGACGGCGAGGTGATCCTGCCGTTTTTCAAGGAGGGCGGCCGGTTTACCTTCGGCAACGTCCACTATGTGAAGGACGGCGAAACGCTGGTCCCTGCTGGTGAAACGGAGTTTGCGAAGGATGCCACCTTCGGCTATACCGCTTCCGGCCTGGATGACTGGTGCGAGGAAAAGACCGGCGGCACCTGCCGCGCGGAGGACTGCATCTGCATTGCGTTGGAGGACATCCGCGCGCTGGATGTGGAGAAGATCGCGGCGCAGTTGATTGGGGCAAAGAACTTTGCCAAGGTGATCGTCAATGCCGTGTGCTACGAGGATTTGAAGGTCTTCTGCGCCGCCTATGTGAAGGCGCTGGCGGCAGGGAAGGAATTTTTGTTCCGCACTGCTGCAGGTTGGACCAAGATCCTCGGCGGCATTTCTGACAAGCCCCTGCTGACGCGGGACGAGCTGATCTCCGGCTCCGCCTACGGCGGCATCGTGCTGGTAGGCTCCCATGTCAATAAGACCACGCTGCAGCTGCAGCATCTGCGTGAAAGTGGTCTGCCCATCCATTTCGAGGAGTTCGACGCCACGCTGGTGGCGGAGGACGGCGGTCTGGAGCGGGAAGTGGCCCGTGTCATTGCTATTGCAGAGGCGCGGATCCAGAAGGGCGAGAGCGTGGGTGTTTATACCACCCGCAAGCGCATTGATCCCGCCCACCTCAATAGCGAGCAGCGGCTGCAGATGTCGGTGGCCATCTCCGATGCTGTCACCAGCATCATCGGCAAGCTGACCGTGCGTCCGGCCTTTATCGTGGCCAAGGGCGGCATTACCTCCAGCGATGTGGGCGTGAAGGCTCTGCAGGTCAAGAAAGCCAAGGTTATGGGCCAGATCATGCCCGGCATTCCGGTTTGGATGACCGGCGCAGAGAGCAAGTTTCCCGATATGCCCTATGTCATTTTCCCGGGCAATGTGGGCGAGGTCAGAACCCTGACCGATGTGGTCCGCGTGCTGATGGGCGAATAAAGATAACAAGGCCAGCGGCAAAAGCCGCTGGCCTTGTTCCATTTAGTTTAAAACCAGTGCGTCCTTCAACGTGCGCAGAGAGGTCAGGTGGCCTTCCAGCATGGGAAGCGTCAGGTCTTCCATTTCCAGCGACACATCGCCGTCGTAGCCACACATCCGCACCACGGAGAAAAATTCCTGCCACCACTGCAGACCGTGGCCCGCGCCGACTGCCACATAATTCCATGCGCGGCTGCGGAACGCGTCAATGGGTTTGGTGTCCAGCAGGCCGTTGGGGCCGGAGAGCCGCCGTTCGGGGCGGGAGTCCTTGCCGTGGAGATGGTAAATGGCGTCGTGCTCGCCCAGCACACGGGCGGCTTCGATGGGATCGCCGCCCATCCAGAACAGGTGGGAGGGGTCGAGGTTCATGCCTACCATGGGGCCGACGGCATCCCGTAGCCGCAGCAGGGTTTCGGGATTGTAAACCAGCTGCATGCCGTGGTTTTCCAGCGCAATCTGCTGGATGCCACAGCTTTCCGCCAGCTTCACAAGGCGCTCCCAGGCGGGGATACAGACCTCGTTCCACTGGTAGTCCAGAATGTCCTGTGTTTCCGGAGGCCATGAGGTTGTGATCCACACCGGCGTGCGGTCGCCGGCGCAGCCGGCGGGGAGGCCGCTCATCATCACGATCTTCTTCACGCCCAGCTGTTCGGCAAGGCGGAAGGTCTTTTCCGTCACCAGCATTTCCTGCTCATAGGCCAGCGGATTGCCGGAGCAGTTCAGAGCGCACAGCTCAATTTCTCGGCGGCGCAATTCATCCTGCCAGCGGGTCCGCGCGGCAGCGGAGGAGACCATTTCATCCAGACCGATGTGAGGTGCGCCGGACCAGTTGCCCGTTCCGATTTCCACAGCGCCCACGCCTTGCTGTACGCAGAAGTCCAGCATGTCTGTAAAGGGCATATCCAAAGTGCAGGTTTTGATTGCAAGCCGCATAGAAGGCCACCTCCTGTCAGATGGATACAGCATACCACAATGTGGGGAAAATGTCTGCCCTTTTACGAGAAAAAGCCGCCCCCGCAAACGCGGGGACGGCTTGTCTGGTGAGAAATCAGGGCAGACGATACTTTTCCAGATCGCGGTTGAGAGTAGAGGCGAATTCACCGGCCACATGCAAATTGCTGAGGTAAGCGTGGCGGTTGACGTTTTCGCCCTGCTCCTCCACGATGGTCATGGCGATGTTGGAGCAGTGGTCGGATACGCGCTCCATGTTGGTCAGCAGGTCGGAGAGGACGAAGCCCAGCTGCACGGTGCATTCGCCGCGCTGCAGACGGGCAATGTGGCGGACGCGAATCTCTTCGATCAACACGTCGATGGTCTCCTCCAGAGGCTCGACTTCCAACGCCAGCTTGGGATCATCCGCGGCGAAGCAGGAGAAGGCCTTTTCCAGCGTGTCTTCCAATGCAGCGATCAGGATTTTGATCTCTTTATTGGCAGTTTCGGAGAAAGAGAGACCCTTTTCGTGGAGTTCCTGTGCGGATTCCTGAATGTTCAATGCATGGTCGCCCACGCGCTCAAAGTCACCGATGGCGTGGAGCAGGCGGGAAACCGTGTGGATATCCTTCATGGAAACGCCGTGCTGAGAGAGCTGGATCAGATAACCGCCGAGACGGTCTTCGTAAATGTCCAGCTTGTCCTCGTTCTCTTCAATTTCAGAAGCTCGCTCTTCCCGATAGTCATAGATCTGCTGCAAGGCAAGCAGCACGCTCTCGTGTGCCAGCTGACCCATTCGGATGGTCATAGACACGCACTCGCTGATGGCCACACCGGGCGTACGCATCAGCAGGGGATCCAGGAAGGCAAACTGCTCGGCAGAGGTATCGTCCTTGACGGTCTTCCGCGCCAGCTTTTCCAGCTGGCGGGAGAACGGCAGAAGGATGATGGTGGTAAAGACATTGAAGATGGTATGGCACAGAGCGACGCCGACTGCCCCCACCGTTGTACGCAGGAATTCAAAGCCAAACAGCAGATCGCCGCCGTAGAACAGAATCAGACAGACGAAGGTGCCGATCAGGTTAAAGGAAATGTGGATCACAGACACGCGCTTAGCGTTGCGGTTGACGCCGATGGAACTGATCAGCGCCGTCACGCAGGTGCCGATGTTCTGGCCCATGATGATGGGAATGGCCATACCGTAAGTAATGGAGCCGGTCAGTGCCAGTGCCTGCAGGATACCCACGGAAGCGGCAGAGGACTGGATGATACCGGTGAACACGGCGCCCACCAGAACGCCCAGCAAGGGATTGTTAAATGCGGTTAGCAGGCTGGAGAATTCAGGCATGTCGGCCAGAGGGCTGACGGCTTCCTTCATCAGATCCATGCCGTACATTAAAATGGCAAAACCCACCATGATGCGGCCGATGTCGCGGCGGCGCTGCTTTTTGGAACCCATGATGAGAATAATGCCGATCAGTGCAATGATGGGGGAGAAATTCTCGGGCTTGAGCATATTGATGAGAATATTTTCGCTCTCAATGCCAGCCAGAGACAGGATCCATGCTGTCAGCGTGGTGCCGATGTTGGAACCCATGATCACGCCGACTGTCTGGCCGATCTCCATCACGCCAGAGTTTACCAGACCCACCAGCATCACCGTTACGGCGGAGGAGGACTGGATGGCGATGGTAATGCCTGCACCCAGCAAAAGGCTTTTAAAGGGGTTGGAGGTCATGACTTTCAGCAGCCGCTCCAGCTTGCCGCCGGCCATTTTCTCCAGACTCTTGGACATGGTGTTCATGCCGTACAGGAAGAACGCCAGTCCGCCGCAGAGCGTAAAGAGGGAAAAAATATCCATAACAAGATACTCCTTTTTGATCCCCTGTCCATAGAGGATAGTCTGCACTTTATTGCTATTTTATTATATAAGGAATATATGCGGCAAGAAATAGGCGGAATGACCAAAACGGGTTTTATATAAAAATTTTGGCGGAAAGTATTAAAAACACGAATATTTTTCGTCAAAATAGAGAGCGTTGTGCAGAAAGACACCAAAACGGCGGCATCTGGAAAAGATGCCGCCGTTTTAAAAAGCAAAAAATTCAGGCGAACCAAAGATCCTGCACCTGTCCGGCGCAGCGGCGTCCGGCAAAATAGCCTGCCTGCCACAAGGCCCGCAAAATTTCGGGGTCTTTCTCTGTGCGGGAGCAGCCATAGGTGTCCTCCGGGGCAATGACCAGCACCTTCCCCTCGGCTTCCAATGCAAAGAGCGCATCCCGGGAGGCGTTGTAGCGCTCTGTGCGCTGGTGCATGGTCTCCAGAAAGGCCGGGTACTTGCGATAGGTCTTTTCCAGCAGGGACAGTGAGGCGTCCGCATCTTTGCGGTAGCCCCGTTCCCGGGTCAGAACGACCACCACGCGGTCACAGCCGACGTCAAAGGCGCGCTGCCATGGAATGGCGTCGGCGCAGCCGCCGTCCAGATAGGACTGGCCGTTGATTTCGATGATGGGGAACATCATGGGAATGGCACAGGAGGCCTCCAGCACCAGATTGGGGACTTCCCGCCGGGGGACTTCCAAGTATTCCGCCTGACCGGTGGCAAGATTGGTGACAGTGGCTTCCACCGTGCCGGGGTAGGCCTCAAAGGTATCGTAATCAAAGGGAAGCAGTTGGGTGGGAATGGTTTCGTAAGTAAATTTCAGGCCAAAGTAGCTGCGGTTTTTCGGATTGAGCAGATTCCGCATGCTCATGTAGCGGGGGTCGCCGGCGTAAGTTGTCACCAGTTTCAGGTTGCGGCGGCACTGGCGGGACAGGTAGCTGACGCCGTAGGCAATGCCGGCGGATGTGCCAACGGTATAATCAGGAAGAGGCAGACCCGCCTCTAAAAATGCGTCACAGACGCCGCAGGAAAAAATCGTTCGCAGGGCACCGCCCTCCAGAACCAGACCGGTTTTCATATCCCTCACATCCTTGCGTTGTTTTTCTCATTATAGCACAGGAGTTGAAAAAAGAAAGTCTGATTGCGATAGACAGGACAAACAAAAAACCACACCGTGTGGTGTGGTTTTTCTGGCGGAGAAGGAGGGATTCGAACCCTCGAGACCCTTTAGGAGCCTACATGATTTCCAATCATGCGCCCTCGACCAACTAGGCGACTTCTCCATATGCAATTTTCCGCCCAAAACAGACAGCGTTATTATTATAGCAAAGGAAGAGAAAAAGTCAAGCACTTTTTTCGCTTTTTCTAAAAAACAGGCGGAGAGATTTTCTCTCCGCCTGCCTGCGCATCAGCGCATCTCAGAAACAATGTTGTCTACGGCGTGATCAATGGCAACGCCCAGTTTGTGGATGCTTTTCCCGACCTGCGTTTTCATAGGATCCCGTCCATAAGGCAGCATCATTCCCGCCATGGCGCCTGCCATCAGTCCGGCGCCCATACCGATGAAAAACCCGGTACTCATTTTCATGTGCAGTCACTCCTTTATCGGCCTGCATACAGTATGTGCCGCCTTCGACAGAATATACACTTACGCACCGTTTTTCAGACGACTTTCGATCCAAACGCCCAGCAGTCCGCAGAGAGCAGCCGGAAGAATCCAGCCGAAGCCCAGCGTACCCAGCGGCAGACGGGACTGGATCTGCAGCGGCAGGCCCAGCGATTCCGCTGTTGTGAGGCAACTGACCAGCAGGGCGCCCAGCGCTGCCAACCGAACGGGCCAATCGCCAGGGATGCGGCGGTCAAAGAAGGAGAGCAAGATCAATACAAGCGTGGGCGGATAGAGAATGCTCAAAATAGGAGAGGCCAGCGCCACAATCTGCTCCAGCCCGAAAGCGGAGACAACGGCGCTGAAGCCGCAGATGAGCGCCAGCGCGGTGCGGTAAGAGAGGGAAAACAGGTCGGAAAAATAGGCGGCGGTGGAGGACGCCAACGCGGCTGCGGTCGTCACGCAGGCAAGCGCCACAATGATGGCCAGCAGAGTGATGCCATGAGGCCCCAGCAGCTGCCGCACAATGGAAAGAAGCAGCTGTGTGCGGGAAAGCTCCGGCGGGAAGACAGTTCCGGCAAAGGCGCCGAGATAAGCAAGGCCCAGATAGACGATGAACAGTGCCGCTGCAGCCACGGCGGCGCCGGCCGTCGTGATCCGGCTGCGGTCGCGGTCGGTGTAGCCTCTGGTCTGAATGCTTTGCAGGATGAGAATGCCGAATACCACGGCAGCCAGCACATCCATTGTCTGATAGCCGGCTTCGATTCCGGTGACGGCGGCGTCTGCCGCCGGGATCCCGCCGGAAACCGGGCCAATGGGCGTCAGGATGCCTTTTATAATGAGAATCAGCAGTCCGACCAGCAGGGCAGGCGTCAGAAAGCGGCCCACAATATCCACCACAGCGGAGGACTTCAGGCATAAAAACAGAATTACGGCAAAAAACAACGCGGAGAACAGGGCTGGATGAATCGGAGAGAGAAACGGCGCCATTTCATAGGTGGTGGCCGCGGTGCGGGGAATGGCCAGCAGCGGGCCGATACACAGGACGATGCCTGCCATCAAAATATGGGAAGCCAGCGGTCCGGCCCGAAAAAATACCGCCTCCGGACTACCGCGGCGCAAAATGGCAAACAGGGCGGGCAGGGCAAGGCCGATATCCGCCAGATAGTAACAGGCAAAGCCGAGGAGCCAGCGGGAGCCGCACTGCAGCCCTAAATAAGGGGGGAAGATTACATTGCCTGCGCCAAAGAACATGGAAAATAGCGCGAAGCCTAAAATCAGACTGTCCCGGTACCGGTACTTCATTTCAATCCTCCCGATCGGCAGCGTGAAATTCGTGATGTCTGCCGCAATTTTCGCAAAATGTTTGTAAATACCTCTTGATTTTGCCCGAAAAGGCACATAATATGTTGTGGTGCGCCGCAATAAAAACTGGCAGAAAAAGTTTTGAAAAAGCGGGAACTTTTTTGCGGCGGCTGCCGTCATAGTATCCGGAAAGAATACGGAACGCATGTGCGGTCCCGAAGAGAAGAACATAAAGGAGAATACATACCATGAAAAAGAATCTGCTGACCATTCTGCTGGCTCTGGCCATGCTGCTTGCTCTGACCGCCTGCGGCGGCGAAAAGGAGCCCACTCCCGAAGAGGAGAAGGCCCCCGCTGAAGATGTTGTGATCGAGCCCGAAGTAGTCGACCCCGAGGCTGATGTGCCTGCCGAGCCCACCGAAGAGCCCGATGTTGCTCCCGAGATGCCCACTGTGGGAGAGGAGACTCCCGAAGTTGAGCCTGAGGCAAAGCCCGAGGAGAAGCCTGTGGAGCAGCCCAAGCCCGAGGCACCCTCTGCTCCCGTTGCCGGCCAGAGCGCCGACCTGCAGGCCTTCTACGCATCTCTGGTGACCACCTATGGTGAGAACTTCCCCGCCAACATGAACGTGTGCGAGATGCAGGACGTTCAGGACAGTTTCTATCCCGGCCTGTCCGCTATCGGCACCAAGCAGCTGATGATCTACCAGCCCATGATGGGCGCTGTGGTCTGCGAGATCGCTCTGGCAGAGGTCAACAATGCTGCTGATGTGGACGCCGTCAAGGCCATTTTCCAGAGCCGCATTGACGCTCAGGTGGACGGCGGCGCCTGGTATCCCGAGAGCATCGAGGGCTGGAAGGCCAACTCCCGCGTGGTCGCAAACGGTAACTGCGTGATGATGATCGCCTATTCCGAGTGCGATGCTGTTGTAGACGCATTCAACGGCCTGTTTGCCTGATATGACAAAAAAAGAAAGGCTTCCATCGGAAGCCTTTCTTTTTTTATAGATTCATAGGTTATGGCAATCAGATCAAATCTTGACCAGCTCGTATTCCCGGCTGCCCAGACCCAGCTTTTCCGCATGCTCCAGACAGGACTGCCAGTTGGTGTCGGGATGCGCTGCGAGGAAGGGGTCCTTGCAGTCGCAGACGGCGCCGTCATCAAACAGCACGGAGTTGGGGAGCGGCTGCTGAGCCAGCACGGCGTCGGCGCAGGCCTGATCCAGTGCCACGGGGTCAAAGGAGGCGAACATGCCCACATTGGGAGAAATGGGGGTATCATTCTCGCTGTGGCAGTCGCAGTTGGGGGAGATATCCATCACCAAAGAGATGTGGAAGCAGGGACGGCCATCCACCACGGCCTTGGTGTACTCGGCGATCTTCCGGTTCAGCACCACGGGAGCCTCGTCAAAGCGGGTCTGCACCGCGTCCTTGGGGCAGACGGCAATGCAGCGGGCACAGCCCACACACTTGGCTTCGTCGATGGAATACTTGCCATCCTCGCCGCGGGTGGGAGCGCCATGGGCGCAGATCTTGGCGCAGTTACCGCAGCCAATGCACTTTTTGGCTTTGATAAAGGGCTTGCCTGCGTTGTGCTGCTCCATCTTACCAGCGCGGCTGCCGCAGCCCATGCCGATGTTTTTCAGAGCGCCACCCATACCGGCCTGCTCGTGGCCCTTGAAGTGGTTCAGAGAGATAAACACATCGGCATCCATGACGGCGCGGCCGATTTTGGCAGACTTCACATATTCGCCGCCCTCCACGGGCACCTCCACCTCGTCATTGCCCTTCAGACCGTCGGCAATGATGATGTGGGCGCCGGTGTTGTAGGGGTTGAAGCCGTTCTGATAGGCGGATTCAATGTGGTCCAGCGCGTTTTTGCGGCCGCCCACATACAAGGTGTTGCAGTCCGTCAGGAAGGGCTTGCCACCCTTATCCTTCACCAGATTGATGACCACCTTGGCCCAGTTGGGACGCAGGAAGGCCAGGTTGCCCGGCTCACCGAAATGCATCTTGATGGCAACAAACTTGCCGTCCATGTCAATTTCGTCAAAACCGGCGGTCATAATCAGACGGGCCAGCTTCTGGGGCAGGTTTTCGCGGAACGTGGGGCAGCGGAAGTCCGCAAAATAGACTTTCGATTTCTCGGCCATAGTGGAGTTCTCCTTTTCCTTTTTCCTTATCAAACGGGCAGCTGCCCGCAATATTACTCATCCAGATCCACGCTGATGTTATTGGTGCCGTTGCGGTCAAATTCGGACAGGTAGGCGTCAATCCGCTCCATCAGTGCGCCGTAATTTTCGCGGGTCAGGGGTTCGCCGTTCATGTCCCGCAGGGCCAGCTCTTCAGCCAGAATCTCATAAAAGACAATATCCTCGTATTGCTCAATGGCCTCGTGGATGCCGCCTTCGGCAAAGCGGCGGGAGGGGATCAGTTCCCCCTGATACAGTTCCACCAGCTTGCTCATTTTGTTAGAAAGGCAATGGGAGAAGATCAATCCTTCTACCTGATCGTATTCACGAATGCGGTCGTTTTCGCGGGTGGAGTTGATCACCCAGTTTCCTATGTATACCAGATCCAGCAGATAGCGAAACTGCTGCTGTGTCAATTCGATTTTCACGGGTCACACCTCCCAGGGGTCTGCGCGGAAGCGCACAGGGCGCTTCCTGCAAACATTATAGCAAAGCTATGAACAAAATTCCACATAAAAAACAGGGAAAAACACTAAAAACTGTCTTGCGGCAAATCTTCATGCATAGTATAATATATAGTCCTGATGTTTGTTTTGATCACAAGGAGTTTGAGCCTATGGATATGCGGCCGATCGGTGTGTTTGACTCCGGTCTCGGTGGACTGACTGCGGTGCGTGCGCTGTGGGACATTCTGCCGGAGGAAAATCTCATATATTTTGGCGACACGGCGCGGGTGCCCTACGGCGGAAGGTCTAAGGAGACGCTGCTGAAGTACGCGCGGCAGGATGTCCGCTTTCTGCGCTCCTTTGACCTGAAAGCCATCCTGATCGCCTGCGGCACGGTGACGGCTACCTCCCTCAGCACCCTGCAGGCGGAAAACGATCTGCCCATTGTCGGCGTGGTGGAGCCCACCTGCCGGCGGGCACTGCTGGTGACAAAGACGAAGAAGGTGGGCATCATCGCCACGCTGGCTTCCATCCGTTCCGGCGCGTATGAAGCAACGCTGAAACGGCTGGACAGTGAGGTGGAAGTGATCGGAAAGCCCTGTCCGCTGTTTGTTCCGCTGGTGGAAAACGGCCGGTTCCGGCGGGGAGACGTTGTCATCGAGACCATGGCCCGGGAGTATCTGGAGCCGCTGAAGGCACAGGGCGTGGACACTCTGATCCTCGGATGCACCCACTATCCGCTGCTGACGGAGGTCATCGCGGATGTGATGGGGCCGGATGTGACGCTGGTCTCCGCCGGTGAGGAGTCCGCCTTTGAGCTGAAGCGGCTCCTGAAAGCCGAGGGCCTGCGGGCCGACGAAAACCGCAGCGGCACTTCGGAGTTTTATGTCAGCGACCAGACGGAGGATTTTGAGCGCATTGCCTCGGTCTTCCTGCAGGAGGATCTGCGGCAGGCGGCACGGAGGATCGACATTGAACAGTATTGAGAAGATTCCGGTCCTGCTGACCATTCGGGGCGAGCAGTATTTCGACGATGTGGACCCCAATGAGACCCAGCTGATGACCGACGGCACCATGGAATTGACGGAAGCGGGCATGCGCCTGACCTATGAGGAGACGGAGCTGACCGGCATGGAGGGAACGACCACCACCTTCGAGGTGAAGGAGAAGCAGGTCATCCTGACCCGCAGCGGAACCGTCAATTCCCAGATGGTATTTGAAGAGGGAAAGCAGCATACTTCCCTGTATGAAACGCCTTTCGGCGAGCTGCCGGTGGACATCCGCACCAGCAGCCTGCGGCACAACCTGTCGGAACGGGGCGGCGTGATGGATATCCGGTATTCCATTGCTGTTGCCAATACCGCCACGGGACAGAATTGCTTCAAAATTCAGGTGAAGCGGAAACACGGATAATACATTTACGAATGAGGAGATAGATTCCATGATCAACATGATCCAGAATGCGAAAGATCAGGCCGCCCAGCTGGCCATGAGCGCCTATCATGCCGCCGTAGCCGACGGCTCCCTGCCCGAGGCAGAGGTGAAGACCGCTCCCGTTGAGATTCCCAAGGACACCGCCAACGGCGATTTCACCACCACCTTTGCGCTGGCTGCCTCCAAGGCCCTGCACCAGAATCCCCGCGTCATTGCCCAGACCCTGCTGGATCATATGGATCTGGAGGGCACCTACTTCGCATCCGCCGAGATCGCAGGCCCCGGCTTTTTGAACTTCCGCCTCAACGACAGCTGGTATCAGGGCGTTGTGAGCGCTGTGGAGACCGAGGGTGCTGAGTACGGCACCAATGACGCCCTGAAGGGCAAGAAGTACATGGTGGAGTTCGTCTCCGCCAACCCCACCGGCCCCATGCACATGGGCAACGCCCGCGGCGGCGTGCTGGGCGATACGCTGGCAGCCGTGCTGGCCCATAGCGGCGCGGAAGTGACCCGCGAGTTCTATGTCAACGATGCCGGCCACCAGATCGACAAGTTTGCCCACTCCATCGAGGCTCGCTATCTGCAGATCATCCACGGTGAGGATGCCATCCCCTTCCCCGAGGACGGCTATCAGGGCGGCGACATCCGCGAGCTGGCACAGGCTTACTATGACGAAAACGGCGATAAGCTGGTGAATGTCTCTGCCGAGGAACGTCAGGAGACTCTGGCTCAGTTCGGCCTGAGCGTAAACCTGCCCAAGATGAAGACTGACCTGCAGCGCTATAAGATCAACTATGATCTGTGGTTCTATGAGTCCGATCTGCACAACAGCGGCTACGTGGCAGAGACAGTGGATCAGCTGACCGCCAATGGCTGGACCTATGAAAAGGACGGTGCTCTGTGGCTGAAGACCGCCGAGATCATGCGCGAGAACATGCTGAAGGCCGGCAAGAAGGAAAAGGATATCGAGAAGCTGGAACTGAAGGACGACGTGCTGCGCCGCGCCAACGGCTTCTATACCTACTTCGCCGCCGATATTGCCTATCACCGCAACAAGTTTGCCGTCCGCGGCTATGACAAGGTCATCAACATTTGGGGCGCTGACCACCATGGTCATGTGGCCCGTCTGAAGGGTGCGCTGGATGCACTGGGCCTCAACGGCACCGAAAAGCTGGACATCGTGCTGATGCAGCTGGTGAAGCTGCTGCGCGACGGTGAGCTGGTCCGCATGTCCAAGCGTACCGGCAAGGCCATCAGCCTCTCCGACCTGCTGGACGAGATCCCCGTAGATGCCGCCCGCTGGTACTTCAACGCCAAGCCCGACACCCAGATGGAGTTCGATCTTGGTCTGGCCGTCCGCGAGGACAGCGAGAACCCCATCTACTACGTGGAATATGCCCACGCCCGTATCTGCTCTCTGATCGCCCGCCTCACCGCTGAGGGTGTGGCACTGCCCGCCTCTGCCGACGCCTCCCTGCTGACCGCCGAGGCTGAGCGCGCTCTGATCAAGCAGATCGCCCAGTTCTGCGAGGAAGTGAAGCTGGCTGCCCGCGACTACGATCCCAGCCACATCAACCGCTGCCTGCAGGAGCTGGCTGCCTGCTTCCACCGCTTCTACAACGCCTGCCGCATCGGCGGCGAGGAGCCTGCACTGGCCGCCGCCCGCCTGAAGCTGGCGGACAACGCCCGCACCGTGCTGAAGAACGGCCTGAAGCTGATTGGCGTGGACGCCCCCGAAAAGATGTAATATCCCAAGGGCAGAGGCGACAGCCTCTGCCCTTTTCAGGAGAAGCCTATGGAAACACGGAAGAAACCCATCTCGACTGCACTGAAAGCCGCTTTCCCCGTCACCGTTCCGGTGATGACGGGATATCTCTGCCTCGGCATGGCTTTCGGCGTGCTGATGAAAGCGAATGGCTACGGGGCGCTGTGGTCTGCGGCCATGAGCCTTGTTGTCTTTGCAGGCAGCATGCAGTTTTTGACCATCTCCCTGCTGACGGCGGCCTTTGACCCGCTGCAGGCCTTTTTGCTGGCCGTCATGGTCAACGCCCGCCACATGTTCTACGGCCTTGCCGTGCTGGACAAGTACAAGGGCCTTGGCAAAGTGCGCGCTTTTCTGATTTTCACTCTGACGGATGAAACGTTTTCCATCGTCTCCTCCGTGGAGCCGCCGGAGGGTGTGGAACGGAAGCCCTTCTACATCTGGGTCTCCCTGCTGGACTATGCCTACTGGGTGGGCGGCAGCCTGCTGGGCGGCCTGATGGGAAATTTACTTAGCTTTGACACCACCGGCATGGATTTTGCCCTGACGGCCCTGTTCGTGGTGCTGTTCATGGAGCAGTGGAAAAAGAAGGAGATCCGCCCCGCCGGTGCCATTGGTGTGGCGTGTGCCGCCGTGAGCCTTGCGGTGTTCGGCGCGGACAATCTGGTGATCCCCGCCATGATTTTGATTCTGGCGGTGCTGCTGGGAGGGAGGAAACAGCTGTGCAGATGACATTTTGGCAAGCAGCCCTGATCATTCTGGTTGTTGCATTGGGCACGCAGCTGACCCGCTGGATTCCCTTCTGGCTGTTTCCGGAGAAGAAAGAGCCGCCGAAAGCGGTCGCCTATCTGGGACGGGTGCTTCCCGCCGCTATGATGGGGCTGCTGGTGGTCTACTGTCTCAAAGGTGTCCAATGGACAGCCGCGCCCCACGGGGTGCCGGAGCTGGTCTCCGTTGCGGTGGTGGCGGCGCTTCACAAGTGGAAGGGCAACGTGCTGCTGTCCATTGCAGGGGGCACGATCCTTTACATGCTGCTGGTGCAAGTGGTGTTTGCCTGAAGAAAATCGTAACAAAGAGGAGTCGGAAGGCTCCTCTTTTGTTTTCTTTTTGTAACGATTTGTCTTGAAATTGAAGGGATTTTTGAAAAAGAACCCGATACGATAAAAACAACAAGAACAAGGAGGTGCGACTATGAAACGAATTTTGGTGCTGGTTTTGATGATGATCCTGCTGGCAGGCTGCCAAAAAGTACCTCCCGCAGCGCCTCCCGCTCCACCGGAGCAGAAAGAACCGGTGGTGGAACTGCCCGTGAAGAAACCGGAGCAGGAGAGCAAGCCTGCGGTCACGCCGGAGACAGAACAGCCCCCGGTTTCCATGCCGGAGACGGAAGTGGACCCCACACCTGTGACGCCGCCTGCGCAGGTGCTCGTACCGGAGGTGGACTGGTGCGCTGTGGCCGCGGAGGCCTACACCGATGTGACCGAACGGGAACAGTTTCTGGTGCTGGTGAAGGAGCCGGACGGGGCCTTTACGGAGCTGCCGGTGATCCGCGGCGTGAACGACTGGAACGTTTACGGACTGGAGCACAGCTTTGAACAATTTAACTGGTTTGCCGCTGTGGAGGAGAACTGGCAGGCACAGGAGAGCCTGCGCCGCATGAGTTTTTATGCGCCGGGAGAGATCAGCTTCTCCTTCTGTCAGGGCGGCGACGTGGTGAAGATCACCACGCCGGAGGAGACCACCTACCTCCGCGCCGTCAACCCCGAACCGGAGGCGGATGTTTTCACAACCGACCTCTACAGCCTGCTGGACATGGTGCCGGAGGACGCGTACAGCGTCGGTATCTGGTCCACGCCGGTGGACGGCGCGCTGGAACCGGAGGCGGCAGCCGCCGCTCTGCTGGATACGGTGGTAGCCAATTATCGCTCCGTGCCGGATTGGGTCAGTTGGAAACCGGTGGAGGTCAAGGCGGTCGGCAGCGAAGTGTTTGATGTCTATCGCGGTACGCCGGAACAGTTTTGCTTTGATCTCGGTATTTCCGTAAAAATTGAAGATCCCATGACACCGGAGGCCATCTACTGGCAGGCAGGCAGTGGTTTGGGTGAGCCGGACGCAGAAGGATTTTACGGATGGGGTCGGCAGGTGCTGGTGGAAAAGAACGAGGAAGGCAGTTGGGTCATGACGGACTGGGGTACCGGCGGCTATACGGTGAATCCCGTAAAGCCGGTGGAAATGCCGCAGCTGAACTGGCTGGTGGAACTGTTCTGCCTGACAGAGGGCTTTACCCACGATCACGTTGTCCCCTACCTGCTGCTGGAGCTGAGTGATGAGGAAATCGCCACACTTCCCGCCCTGCTGGATCAGTTGACGGAACGGGAAGCGAGGGAACTGTGCGCGACCCTTGGCAGCCACCTGCGGGAGAATGATTCCTGGCGCTGGAGCATTGACCTTCTGAAACCGCTGCTTGGCGACTACGGTATCTATCTGGGCGCATGATTTCCATACAATACGCATACAATGAGACCGCGGCCTGTGGCCGCGGTCTTTTGCTGCGGGAGGGGAATGGATGCAAAAACGGTTGTTTCGCTGGGAACTGATCGGCTTTCTGTTTGTGTCGGCAGCAGGGACGCTGCTGCACTTTCTGTACGACTGGACCGGGCAGAGCCTACCTGCGGCGGTGATCTCCGGCGTCAACGAGTCTACATGGGAACACATGAAGCTGCTGTTTGTGGCGATGGCTCTTTTTTCAGTGGTGCAGTTGTTTGCCGTGGGGCGGACATACCCTAACTTTCTGGCGGTGCGGGCCATCAGCACCCTGACGGGTCTGGCGCTGATCCCCATTCTGTTTTATACCTATACCGGTGTGCTGGGGTCCTCTGTTTCGTGGGCCAACATCGCGATTTTTTATGTTTCCGCACTGACGGCGTTTTTGCTGGATTTTCGTCTGCTGCGGAAAGGGCGGTTTTCCTCCCCGTGGCAGCAGCTGCTGGGACTTCTGGTGCTGTGGGGACTGGCATTTTGTTTTGTGTGGTGTACGTTCCGGCCCCCACGGCTGGGGTTATGGAAGGACCCACTGACGGGAATGTATGGCATTTAAGAAAAAGCACGGCTCCAAGAGCCGTGCTTCAGCCTGTCGAAAAAGTCTGCTAAATGCAGACTTTTTCGTATTTATGGAGTAAAATGGAATAGGGTGATGAAAATGCTGGAACGCGGAAAGATGGATCGAGACGCGATAGAAATCGTAGGAATAGATAGTCTGGTTC
>JAFYQM010000085.1 GCA_017547085.1 Oscillibacter sp.
GGAACCAGACTATCTATTCCTACGATTTCTATCGCGTCTCGATCCATCTTTCCGCGTTCCAGCATTTTCATCACCCTATTCCATTTTACTCCATAAATACGAAAAAGTCTGCATTTAGCAGACTTTTTCGACAGGCTGAAAGGCCCGACAATTTGTCGGGCCTTTTTCTGCCTGCACCGGTTACGAGCGAGGCCGGATCGCCAAATAGTAGTATTCCTGCTGCGGGTCAAGAGAGACTTCCGCCATGCCGTTGTTCAGGTCAAAGCCGAAATTCTGGTCCAGCAGTTCGATGCCGTCTGTGTTTTTCAGCGCGGCGGTCTGGGAGGTATAGTTGACGATGCTGCCCAGTGTGGTGACAAAGTCATAACCCTGTGCATCTGCTTTGGCGGAGCCGGAGCAGCCGTAGTCGTGGCTGGGAGCTTTCCATAGCTGGAAGGAGAGGTTTACGCTGGATTTTGCGGGGACAGCGACCTCTGTTACCAGATACAGGATCCGCTGTTGTGTCAGCGTTTCGGAAAAGATTTCGTCCAGACGGCCGTCGGCGTAGCGGTCCTTCATCTCGCTGCCGGCGAAGATGCCGTGCTGCAGAAGTAGTTCCGTCACCTTGGCACGGTACAGTTCCATCGAGAGGAAAGAGAATACGCTTTCCTCGTCTATGCCCAGATGCCAGCTGCTCTCCTCCGCATAGGCGGCGCATAGTTCGTCTATGACCCCGCTGAGCGTGGTTTCGTGACGGGTGACGGTGCAGGAGACACCGGGCAGTTCCTCTCCGGCATCACATCCACCGTCTTCATATCCGGAGAGACTGTAATCTCCGATGTCCTCGCCCAGTACGATCAGCATTTTGAGGCCCGAGTCGTGGCGCACCCCGTTGGGGATGAAGAAGCTGTGGAGTTCCCAACCGGTCTCCGTGTCCCAGTCCTTGCCGTTGAACCCGTAGGAGAGAACAGTTGTTTTTTCCGGATCGATGGTAAATTCGATGGCCTGTGTAGCGGCATCGTAGTTGGAAGGGGCTTTAAAGTCTGTAAAGGAATATACCGTGACAGATTCTGACAATTCAGGATATTTTTCTATAGCACTCGACAAATAGCTGCCGTCTTCCAGAATTGCCGCATAATCCATCCAGCTGTCCGGCTGTGCCAGATTCCAGGTAGAGCCATCGTCCACACCGGCATCCCGGAACCCACCAGCATAAGCACCGGCGTAGAGTGTCCAATCCTGTTCTTCACCGTTGACGGACAGAGACGGCTGCACTTCCTCTAAATCGACAAAGCTGGCAGGGACAGGATAACAGACCATGGCGAGGATCTCACCCGTGGTGTGGTTCATCAGCACATAGTTGTCTGCCACGGAAGCGCCCCATTGATGGGGGGAACCGTCATGCCCGGCCCGCGGCGCAAAATCCCAGACGGTATTGCGTTCGGCACTCAGCCCTTCTGTTTCGCTCAAAACGGTCATGGGGAACACCGGGCCGGCATAGGACATGAAGGAGGTCCCCTCTGTACTGAGGGGCTCCGTATCGGAAGCGGCAGGTTCGCTTTTTTCGGTTTCGATGCCGGTGTAGCCGCCCTCGGGACTTTGCGGAGCAGCAGACTCCTCTTTGCGGCTGCCGCCGAACAGCATGGGGAGACTGACCAGACAAACCACGGCGAGACAAGCAGCAAGCCCCATCATAGGTTTCAGATAAGATTTTTTGCGGGCGGGTGCCGGCGTGGCGGCTTCTTCGATGAGTTCTTCGTCGATCAGGCCGAGGATGCGGAAAAGCCGTTCGTTTTTCATAAGACCACGCCCTCCTTTTCCAAATAGCTTCGCAGGGCTTTGCGGGTACGGAACAGGGAGGATTTCACTTTTCCTTCGCTGCAGTGCAGCTTTGCGGCGATTTCCGTCATAGAGTCGCCGTACCAGTACCGCCGCAGGAAAATAGTGCGGGTTTCCGAAGAAAGTGTGCGCAGGAAAACGCTGATCAAACGGGCAATTTCCTGATCCTCCAGATGTTTTTCCACCTGATCGGGGGTGGGGACGCAGTCGTCCAGTTCGCCCAGCAGCATCTCGACCGCGTCACCGCCTCGTTTTTCCGCCCGGGCGCTTTTCCAGCGGTCCAGCGACAGGTTGCGGACGATCCGTCCCAGCCATGCCCGGAACGCTGTGGGTTGGGCAGGGGGGATGGCGTTCCAGGTGCGCAGATAGGTGTCGTTGACACATTCTTCCGCATCGGGAAAACTGCGAAGAATATTCCATGAGAGATTGTATAGAAACGTTCCGTATTTTTCGGCGGTTGCACGGATGGCGGATTGATCCCGGTCCCAGTACAGCCGGATGATGACATCGTCGTCCATAAGCGGCCTCCTTTCTTTCTGCTGATATAGACGAGAAAGAAACGGTTTGGTTTCCCAGAGAGGATTATTTTTATTATATTGAATTTACCGGTTTGGTGCAATCTGTAGAGGACTATTGAATTTTAGCGAAAATTAAACTATAATGACTTTGTGTGTAAATGTAAGCAATGTCAAGAATTTAGGAAAGAATGAGGAAACGTTTATGAGACCGGACGGAACCCGCGTCAAAACCGGCCTGACTCCTGTGATGCAGGCCCTGCCCCACATCATGCCCAAGCGTTATGACGCCATGAACTGGGCCAATGACTATATCGATGAGGATATCATCAAGGCCTATATTCGCCAGAAGCGGAAAGAGGGTCGTACGGTGACCCATATGAGCCTGCTGATCGCTGCATATTACAAGGCTGCGCTGGAAAATCCGAAGATGAATTACTTCATCATGAATCGGAAGATCTACAAGCGCAATCACTTCTGTGTCAGCTTTGTGGTGCTGAAGACCCGTGCTGACGGTACGCCGGATGAAACCGTGGTCAAGCTGTTCCTGAATCCTGAAGACGATCTGTTTACCATCAGCGAGCGCATCCGGGAACTGGTGGATAAGAATCTGCAGGCAGAGCATAACAACAACACAGATAAATTTGTCAACTGGGCGTTTTCAGTTCCCGGCCTTGCCCGCATGGTGTTCAAGATCGCTTACGGACTGGATCAGATTGGCCTGCTGCCCCGTAAGATCATTGACCTGAGTCCCTTCCACACCAGTTTGTTCATTACCAATCTGGCGTCTATCAACACCCGCTTTATTTATCATCATACTTATGAATTCGGCACCACCAGTGTGTTCATCTGCATGGGTAAGCCGGTACCCGATCCCATGGCACCTGAGGGCTCCCGTAAAAAGCAGCTGCCGCTGGGCGTGGTCATGGATGAGCGCATTGCCACCGGCATTGAGTACTCCCGTGTCTTTGCCGCTTTTGAGCGGTATTTGAAGCATCCCGAACTGCTGGAGACCCGTCTGGACGGCAAGAACCCAGCACAGAGCGAACCCGCGCTTGTGTAAGGAGGAGCCGCCAGTGAAAGGAATCGTGCGGTGGTTTCTGGATTGGCTGAAGCGGGGAAAGGAGTATTTGGGAGTCCTGCTTCGCTGGCTGTGTATTTCCATTTGCATCGGCGCGGTCTGCGGCGTGATCGGCGCGTCATTCCATATCGGCGTCCACTATGCCACAGAATTGCGTGTGGAGCATCCGTGGCTACTGTGGTGCCTGCCGGTTCTGGGCCTTGGTATTGTGGCGTTTTACAAGCTGACGAAAACAGAGGGCCTTGGTACCAACGATATCATCGATGCGGTGCATAAGGGGAAAAAGCTTCCCATTTTTCTGTTGCCTGCCATTTTCATCGGTGCTGTGCTGACCCATCTGGGCGGCGGCAGTGCAGGAAGAGAAGGTGCTGCATTGCAAATGGGCGGAACCATCGGCCAGCATACGGGCCGTTTGTTCCGGCTGGATGAGCGAGATCTGCGTACAGCTACACTGGCCGGTATGGCGGCATTTTTCTCAGCCTTGTTTGGTACGCCACTGGCGGCCACCATGTTTGCGCTGATGGTTATCAGTGTGGGTATTACGTATCAGGCAGCGTTTATCCCCTGTATGACTGCGGCGCTGACGGCGTTTTTTGTCGCTATGGGGGTGGAGCCTACCCGACTGGCAGTAACGTTTCCTGCGACAGAAGCGGGTATGTTGGTCCGCGTCATGGTGTTTTCCATCCTGTGTGCGCTGGTTTCTGATTTGTTCTGCGGGGTGATTCATTTTGCAGAGCATAAGATGAAACACTGCTTTCCCAATGCATGGGTACGCGTTGTAGTGGGCGGTGTGGCTGTTGTGGCCTTGACGTATCTTTGCGGCACCACGGATTATAACGGCGCCGGCATGGAAGTGATTGTCGCCGCAGTGGAGGAAGGCAGTGTGCGGCCGGAGGCGTTCCTTTTGAAGTTGTTATTCACTGCCATCACGCTGGCTGCCGGCTTTAAGGGCGGCGAAGTGGTTCCCTCGTTCTTTGTGGGTGCGGCCTTTGGCTGCCTGGTAGGCCCTGTGCTGGGAATTCCAGCAGGCTTTGCTGCCGCATTGGGTCTGGTAGCTGTTTTCTGCGGCGCGACGAATTGTCCGATTGCATCCATTTTCCTTGCGATAGAGATGTACGGTGACGGTGGTTTGCTGTACTATGCACTGGCTTGCGGTATCAGCTACATGCTCTCGGCTTATACCGGGCTGTATTCCAGCCAGACGATTCTGCATTCCAAACTGAAGACACAGAACATCAATGTTTATACGAATTCCTATCAGGCGGGGCTTCCGGAAAATGCCCCCCTTGAGGAATATGATATGGCGCAATAAAAGAACACCTCCCATAGTGTATAGCCCCAGATTGTACGGACAGCACAAAAAAGACCCCTAGTAGGAAAATATTGAATTTTATGCGGAGTGGCGTAGCGTTAGCGGCGCCACTCCAGTTTTTAACTGGATGCGTTGGTGATTATAGAAGTAGATAAA
>JAFYQM010000086.1 GCA_017547085.1 Oscillibacter sp.
AGTTACCTTGTCACCGGGCAAGATTTTGATAAAGTTCATTCTCAGCTTGCCGGAAATGGTGGCCAGAATGGTGTGGCCGTTGCCGATATCTACTTTAAACATTGCGTTGGGCAGATTATCGGTAACGATGCCCTCAATCTCGATTACGTCGTCTTTTGCCAAAGCTCAAAACCTCCAATGGCATTACTTCAGTTCCCGGCTCAAATAGGCCAGGTCTCTTCGTAATTCGCTGTTGAGCACCTTGTCGCCTGTTCTTAGCTTCTCGGCGACTCTGGTCTCAGAGCGAAGGACCTTTTGCGCGTGTTTGCGCTTCTTACGTTTGGGTTTCTCTAAGGAGCGGTCTTTTCCGTTTGCCAGGGTCAGGTAGGTATCGTCTGCTTCCAGTACATAGAAGAGCTTCCCCGCGTCCCGCCCCGCCGTGGAAATGACCACGTCAGCAATCATGAATTCAGGTAAATCTGGGTCCATAATTAAAGTCCTTCGGCGACGGTGAGTATTTCCGGCTCCCCGTCGGTGATGAGTACAGTATTTTCATAGTGTGCCGAGAGGCTGCCATCTACAGTGACAGTTGTCCATTTGTCCTTCAGAACACGGACATCATAGCCACCTGCATTGACCATCGGCTCGATAGCCAATGTCATGCCGGGCAATAACCTCGGCCCACGGCCGGGCGCACCGAAGTTCGGTACTTCCGGCTCCTCGTGAAGCTGTGCGCCCACGCCGTGACCTACGAAGGACCGCACAACTGAAAAACCGTTAGACTCCACATGCTTTTGAATTGCGTGGGAGATATCAGATACCCTGTATCCGCGCTTAGCATAGCAAATGCCTTCAAAGAAGCTCTGCTTCGTCACATCGATCAGCTTTTGCGCTTCGGCGCTGACTACGCCGCAGGGGTAAGTTGCTGCGCAATCGCCATGGAACCCCCGATAATAAGCGCCCACATCCACAGAAACAATATCGCCCTCCTGCAGCTCATAGCCGCCGGGGATCCCGTGGATCACAGTGTTATTCACACTGATGCAGGTACTTGCAGGGAAGCCGTGATAACCCAGGAACGACGGTTTTGCGCCCTGGCTCACGATAAAATCGTGAACGGCTTTGTCAATCTCTCCGGTGGTAACGCCGGGCCTTACCATTTCCCCTGCCAAAGCACGGGCTGCCGCGGTAATCTTACAGGCCTGACGCATTGCCTGGAGTTCTTGTCCATTTTTGATTGCGATCATTCCGTAACCCCTATGGTCTTCAGGATATCGGCTTGCGCATCTTCGATGGGCTGGTCACCACACACCAGGCGGAGCTTGCCCTGCTTTGCGTAGTAATCCTTCAGGACCTCAGTGGTCTCGTGGTAGACCTTAAGACGATTCAGAACCGTTGCCGGCTCATCGTCCTTACGGGTAGCTACCTCGCCGCCACAGGAATCGCAGATGCCTTCAACCTTGGTGGGGTTGTTGACGATGTGATAGCTGGCACCGCACTTGGTGCACACACGCCGACCGGACATACGGCTGGCGATGGCCTCGTCGTCCACCTCCAGGGAAACAACATGGTCGATACGAACACCCTTTGCATCAATGGCTTCTGCCTGGGGCACCGTGCGGGGCACGCCGTCCATAATGAAACCCTTGCTGCAGTCAGGCTGGGTCACCCGCTCCGCGACGATGTCAAGAACCAATTCGTCGGGAACGAGAGCGCCTTCGTCCATGTATTTCTTCACCTGCATGCCCAGAGCAGTCTGATTCTTAATGGCCTCTCTGAGCATATTCCCGGTAGAAATGGTAGGGATACCGAGACGCTTGGAAATCATCTCGCCCTGTGTGCCCTTACCGGCGCCGGGAGCGCCTAACAGAATAATATTCATGGAATAAATCGCCTCCGACTTAGTCCAGGAAGCCCTTGTAGTGACGCATAAGCATCTGAGCTTCCAATGCCTTCACGGTTTCCAGTGCAACACCCACAACGATGATTACGGAAGTGCCACCGATCGCCAGGTTTTTAACACCGGACATCAGGTTTCCGGACACGATGGGCAAACCAGCAACAATCGCCAAGTACACAGCACCGAACACAATGATCTTGTTGATCACATTCTGAATGAAATCAGCAGTGGGCTTGCCCGGACGGAAGCCGGGGATAAAGCCACCGTTCTTCTTCAGGTTGTTGGCGATCTCCACGGGATCGTACTGGATGGTGGAGTAGAACCAGCTGAAGAAGAAGATCATCAGCACATAAGCTGCGAAGTATGCCCAGCTGTTGGGACTCCACAGATTGTCATACCACCAGTTCCCCTCCTTGACACCGATAAAGGCGCAGACGGTAGCGGGAATAGAGCAGATAGAGGAAGCAAAGATCACGGGCATAACGCCGGACATTGCCACCTTGATAGGCAGGTTGGTTGCCTGACCGCCGTAGACCTTGCGGCCCACAACGCGCTTTGCATACTGGATCTGGATACGGCGCTCTGCATCGTTGATAAATACGATGAAGACCACCAGCAGAACCATGCCGACCACAACGATCAGCGACTGCCACCAAGCCATGCCCAGCAGGCGGGACAGGGTTCCGGGCAGACCGGAGATAATATTGGCAAACAGGATCATAGAGATGCCGTTGCCGATACCGAACTCGGTGATCTGCTCACCCATCCACATCACGAAGCAGGAACCTGCGGTGAAAGCCAGGATAATCACCATGGCGGGTAGGAAGCCCTCGCCGGTGATCAAAGTCAAGCCCTGGGTCTCGTAATTACGCATCATGGTGTAATATGCGAAGCCTAGCAGCAGGCCCAGGCCCACAGTGGTGTAACGGGTAATACGTTCAATCTTCTTCTTACCGGCCTCGCCCTCTTCCTTAGCCATACGCTCCAGAGCGGGGATGGCAACAGTCAGTAGCTGGATGATAATAGAAGAGTTGATGTAGGGCTGGATGCCCAGTGCCAGCACCGTCGCCGTAGAGAAGGCGGAGCCGGACATGGCATCATACAGACCCAAAATAGTGTTGGACAGGGTGGATTCAAAGTAGCTGGCCAGCTGCGCTGCATCAATAAAAGGAACAGGAATGACACTACAGATCCGGTAAATCAGCAGCACCAGCATGGTGAACATCAGCTTCTTACGCAGTTCAGGGATCTTCCAAGCGTTTGCCAGCGTACTAAACACTTAAACCACCTCGGCCTTTCCGCCTGCCTGCTCGATTTTTTCCTTTGCAGACTCAGAGAAGGCCGCTGCCTTAACAGTAACTTTCTTGGTCAAAGTGCCGTTGGACAGCACCTTCAGACCATAGGGGCATGCGGAGATGATGCCCTTTTCAATCAGAGCGGCGGCATCCACCACAGCACCGTCCTCAAAGCGGTTCAGAACAGCCACATTGATGGCAGTCAAAGGCTTTGCAAAGATGTTGTTGAAGCCACGCTTGGGGACACGACGGACCAGAGGCATCTGGCCGCCTTCGAAGCCAACGCGGGTCTTGCCGCCGGAACGGGCATGCTGACCCTTGTGGCCACGACCACCGGTCTTACCGTTGCCGGAACCGGCACCACGACCCTTACGCTTACCCACAAAAGTGGAGCCAGCGACAGGAGCAAGTTCGTGCAGTTTCATACTTGTCTCCTCCTTATTCTACTTTGGTAACCTGCAGCATGAAACCAATCTTGGCGATCTTGCCGCGGGTCTGGGTGTTGTCGGGCTGAACAGTCTCCTGGCCAATCTTACGCAGGCCCAGAGAATGGGCAGTAGCGATCTGCTTTTCCAGCCGGCCGTTCAGGCTCTTAACAAGCTTAATCTTCAGGTTTGCCATGTTAATTGCCCTCCTTAACCAACGATTTCTTCTACGCTCTTGCCGCGGATCTCAGCGATCTGCTCGACGGAACGCAGGGACTTCAGGCCTTCCATGGTAGCCTTGACCACGTTCTGGGGGTTGTTGGAACGCAGGCACTTAGCACAGATGTTGTGGATACCCACAGCCTCCATGACTGCACGCACAGCGCCGCCGGCGATCACGCCGGTACCCTCGGGAGCGGGCTTGAGCATAACGGAACCGGCGCCAAAGATACCCACCACATCATGGGGGATGGTGCCGTTGACGATGGAAACCTTAACCAGGTTCTTCTTGGCATCAGCGATACCCTTCAGGATCGCCTCGGAGACCTCGGCAGCCTTGCCCAGGCCATAGCCCACAGTGCCCTTGCCGTCACCGACGACGACCAGAGCGGAGAACTTCATGACACGGCCACCCTTAACGGTCTTAGAGACACGGTTCAGGTAAACGACCTTCTCAATCATCTCGGGAGCTTCATTTCTAGGAGTCTTTTCGTAAGCCATTTCTTTTCCTCCTCTACCTTAGAACTTGAGGCCAGCCTCGCGGGCACCCTCAGCCAGAGCAGCAACACGGCCATGGAAAATATAGCCGCCACGGTCAAATACGACCTGCTCGATGCCCTTTGCCTTGGCACGCTCAGCCAGAGCTGCGCCTACCTTCTTGGCAGCCTCAGTGTTGCCGGTAGCACCCTCGAAATCCTTCTCCAGTGTGCTGGCGGAAGCCAGAGTCACACCGTTGACATCATCGATGATCTGGGCGTAGATGTTCGCGTTGCTGCGGAACACGTTCAGACGGGGACACTCGGGGGTGCCGGAGATCTTGCCGCGCACGCGGACATGCCGCTTCAGGCGCATTGCGTTCTTGTTGACGTTCTTAACCATTTCGGCACACCTCCATTACTTCTTGCCACCGGCCTTACCAGCCTTGCGGCGGATAACCTCGGTGGAGTACTTGATGCCCTTGCCCTTGTAGGGTTCGGGGGGACGCTTGCCACGGACTTCTGCTGCAAACTGGCCAACGACCTGCTTGTCAATGCCGTGGACGATGATCTTGTTGGGAGCGGGAACTTCCACGGTGATGCCGGGGATCTCGTCCATGAACACTTCATGAGAGTAGCCC
>JAFYQM010000087.1 GCA_017547085.1 Oscillibacter sp.
CTCCGGCCACTGGGATCACTATCGTGAGGGCATGTTCATCATGGGCGATCCCGATGATGAGACGAAGGAGTGCTTCGCACTGCGTCCCATGACCTGCCCCTTCCAGTATCAGACCTATCTGAACCGTCAGCGTTCTTACCGTGATCTGCCCATGCGTCTGGGTGAGACTTCCACCCTGTTCCGTAATGAGGACTCCGGCGAGATGCACGGTCTGATCCGTGTCCGTCAGTTCACCATTTCCGAGGGTCATCTGGTGCTGCGTCCCGACCAGCTGGAGGAGGAATTCCGTGGCTGCTTCGAACTGGCAAACTACTGTCTGGAAACGCTGGGCCTGAAGGAAGACGCGACCTTCCGCTTCTCCCAGTGGGATCCCAATAACACCGCCAAGTACGAAGGCACCGCTGAACAGTGGGAGACTGCACAGAAGGTCATGGGCCAGATTCTGGACGATCTGGGCGTGAACTATGAGATTGGTATCGATGAGGCCGCCTTCTATGGCCCCAAGCTGGATATTCAGGTCAAGAACGTCTTTGGTAAGGAAGATACCCTGATCACCATTCAGATCGATATGCTGCTGGCTGAGAAGTTCGGCATGTACTATATCGACGAGAATGGCGAGAAGGCTCTGCCCTATATTATCCACCGCACTTCCATGGGCTGCTATGAGCGTACTCTGGCACTGCTGATCGAGAAGTATGCCGGTGCTCTGCCTACCTGGATGTCTGCTGAGCAGGTTCGCTTCCTGCCTGTCACCGACCGTGCCGCCGACTACTGCGCAGAGAAGGCTCGCGCTATGGAGGCTATGGGCTTCCGCGTGGAAGTGGACTATCGCAACGAGAAGATCGGTAAGAAGATCCGTGAGGCACAGCTGGAAAAGGTGCCTTACATGGTCATCGTGGGCGACCGCGATATCGAAAACGGTACCGTGTCTCCCCGCCACCGCGCCGACGGCGATCTGGGTGCCATGAGCTTCGACGAGTTTGCCGCTCTGGTGAAGAACGTTGTGGACACCAAGGCAAAGAAGTAATTTATAAAATGCCAAACACCGCATTCCGTTATGGGATGCGGTGTTTTTTGCGGTTTTCCTTGAAAAATCAACGATAAAAGGGCTGCATGCAACATAGATTCCAAAAATGCTGAAAAATTTTCCTGCAAAAAAATGCAGTACGGTGGAACAGTGTCCGTAGGATGTGGACAAAGGTCAACCTCAAAAAGAAGAAATCCTTTGTGCAGAATGACGTTATTTGCAGGGGGACTGTCACTTTTCTCCTGAAAATGCGGCAATTTTGCAAGATAAAGAATGATTTCTTGCAAATAAATCTAGACAAACGGAAAAAAGCACTTGAAAAATGAAGGCGGGTGCGGTATCATATGCAGAGTAGTAAAAGACTACCCAACCAAACATGAAAAGAGGATGTTACGATGAAAAAGATGATGTCTCTGCTGATGGCAGCCGTTCTGATGGCTTCCGTTCTGGCCGGCTGCGGCGGCAGCAAGGAGCTGACCTTCACCACCGGCAGTGAGACCGGTACTTACTATGGCTTCGGTACCGTTCTGGCCGGCCAGATCAGTGACGATACCAAGACCACCGTTACCGCCATCGTCGGCAAGGGCTCCAAGGCCAACATTGAGCTGATGGATATCGGCGATGCCCAGCTGGGTCTGGTGCAGTCCGACGTTATGGCTTATGCCTACAACGGCACCAGCCTGTTTGAGAACAAGATCGACAGCTTCTCCACCGTCGCTTCCCTGTATATGGAGCAGGTGCAGATTGTCACTCTGGATCCCACCATCAAGAGCGTTGCCGACCTGAAGGGCAAGACCGTTTCCGTTGGTGAGTCCGGCTCCGGCGTGTACTTCAACGCCATCGACGTGCTGGCTGCCTATGACCTGACTCTGGACGACATCAACCCCACCTACCAGTCCTTCGGTGACTCCACCGAGGCTCTGCAGGACGGCAAGATCGATGCCGGCTTCATCGTTTCCGGCGCTCCCACCACCGCTATCACTTCTCTGGCTACCAGCCGCGACGTCTATCTGGTCGAGCTGGATGACGAGCACATTGAGAAGCTGACCGCTGCTTCCCCCTATTACAGCAAGAACGTCATCCCCGCTGAGGCCTATGGCCTGGAGAAGGATGCTACCACCGTGGCTGTGGGTGCTGTGATCATTGCACGCGACGATGTGGACGAGGATGCTGTCTACAACGTGGTTTCCGGTATCTTTGAGAGCGTCGATACGCTGGCTCACGACAAGAAGGCTGAGCTGGATCTGGACTTCGCCGCTTCCGTCACCGCCGTTCCCTATCACAAGGGCGCTGCCAAGTACTTCGCTGAAAAGGGCATCACTGTCCCCACGAAGTAAGAACCTGTATGCATACGCGAACTGCGGCGGAACATTCCGCCGCAGTTCCTGTGTTTTCAAACTCTGTTAAAAATCTGCTAAGAGGAGAAAGAATATGGCCTTTTTAAAGAAAAAGAAGCCGCTGGCAGAAGAAACAGTGGGTGTAGCAAGTGTTGATACGGCGGAAGTTGGTACTGCTGCGGACGTGGAAGAGGTCATGAAAAAGTATGACCGCGAATCCAACACCCGTATCTGGACCGGTATGCCCAAGATGGTCATTCGCTATCTGATGGCGGCCTTTTCCGTGTACTGTCTTGCTATGACGCTGCTGTTCCGCGGCATCGCCGAGATCCCCCTGACGCTGTTCCTCGGCTTCATCATTATCATCGGTTACCTGAACTACCCCGCAAGCAAGAAGAATGTGAAGGAAAACCACCTGCCCTGGTATGACGTTGTCATTATGATCGTGGGCAGCGTGCCGTTCTTCTATTTCGCGGCAAATGCCGAAAAGATCCTGCTGACGGACTACACCGTGATCTCCAAGAGCCCCATCATGCTGGCCATGGCCGTGGTGGCTATTCTGGCGCTGATGGAGCTGTGCCGCCGCAGTGTGGGTATCCCCATTCTGTGCGTGGTGGCTGCGCTGCTGATCTACGCACTGGTGAATGTCCGCTTCGGCAAGGTGATGTATGACCTGTTCTACACCGTCAGCGGCGTCATGGGCACCCCCATCGCCACCTGCCAGAAGTACATCGTCATCTTCATCATCTTCGGCGCCTTCCTGGAACGCACTGGTATTTCCAACTTCTTTATTAACCTCGCCAACTGCGTGGCCGGCGCCTCTGCCGGCGGCCCCGCCAAGGTTGCCGTCATCTCCTCCGCCCTGTGCGGCATGGTGTCCGGCTCCTCTGTGGGCAATACCGTTACCACCGGTTCCGTCACCATTCCCATGATGAAGCGTACCGGTTATAAGGGCGAGTTCGCAGGCGCTGTTGAGGCTGCCGCCTCCACCGGCGGTCAGATCATGCCTCCCATCATGGGCGCTGCCGCCTTCCTGATGGCCGAGTACACTGGTATCCCCTATGCCAAGATCGCTCTGCTGGCTGTGCTGCCTGCCGTGCTGTACTTCACCGGTATTTATATTGCCGTTCATCTGGAGGCTAAGAAGCTGGGCCTGCGCGGCCTGAACCGCGACGAGCTGCCCCGTTTCCGTGAACTGGCAAAGAAGATCTATCTGCTGGCTCCGCTGGTGATTCTGGTGTGGCTGGTGTCCACCGGTGCCCGCACCATGCAGTCCTCTGCGGCGATCGCCATTCTGGTGACCATCATTGTGGGTATCATCAATAAAGATGACCGTATTTCCCTCTCCAAGGCCGTTGATGCGCTGGAGGCCGGCGGCAAGGGTACCATCACCGTGGCTGCTGCCTGCGCCATGGCAGGCGTGGTTGCCGGCTGCATCGTTACCACTGGTCTTGCCTCCAAGCTGCTGCGCGCTATCGTGGCTGCCTCTGCAGGCGTACCCATTCTGGCCCTGTTCCTGACCATGATCTGCTGCATCATTCTGGGTATGGGCGTTCCTACCACGGCGAACTACTGCATCATGGCCTCTACCTGTGCCCCCATCCTGATGAGCGAAGAGATCGGCATCCCCATGCTGGCTGCCCACTTCTTCGTGTTCTACTTCGGTATTGTGGCTGATATCACGCCTCCTGTGGCACTGGCTGCCTATGCCGGTTCCGCCATCGCCAAGGCACCTCCCATGAAGACGGCGCTCAATGCCACGAAGCTGGCAATCGCGGCGTTCATTGTGCCCTACATTTTTGCTCTGAACCCCGCCATGCTGTTTATGAACAAGGCGGGCGACCTGTTCAGCGTGGGTGCGCTGGATGTGGTGCTGATCGTGGTCAGCGCGCTGATTGGCCTGTTCGGTATTGCTGCTGCCCTCAATGGCCACCTGTACCGCAAGATCAATCCGGCCTTCCGTGTGCTGCTGATTGCCGGTGGCCTGGGTATGATGATTCCCGGCGCGGTATCCGATGCCATCGGCCTTGTGGTCGTGGGCGGCATCGTGCTGCTCCAGTATCTGGCCGCCAAGAAAGAAGGCCTCCTGTAATCCTCTTTTTCATCCTCTATATCAAAAGCACCGCTGCAAAAGCAGCGGTGCTTTTTTGCAATTGTCAGGTGGAATGGTGTGCTTCCAGCCAATGGAAAATGTCCTCAAAAACAGTTTGACGCTCGGTTTCGCAGAGAATCTCATGGCGCAGTTCGGGGTAGAGACGGATCGATACATCCCGCATCCCGGCTTTCAGGAAGCTCTCATATGCCCGCTGCACGCCCTTGCCGCAGTCGCCTACGGGGTCCATTTCGCCAGAAATGAACAGGATGGGCATATTCCGGTTCATCTTCTTCAGATTTTCCGACTTTGCAATGAAGCGCATGCCGCCCAGCATCTCCCGGAACAGTCCGATAGAGGCGTTGCCGCCGCAGAGGGGGTCGGCGATGTAGGTGTCCACATTTTCCTTGTTGACCGACAGCCAGTCGAAGTCGGTGCGGTTCGGGGCGAAGAGCTTGTTGTAGGTACCGAAGGAGAGTTTGGTGACGATGGGGCTGGGCTGGTCCTCGCCGATGCGCTTTCCCTCGGCGGCGGCCACGGCCAGACCGCCGGTGATCAGGGCGGGAGCCATCTGGCCGGTGCCCATGATGACCGTGCCGTCCACGCTGCCGGGGTAACGGATCAGATAGGTGCGGACTAAAAACGAGCCCATGGAGTGGCCCAGCAGGAAGTAGGGAAGTCCGGCAAACTTTTTTCCAGCCAACTGCCGCAGCGCGTCAATGTCCTGCACTACCCAATCCCAACTGCCTTTCGGGCCGAAGTACAGGCGCTCCGCGCCTTCGGCCAGCGAGCTGCCGTGGCCGATATGGTCGTGGCCCACCACGGCGAAGCCCTGCTCCGTCAGATAGCAGGCAAAGGGCTCATAGCGCAGAATGTACTCCGATACGCCGTGGGCGATCTGCAGTACGGCCCGGGGCTGCCCTTCCGGCAGCCATTCCACCGCGTGGATGGGGGTTTTCCCGTCAGCGGAGAGGAAGGTAAATTCATTTCTCACCATGGTCAACCGTTCCTTTCTGTGTTATACTGAGGAAAATATAGCACACTCTGCAGGAAAATACCAGAGGAGGCTTTGTATGGAAGCTTATGTTGTCGCGCTGGATCAGGGAACGACCAGCTCCCGCGCTATTTTGTTTGACAAAGCGGGGAATATTGTCTCCCGTGCCCAGTATCCCTTCCGCCAAATCTATCCCCAGCCCGGCTGGGTGGAGCACGACCCCGTGGAGATCTGGAATACGGAGAAGCGGGCATTGATCGAGGCGGTGGACGCCGCCCATATCGACCCGAAAAAAATTGCTGCCATCGGCATCACCAACCAGCGGGAAACCACGATCCTTTGGGAACGGGCCACCGGAAAGCCGATTTACAATGCCATTGTCTGGCAGTGCCGCCGTACGGCTGCCATCTGTGACATGCTGAAGGCGGCGGGCTTTACAGACACGGTGCAGGAGAAAACCGGTCTTGTAATCGATGCCTATTTTTCCGGCACCAAGATCAAGTGGATGCTGGACAACGTGCCTGGCCTGAAGGAACGGGCAGAGCGTGGCGAGTTGTGTGCCGGTACGGTGGACAGCTGGCTGATCTGGAACCTGACTGGCGGCAAGGTCCATGTAACGGACTACTCCAACGCCTCCCGCACCATGCTCTTTAACATCCATACCCTGCAGTGGGATGAGGAACTATGCGCTGTGCTGGGCATTCCCGTTTCTCTGCTACCGGAGCCGAGAGACAACAGCGAGGTCTACGGCACCGTGGCGGAAAACATCCCCGGACTGGAGTGCCTTGCGGGCATCCCCATCTGCGGCAGCGCCGGAGACCAGCAGGCGGCGCTGTTCGGTCAGGGTTGCTTCAGCCCCGGCGAGGCCAAGAATACATACGGCACCGGCTGCTTCGCGCTGATGAATGTGGGCGGCGAGGTGGTTCGCTCCAAGTCCGGCCTTGTCACCAGTATCGGCTGGTCGGTGGGCGGCCAAGTGACCTATGTGCTGGAGGGCAGCGTGTTCAACGCGGGCAGCACCATCCAGTGGCTGCGGGACGAGCTGGGGCTCATCTCCTCTGCACCGGAATGTGACCGGCTGGCGGAAAGCGTGCCTTCTTCCGGCGGCGTGGTCGTGGTGCCTGCCTTTACCGGTATGGGCGCGCCCTACTGGGATATGTACGCCCGCGGCACGATCGTGGGCTTGACCCGCGGTTCCACCCGTGCCCACATCGCCCGGGCGGTGCTGGATTCCATTGCTTATCAGGTGACGGATCTGGTGCGGGCCATGAATGCCGATGCTCCCTGCCCGCTGACGGAGCTGCGGGTGGATGGCGGCGCGTCTGTCAGCGACATCCTGATGCAGACGCAGGCGGATCTGCTGCGGCTGCGGGTGGACCGCCCTGCACAGGTGGAGACCACTGCCTTCGGTGCCGCCGCGCTGGCGGGGCTGGCTGTAGGCGTCTGGAAAGGGCTGGAAGAATTAAAAGCACTGCGCCGCAGCCAGCATGTGTTTGCGCCGCAGCGTGCGGAGGCGGACTGTGCCGCCGATTATGCCCGATGGCAGCGGGCGGTGCAGCGGGCCGCCGGTTGGATCGAGGCAGAATAAAAACACTCTGTAAATAAACGAGAAAATTCGTTGCGCCGATGGCGGAAACACGGTATACTATTCGTAAGGAAAACATCGTGCCGTCCGTGTGGAAGGTGCGCGTGAACAAGGAAAGGGGTTATTTGTATGGCATTTTTTGAGGATCTGGGCAAGAAGACCAAGGCATTTGCAGCGGTTGCAGCGGACAAGGCCAAGGACACTGCGGAACTGACGAAGATCAATGTGGCGATTGCCGGCGAGCAGCGCGAGATCGACAAGACCTGCCGCACCATCGGTGAGTGGTTTGTCAACGAGTACGAGGGCGAAATCCCCGACGCCGTCCGCGATCTGGTGGAGGCTGTGGTAAGCTCCAAGGCCAAGATCGCTGAGCTGGAAGCCAGCAAGCCTGCCAAGGCAGAGCCTGCCGCGCCTGTCGTGGAAGAGAAGGCCTGCCCCATCTGCGGCGCCAAGGCTGACAGCAAGTTCTGCCCCCAGTGCGGCGCACCTATGGGCGAATAAGTCGTTTTTGCATACGAAACAGCCCCGGTCAAATGGCCGGGGCTGTTAAAATTTTTTAACAGAAGTTGCATTTGCTACCTTTTAGATGAAAGAATCCTGATATACTGATGCAAAAGAAAGGAGGCGGATGACATGCCGTTGTTTGAAATTAAATCCCTATCTCAGAAGTTCGAACTCGAAGATGTGAAAGAGGATCGACGTACAGCCAAACGGGCAGAGCAGTTCCGTTTTAGTGACAAGGCGGTGTATTTCCCCGCCTTCCCCGGTGACCAGTATCTGCCCTATACAGCCCTGACTCATGTGCTGAGCAAGAATACTGCCATCAGCGTGAAAGGTACCTGCGGAAAGCAGCTGCCCATGGTGCGGCTGCGGCTGAGCTATGACGGGGAGTTCTACAAGGACTTGATGTTTGAAGCTCAGAAAAATGTAGACAAGGTGCTGGAGGCCATTGCTGCTGCCCGCCCCGATGTCACTATAGTAAGAGATATCACCCCTTTCGGGGCCTGATATACAAAAAGGGACACCGCCGTTTTTCCCCTTCGGCGGTGTCTCTTTTATGCGTTTTAGAACTTGTTGCGGATGACCTGCTGCTCGGTGCCGTTTTCCAGATTGATGTAGCGGACAAACAGGGACACCTTGTTGTCGGCGTTCAGGGAAGTCCACATCTGCTCGGCCAGTGCCTCGGCGTTGGGAGCGTCCAGAATGACGCGCTCCGGCTCGCCCTCGAAGGAGGGCAGGGGATTGCCGTCACCCATGTAGGTGTGGATGAAGCGGCCCTCACCGGCCAGAGGATGGTCGTAAGTGTAGAAGAAACGGTGGCAGCAGCTGGGATCGCCGTCGGCGCTCTTCAGAATGGACAGGCGGAAGCTGCCGTCTTTGCACAGCATGCCGGAAATGCGGGGGGTGTAGTTGGGGCCGTCGGGCTCGAACTCGCGGGTGTGCAGCGCCTGACCGAAGCTCTTTCCGGCGAGGATGCCATCGCGGATGGTGTCGGTCTGGTCGCCGTTGGTGACGATCAGGTCGTCGCCCACCTTGCGGACGGGATGATAGATGATCAGGCTGGGATCCACCATCTTGGAGGGATCATAGGCCTCGGTACGGATGCCGTCCTCGGTCACGGTGAAGACGCGGTTGCGGGAGTTTTCGCTGCGGCCCATGATGAAATAGGCGGCGATGGCGTACTTGTTGTCTGCGCTGCGGCCCAGCACGATGCCGCGGCCGGGATAGGCGTTGCTTGCCAGCTGCTCGGAGAGGTTCAGCTTGTTCATGTTGTCGGCTCCTTTATTTTAATAGTTTCTTTCGTTCCTTGTGATCGGGCAGGTATTGCGCCATCAGGGCGTAAAAGTCCGGCCCGTGATTGCGTACTTTGATGTGGCACAGCTCGTGTACCACCACCAGATCGATGGCCGCTTCGGGATAGCGCATCAGAAAGCAGGAGAAGCACAGACTGTTTCTGCCGCTGCAGCTGCCGTAGCGCTTACGGGCGGCGGTGATTTTGATCCCGGTGGGGGTCACGCCCATCCGGCTGCTCCAATCTGCCACCTTTTCCGGCAGAATGGCGTGGGCCTGCGCTTTCAGAGCGGCAATTTCCCCTGCGGTGGGTTCCGGTGGTGCGGAGGCCGCTTTTTCCCGCTGCCTCGCCAGATGGCGGTCGATCCAGTCGGCGTGCTTTGCCACGAAGGCTTCAATGGCGGCGGCAGGGAGCCGCATGGGTGCGCGCACCAGCACACGGCAGCCTTTTGTGATCTCCAGCGCCAGCGTTTTGCGGCGGGAGCGGATGATCTCATACTGTTCCATGTTATCAGGATAGCACGGCTGTCGAAAAAAGTAAATAGAAAGGTACTACCATAATTGCCGCAAGCGGATTGTCCGCTTGCGGCAATTTGTTCAATATAGCCGGTTCTCCCGCAGGGAGAGCTGCAGGTAGGGGCGGCTTTCATTTTGCAGCAGCTGGCCTGTTTCGGCGGTGTACTGCTGCGCGGCTTCCGTCAGAGTAAGGATCAGCAGAATATCCCCGCGGTCCTCGCGGACCTCGGCGGAGGAAATGAATTCATTGGAGCCTGCCACGGTTCCGGCGGGGAAGGAGGTGGGCAGATGGCAGACGGAGGCCAGATCTTCGTAGGCCCACTGATCGCTCTCGCTGGTAAATTCGGTGCGCTGACCGCTGGCGAGAGAGGTTTCGCGGAAACGAAGCGTCAGAGTATGGCTCGCTTCGTCATAGACGGGTTCTGTCACGGGGATGCCGCTGGCGGCTGCGAAGAAGCCGCCGATGTTGTCGGCCGTGGGGCCGAACACGGCTTCAACGCCTTGCGTGGTCACGCGGACGTCAACCAGTGCCACCTGTCCATGCCCCCAGCCGAAGGTGTGGGAGATGTCAAGGGGCGCCCAGTAGGTTTCCTGCTGGACGTTTCCGCTGGCATGATAATCGGTGAGGGGATTTCCCTCGGCTGATACCGGCAGACTGGCAAAAGCGCACTCGTAGACAGGAAAAGCTTGTGCGGCGTTGTTGTAAATGTTGTTTCCACCCTCCAAGACACGGATACATCCTGCGTGGCTGATCTCGTAGTCCAGCACTTCGCGGCCGGAAAAGAGCAGGGGAGCATGAAGGCCGGTGTTTGTATAGACCCACTGGAACATGCTGTTATAGGGTTCTGAGCCGTAATGGATCAGAAAATCTCCCTCGTAGGGCACGATCTCGCGGATGGTGAAGCCCGCGGCCTCGTATTCCTCCCGCAGGCTTTCGGCGGTGATGGGCGTGGGAGGCTCCGGCTCTGTCGGTGGGGGAGCAGGCTCTTCCGTGGCGGGAGGTGTGGAGGATGGCACCGTAGGTTTCGGTTCTTCCCGTGCGGCGCAGCCGGAGAGTATCAGCAGCATCAGGGCAAGGACGATCAGGCGCTTCATAGAACGCCTCCTTTGTGTCATTTTTTGGATTTCTGCCTACAATGTATCAATTCCTGCAGAAAGAAGTCGTTACAGAGGAATTACAATCCGGTGACAGTTGACAATTTCCGCCGGAATGGATACAATAATAGTTCAGTGAAAACCGCATAAGCGCTACTATAATATATAGATGTAAAGGATTGAGACTTATGGCACAGGACAAGAGACAGGTGGAAGCCATCACTGCCCGCGACGTAGACTTCGCCCAGTGGTACACCGATGTTTGCAAGAAAGCGGAGTTGATCGACTACTCCTCCATCAAGGGTATGTTCGTCTATCGCCCCTATGGCTACGCCATCTGGGAGAACATCCAGAACAAGATGGATGCCATGTTCAAGGAGACCGGCGCAGAGAACGTGATGATGCCCATGCTGCTGCCCGAATCCCTGCTGCAGAAGGAGAAGGACCATGTGGAGGGCTTCGCTCCCGAGTGCGCATGGGTCACTTTCGGCGGCAGCGAGAAGCTGGAGGAGCGCTATGCCATCCGTCCCACCTCTGAGACGATTTTCTGCGAGCATTTCAAGAATGTGATCCATTCCCACCGCGACCTGCCCAAGCTGTATAACCAGTGGTGCAGCGTCATCCGCTGGGAGAAGACCTCCCGCCCCTTCCTGCGCCACCGTGAGTTCCTGTGGCAGGAGGGCCACACCATGCACGCCACCGAGGAAGAGGCCCGTGCAGAGACCATGCAGATGCTGGAAGTCTACGCCAAGTTCTTCGAGGATGTGCTGGCTATGCCCGTCATCCGCGGCCGCAAGACCGATAAGGAAAAGTTCAACGGCGCAGAAGTGACCTATACTGTGGAGTGCATGATGCACGACGGCAAGGCCCTGCAGTCCGGCACCAGCCATTATATCGGCTACGGCTTTGCCAAGGCCTTTGACATTACTTTCGCCGGCAAGGACAACAAGCCCCACAATCCCCATCAGACTTCCTGGGGTTCTTCCACCCGCATGATCGGCGGTATCATCATGACTCACGGCGACGACAACGGCCTGGTGCTGCCTC
>JAFYQM010000007.1 GCA_017547085.1 Oscillibacter sp.
GCCGGGGGTTTATTGCAAGGAGGGCCGGTCTGCCCCGTGGGACAGACCAGCGGGAGCATTGTGCTGTAAAAAGAGAGTTATGCCTGTTCAGCAATGGAGGCATCCGGGGCGTAAATGCCCCGTGCCTTTGGTTTAGGATGCTGTGTTACTTTTTGGAAACGGCTTTTTTCACTGCCTCCACAATGTAGGGAGCAGTGAGCTGGAAACGCTCCATCAGATAGGCCTGATCGCCCACTTCACCGAATTCGTCTCGGATACCGATTTTCTCCATGGGAACGCCAATAGCGTTGTCGGCCAGAACTTCTGCCACTGCGCTGGCCAGACCGCCGATCAGCTGGTGGTTTTCAGCAACGACCAGTGCGCCGGTAGCTTTCACGCTTTCCAAGATGCAGGCGGCGTCAATGGGCTTGATGGTGAACATATCTACCACCCGCACATCGAGGCCTTCAGCGGCCAGTGTTTCAGCGGCTTTCAGAGCCTCGGTCACCAGAATACCGCAGGTAATGATGGTGGCATCCTTGCCTTCACGGACAACAACAGCCTTGCCGATCTCGAAGTGAGATCCTTCTTCGTAAATCTTCTCAGTCTGCTTGCGGGTGAAGCGCAGATACTGCAGGCCTTCGGTTTCCGCCATCTGCTCCACCAGATCGTCCAGCATGACGCCGTCAGAGGGTTCCATAATGGTGATGCCGGGCATGACGCGCAGGATACCGATATCCTCAAAGGGCATGTGGGTACCGCCGTTGCTGGTGGCAGTGACACCAGCGTCGCCGCCGACGATCTTCACATTCAGCTTCGGGTATGCTGCGCACATGAAGATCTGATCATATACGCGGCGGGAAGCAAAGACGGAGAAGGTATTGAAGAAGGGGAGCATGCCGGCAGCAGCCATACCACCGGCCATACTGCAGCCGTTGGCTTCCTGAATGCCCACGTTAATGGCGCGGTCGGGAAATGCCTTCACAAAGGACTTCAGGCCCATGGAACTGCACAAGTCGCAGTTGATGGCCACCAGATTTTTGTGTTTCTCAGCGGCTTTCATCAGGGCCTCGCCGTAAATGGCGCGCATTTCCCGTGTGTCTTTTTCGTGTGTTGCGCGAATCTTTACCATTTGAAGTCACCTCCCGGATAGGTTCCCTCGGCAAGCCGACGTTCGATTTCTTCGACACTGGTTTCGCCCTTGGCGACGTCGAAGGTTAGATAGTGGTTAAAGTCTTCGACTTCGGCCAGCTTCACGCCCAGACCCTTGATGGTGTCCAGCACGATGCAGTGAGGTTTGCCGGGAGCAGCCTTTGCCCGTTCGATAGCCTCCCAGATGGCCTTCACGTCATAGCCGGGGACGGTCTCGCAGGCGAAACCGAACGCGGCAAACTTACCTGCCAGATCGACAGGATTGCTGATCTGTTCCAGTGTGCCGTCCAGCTGCTTCTTATTCCAGTCAACAAAGACAATCAGGTGATCCAGTGCCTGATGTGTTGCCACCTCACAGGCTTCCCAGACCTGACCCTCATTGCACTCACCGTCGCCGACGATGGTGTAGGTCCAGCTGTTGCGGCCCTGCATGCGGTTGGCCAGCGCAATGCCTACGGCAGCGGAGATGCCCTGACCGAGGGAGCCGGTGCTCATATCCACACCGGGGACGCGCAGACGGTCTGCGTGGCTGGGCAGATTGGTGCCGCCCTTGTTCAGCGTTTTCAGCCAGTCCATGGGGAAGAAGCCGCGCAGCGCCAGTGCCGCGTACAGTGCGGGGGCGCAGTGACCCTTGGAGAGAACGAACCAGTCGCGCTCCTCCCACTTGGGATTTTCAGGGTCGATCTTCATCATGCCGCCGTACAGAACGGCCAGCACATCGGCAATAGAGGCCGAGCCGCCGATGTGGCCGAAACCGGCCTCCGCGATGGTGCGGATGGTCCAGATTCGGATATCGGCGCTGAGCCGTGTCAGTTTTTCAAAATCCATAATGCACCTCGTCATAGAGTGTGTTACGGCGCGTAAAATCAGACGCGCTCCACGGTACCTTCCCAGGTATCCATGACCTTCTTGTGAGACTCCTCGTCATACCAGTGCTTGGTGACGGTCTTGGCGCGGGTGTAGAAGCGGACGCCGTCCTCGCCCAGCACATGCAGGTCGCCGAAGAAAGAATCCTTGTTGCCGGAGAAGGGGAAGTAAGCGGAAGGAACGGGGATACCGACGTTGATACCCACCATGCCGCCGTCGGTCTCCATCTCGAAGCGACGTGCATAATAGCCGCTCTGGGTGAAGATAACGGAGCCGTTGGCGAAGGGATTGGCGTTCATCACAGCAATGCCTTCCTCGTAATTCTTCACGCGCTTGATGACGGTGACGGGGCCAAAGATCTCGCGGTCGCCGATGGTCATACCGGGCTTAACATGGTCGAGGATGGTGGGGCCGACAAAGAAGCCGTTTTCATAGCCGGGAACCACGATGTCGCGGCCGTCCAGAACCAGCTCTGCGCCTTCGTCCACGCCCTTCTGGATCCAGTCGCATACAAACTGCTTGTGCTCGGCGTTGACCACGGGACCCAGCTGCGTGGCGGGATCGTAGGCGCAGCCAACCTTCAGAGCCTGTGCCTTTTCCTTCAGCTTGGCCACGAACTTATCAGCGATGCTCTCCTGAACAGCGATGACAGGCAGAGCCATGCAGCGCATACCGGCGCAGCCGTAAGTAGAGTTGATGATGGCGTTGGTGGCGCTCTCCAGATCGCAGTCCTCCAGTACCAGCGCATGGTTCTTGGCTTCGCACTGAGCCTGCACGCGCTTGCCATGAGCGGCGGCGATAGAATAGATATGCTTGCCGATGCTGGTGGAGCCAACGAAGGTGACGGCCTTAATGCGGGGATCGGTCAGGAACAGCTCGGATTCCTTGCGGCTGCAGGTGACCAGGTTCACCACGCCCTTGGGGAAGCCGGCTTCGTTATAGAACAGCTCCAGAATGCGCATGGAGGTCAGGGGAGTGTAGGAAGCAGCCTTCAGCACCACGGTGTTGCCGGTAGCGATGGCCAGAGGAACCATCCAGCCCCAGGGGATCATGGCGGGGAAGTTGAAGGGAACGATGCCGGCCACAACGCCCAGAGGCATTCTGTAAGTGGCGGTATCGAAGCCGGTGGTCACCTGCAGAGCAGCCTTGCCCTGAGAGATGTACGGCGTTGCACAGGCCAGCTCGGTGGGCTCGATAGCCTTCAGCACGTCGCCGCGGGCCTCTGCCAGATTCTTGCCCAGTTCCTTGGCGCACAGGACGGTCAGCTCTTCCAGATGCTCCTGCAGCACGTTGCGCCACTTGAACATCATCTGGGTGCGCTGGCTGATAGAGGTCTGGGACCAGGCAGGGAACGCTGCGGCTGCAGCTGCAATCGCTTCTTCCACTTCATCCACGGTGCAGCAGGGAACCTGCGCAATGACTTCACCGGTGCTGGAGTCGGTTACGTCCATCCATTTGTCGGTTTTGGAGTCTTTCCACTCGCCGTTGACACAATACTGTTTCTGGATCATATCAAATTCCTCCATATTCTTTAGTAGTTGGTTTAAGGGATCATTGTTATGTTCAATATATAGCCTATAATTTCATATGTCAATAGTTGATTTCAATATTTGAAATTAAATTCTAAAATTAAAGGCGGGATGCGGAATCTATTGACGGAGAAAAGGAAACAGGATATACTATATTTTAATCATGTAAAGGGACGATCCCATCAAAAGGAACAGGAGTTTGGACGAAATATGGCAAATTGCACGGGAGAACGACAGGCCAGCCTTTCCTCGGATAAGCTGCTTGCGATTCTGGAATGTATTGCGGAAAGCCGGATGCCTATGCGGCTGCAGGATCTGGCGGAGCGGAGTGGCATGAGCCAGTCCACGGTGCTGCGCTACCTGCGGACACTGCAAAACGCAAATTATGTGTATCAGGATGAGCAGACGCTGCGCTATGCCCTGACATGGAAGCTCTGCGGTTTGACAGAGTATCTGAATTCCTATCTGGGCCTGCGCAATATTGCCACGCCCTTTGTCAATCAGCTGGCAAACGACTTGCGGGCGGGTGTGTGCCTTGTGGTGAGTCAGGATTACCATTGCCTCTATCTGGACTGCATTGATCATCCGGATACTGCCGGTGCACCGCTGCAGTTTATCGGCAAACGGGCTCCGCTGCATGTGACCAGTTCCGGTAAGATGCTGCTTTCCGCCTGCACGCAGGCGCAGATCGATGATTATATCGCGCAGAAAGGTCTGACCCGCTATACCGACAACAGCATTACCACCAGGGAGCGGTTGATGGAGGAGCTGGACGCCATTCGTACACAGGGGTTCAGTACCGATATGGAAGAATGTGAGATCGGCCACCGCTGCGTTTCCTATCCCATCTACTGCTATAACGGAACGGTCTATGCGGCCCTTAGCGTGTTTGGCGATGTGGCGTGCATGAACGAGGAGTTTGTCCGGCAGCTGCATCCGCAGATGAAAGCCGTGGCAGAGGAGATCTCCCGCCGTCTGGGCTATGACGGGTAAAAACAGAAGAAAGACCGGCATGCAAACGCATGCCGGTTTTGTTATGTCCGGAAAGCTTGCGTGGACAGGCTGCTCTGGGGTATACTGATACTATCTTGAAAAAGGGGCGATTTCCATGGCTGTACTGGGACATCTGGAGCCGAAAGGCGTATTCCGTTATTTTGAAGAACTCTGTGCCATTCCCCACGGCTCCGGCAATACCAAGGCTGTCAGTGACTGGTGTGTGAGCTTTGCGAAAGTGCGCGGACTGGAAGTCCATCAGGACACGATGCACAATGTGATCATCGTCAAAGAAGCCAGTACCGGATACGAAGACGCGGAGCCGATGATCTTGCAGGGACATCTGGACATGGTGTGCGAGAAAGCATCGGGCTGCGCCAAAGATATGGAGCAGGAAGGACTGGATCTGGCGATCGAGGGCGATTTCATCCGCGCCGTGGACACAACGCTGGGCGGCGATGACGGCATTGCCGTTGCCATGGCACTGGCCATTCTGGATGATGACTCCATCCCCCATCCCCGATTGGAGGTACTCCTGACCACAGAAGAAGAAATCGGCATGCTGGGCGCTACGGCGCTGGATGCCGCGCCTCTGCGTGGACGGCAGCTGCTGAATCTGGATTCTGAGGCGGAGGGCGTGTTTACCGTCAGCTGTGCAGGCGGTAGCCGTGTGACCTGCCGTCTTCCGGTGGTACGGGAGGCATACGCAGGAACCGTGCTGCGGGTGCGGGTATCCGGACTGCAGGGCGGCCACTCCGGTGTGGAGATCCACAAAGGACTGGCCAACGCCAATGTGCTGTTGGGCAAGCTGCTGCGGGAGGCATCTGCCGCGGCGGAGGTGCGGCTGGTTTATGCCGCAGGCGGTCTGAAAGACAATGCCATTCCCGTGGCGGCAGAGGCCGTGCTGGTGACACCGGATGCACAGGCAGCGGAGGCTGCCATACGGGCAATGGCTGTGGAATTGCAGCAGGTGTACCGCGGGGTGGATGACGGCTTGTGGATCGATGTCGAGAAGACCACAGCGGAACAGCTTCCCATGAATGATGATTCCACCCGTCGGGGATTGCAGCTTCTCACCTGCCTGCCCAACGGTGTGCAGGAAATGAGCCCGGATATCGAAGGATTGGTACAAACTTCTCTGAATCTGGGGATCATGGAAACAAACGAGGCGGAACTAAGCATGGTATTCTGCGTGCGCAGTTCTGTGGCTGCGCAGAAAATCATGCTGCATCACCGGCTGCGGGATTTGACCGTGCAGTTGGGTGGCACCATAGAGGTCTCTGGCGATTATCCTGCGTGGGAGTACCGGCGTGAATCTCCTCTGCGGCAGCGTATGACGGAGGTGTTCCGGGAACAGTATGGACGGGAGCCGGTCATCGAGGCCATCCATGCCGGCGTGGAATGCGGCATCCTGTGCGGCAAGCTGCTGGGGCTGGATTGCGTATCTATTGGACCGGATTTGTTGGAGATCCACACGCCCAGAGAGCGGATGTCCATTTCCTCCGTCCAGCGGGTGTGGGTCTTTGTGCTGGAAGTGCTGAAACGGTCTGAATAATGGAAAGCGGAGAGCGTAGGCTCTCCGCTTTTTTGGGGGAAAAGAGGGATTGCATTTTATAGGGCGGTATGATATGATACACAAGTTGAAAATCATTCTCAAATTGAAAGGATTTCCCTGTGAGAAAACTGTTTTTGTGTTTGCTGCTGTGTGTGCTGCCGCTTACAGGCTGTGCGTCTCCTGACCAGCCGGTGGAAGACGACCGTTTGCAGATCGTGACCACGGTGTTTCCTGCCTATGACTTTGCCCGTGCCGTGGCGGGGGATGCGGCGGAGGTGACGCTGCTGCTGCCGCCCGGCATGGACAGCCATTCCTACGAGCCCACGCCTGCCAACATTCTGGCAGTACAGTCCTGCGACCTGTTTCTCTATCTGGGTGGTGAGTCCGATACCTGGGTGGAGACCATCCTGACGGCAGTGGAGCCGGAGGGAGAGATTATGCGGATGGTGGACTGCGTCCCACTGCTGGAGGAACAGCACGCGGAGGGTATGCAGCTGGACCCCGGCCACGATCACGAGCATGAGCATGGCGAGACCTGCGAAGAAGAGCACCTCCACGAAGAGGAAGGTGAGAGGGGCGAGGAAGCAGATGGTCACGATCACGGAGCGGAGGACCATGAGCTTGGTGCGGTGACGGGAATGGATGAGCATGTCTGGACTTCGCCGAAAAATGCAGCTGTCATTACCCGCGCGGTAGGAGAGCGGCTGGCGCAGTTGGATGCGGAGCACGCAGACCGCTATCTTGCCAACGCCGCAGACTATGCAGGAAAAATCGACGCACTGGATGCTGAGTTTGAGGCCTTTTTTGCAGAGCGTGGAGATCGCACCATTGTGTTCGGAGATCGATTCCCCTTGCTGTACTTCGCAGATGCCTATGATCTGGATTACTACGCCGCCTTTTCCGCCTGCGGGACGCAGACGGAACCGTCAGCTGCCACGGTGGCTTTTCTGACAGAGAAGGTGCGGCAGGAGGAAATTCCAACCGTTTGGTATATTGAGTTTTCCAACCATCTGGTGGCGGACAGCATTGCCGAGGCTACCGGCACGCAGACGGCCATGTTCCACACCTGCCACAATGTGTCTAAAGCAGATCTGGAACAGGGAGCCACTTATCTTTCTTTGATGAAAATGAATCTGGAAATTTTAAAAACCTACCTGTAATGAAAAATCCCGCCTCATCCGAGGCGGGATTTTTGTATTTTATTTGTAGATGGGGAACTGACGGCACAGAGCGTCCACTTCTGCGCGGACCTGCTCGGCATTGGCCTCGAAGTCTTCGGCCACAAGAGCCATCCACTTGGCGATCTTTACCATCTCAGCTTCCTTGAAGCCGCGAGAGGTGACGGCGGGCGTACCCACGCGGATGCCGCTGGTCACAAAGGGCTTCTCAGGGTCGTTGGGAATGGCGTTCTTGTTGACAGTGATCTGGACCTCGTCCAGCAGATGCTCAAACTGCTTGCCGGTGATGTGGAAGTTGCGGACATCCACCAGACACAGGTGGTTGTCCGTACCGCCGGACACCAGACGGAAGCCGTTCTTCACCAGCTCTTCGGAGAGCACCTTGGCGTTCTTCACCACCTGCTCACCGTAGGCCTTGAACTCGGGCTTCAGTGCTTCGCCGAAGCAGATGGCCTTGGCGGCAATGATATGCTCCAGAGGACCGCCCTGTGTACCAGGGAACACAGCGGAGTTGATCTTCTTGTAAATCTCCTCGTCGTTGCAGAGGATCAGGCCGCCGCGGGGGCCGCGGAGAGTCTTGTGGGTGGTGGTGGTCACCACATCGGCGTAGGGGATGGGAGAGGGATGAACGCCTGCGGCCACCAGACCGGCAATGTGAGCCATGTCTACCATCAGATAGGCGCCGACTGCATCAGCGATCTCGCGGAACTTGGCAAAGTCCAGCACGCGGGGATAGGCGCTGGCACCGGCCAAAATCATTTTGGGCTTGCAGGCCTTGGCGGCTTCCAGAACCTTATCATAGTCGATGACTTCGGTATCGTCCTCCACACCGTAAGCGACAATGTTGAAATATTTACCGGAGATGTTGACGGGACTGCCGTGGCTCAGGTGGCCGCCATGGGCCAGACTCATGCTCAGAACGGTGTCGCCGGGCTGCAGCAGAGCGAAGAAGGCAGCCAGATTGGCGTTGGCGCCGGAGTGGGGCTGGACGTTGGCGTAGTTGCAGCCAAACAGCTGGCAGGCGCGCTGGCGGGCAATACCCTCGGTGATATCCACCGCGTAGCAGCCGCCGTAGTAGCGCTTGCCGGGGTAGCCTTCGGCGTATTTATTGGTCAGGCAGGTGCCCATGGCAATCATCACGGGCTTGCTGACAATGTTCTCAGATGCGATCAACTCAATATTGCGGCCCTGACGGTCAAATTCCTTCTGAACGGATGCGCCAACCTCGGGGTCGAACTGAGAGATGAAATCAATGGACTGCTGGATCATGGGAATGGCCTCCTTTGGTAAACGATTGGTAAACGAAAAGATACTACCATTCTAAGATAAAGCGTCGTACTTTGGCAAGATGTTTTTGCTGAATTTTATAGAAATTTATACGCATTGCAGAGATCAGCCTAAACGGGCGGGGATGCCGTCCTCGTAAAGGCCGCGCTCCGTCAGGACCCAAGGTACGGGATAGTCGTGAGGCTCCACGGGGATCTCATCCCGGATCAGCTTTTCCCGGCACAGCAGCACGGTGCCGCCGCGGTAGTGGGAGAGAAAGCGGTCATAGTAGCCGCCGCCTTTGCCCAGCCGCGCACCGCCATGGCTGCAGGTGGTGCAGGGGAGAATGGCAAAGTCTACGTCATCGGTGGAGACGACCGGAGCATCTGTGGAGGGTTCCGGAATTCCATAGGAACCGGGCTGCAGTTGGGCAAGGTCTGTGACCTTCCGCAGCTCCATGATACCTTTATCCACACACAGAGGGACGCAAAGGGTTTTGCCATCTGCCAGTGCGGCGGCAAGGATGCCGCGGGTGTCGATCTCGCTGGCGGTGCCTACGAAGCAGAAGACGGTATCTGCCGCCTGATATTCCGGCATGCCCAACAGATGGGCGGTGATGGCGGCAGAAGAGGCAGCTTTGTATTTTTCGGAAAGGGCGGCTTCTTTCTCCCGCATCACACGGCGCAGCCGCTGCTTTTCTTCTTTTACAGTCATGGGAAGGGGTCCTCCTCCTTTTGGGTTTTGGTGGCGCCGAACACAATGGCTCCGCTGCCGTATTTTCCGCGGATGCGGTCCATGGCGTGCTCCAGCTGTTCCTGCTTTTCCCGTTTAGGTGCCGCGTTTGCGGTAAACAGGTCCACCTGTTCGTAGGCACTGTCCTCTGCCACCAGATGAATGGCGGTGACAGTCAGCGCGCGAATAGGAGCAGGTGATTTCCATAATTCATGGACCAGCTCAATAGCAATGTCCGTCAGGTCGCGGATCAGATGGGTGGGGGAGGAGAGCTGCTTCTGGCGGGAACGGTCCTTAAACTCCGGATCCCGCACCGTGACGGCCACGCCGCAGGCATATAGTCCTGCATGGCGCAGTCGGGTCGCCACGGAGTCCGCCAGCATGGCAATGCCTGCGTGTACCTCTTCGCGGGTAGTCAGGTTCTGCGGAAAGGTGGTGCCGTTCCCTACGGATTTGACAGGTTCCGCCTCGTATCGGGAGCGAACAGGCTCTGTATCCAGACCATTGGCATACTCGTGCAGCTGCACGCCCATTTTTCCCATCAGGGTTTCCAGCATGTCCACGCTGCAGTCTGCCAGTTCTCCAATGGTAGTAATGCCGTATTGAGAGAGCAGCTTGCGGGCGGCTCCGCCCACATACAGCAGATCACCCACCGGCAGCGGCCGGACAATCTCCCGCCAGTTTTCACGGGAAATGACTGTAGTGGCATCTGGTTTTTTATAGTCGCTGCCCAGCTTGGCAAAGACCTTGTTGAAGCTGACGCCAACGGAGAGGGTCAACCCCAGTTCCCGCTTCATCCGCTCCCGCAGGGTATCCGCCAGTGCTTTGGCATCGCCGCCGAAGAGATGAAGGGAGTTTGTTACATCCAGCCAGCTTTCGTCAATACCGAAGGGCTCCACCAGATCGGTGTATTCATCATAAATGGCATTGACTTTGCGGGAATATTCCCGGTATAAATCGTGGTGGGGCGGCAGCAGTACCAGATCGGGACACTTTTTCTTAGCCTGCCAGATCGTTTCCGCCGTTTTTACGCCGAACCGTTTGGCGGGTTCGTTTTTGGCAAGGATGATGCCATGGCGGGAGGTGGGATCACCGCAGACGGCTACCGGCAGGTCCTGCAGGTCAGGATGGCTCAGCAGTTCCACAGACGCGTAGAAACAGTTCAGATCACAGTGCAGAATGATGCGGTCCATGGCAGAGCCTCCTTTCTTACGGCAGATGCTACGATGATAGCACATCTGTTCGTAAAAGAAAAGAGGCGGTGCGCGTTTGCACACCGCCTTTCCTATGAAAATTCTGGATCAGATCACGCCCCAAAGCACCAGTGCCAGCGTTACGAAGGTAGCCAGCAGAGCCAGAGAGAACAGCAGGAATCCCAGATTGAAGGAACTCTTGGGACCGTCTGCGGGAACACCGTTGAGAGTGACTGTACTCTGGGGAGTGCGGGACTTGGGGGCCAGACCGGCCTTGCGCAGCGCGGTGACCACCGGCTTATACAGCAGCAGGGTGGCGGCCATGTTCATGCCACCCTTGGCCAGATTGAAGGGGAGGAAGACGGTGGGCAGCATGGCGGCCACCACTTCCCGGGGGATTTTCTGATAAACGGGGGTGATCAGATAGTTCCACAGCAGCATGACCACCACCAGCAAGACCATGCCTACGGCCAGACCCACGATCGCGCCTTTCATGGTGCGGTGCTTCTTGTAGATCAGGGTGGCGGTGCAGCAGAAGGAGCAGGTGGCCAGCACGTTCATCAGCAGGCCGATGGGACCGGTGTGGCTGATGGTGACGGCTTCGATCAGCGCCACGACGATGGAAATGATCGCGGCGGGAACGGGGCCGTAAATAAAGCCGCCGATGCAGATGACCACATCTTTAAAGTCAAAGTCCAGAAAGCCATTGACGGAGGGCAGCATTTTGCTCAGGTACATGACCACATAGGCCACGGCGGTCAGCATGGCCATGGTGACCCAGGTGCGCAGGTCGATACGGGAACGGGTAGAATTGGACATAAAAATACACTCCTTTGTTGTTTTGAAAACACCCTGGATGCTTTGACTTCGCTCCAAGGTGAACAAACAACAAAAGAGTGCGCAAAAAGCGCACGGCTTTTGCCGTACTCATCTTCTTCCATCCAGACTGTAACTGTTGGTCCCGGAGTTGCACCGGGTCAGCGGACACATTGCTGTGGCCGGTCGCGGACTGTACCGCCAGTGGGGAATTTCGCCCCGCCCTGAAGACAAAGTATTCAGTTGTTTTCCTGGTGACAGTATACGATAGTACGCAGAAAAAAGCAACCCTTAATATGCAGAGAAAAAACAACTTTACAATCTGGAACGAATGTTCTATACTGTGGTTAAACTGAAAGAGGAGGCGGTAGTATGCGGGCAAGACAGGAATCCTGCTGTTTTACCGGCCACCGGCCTGCGAAGCTGCCGTGGCGGTACAATGAAAATGATGCACGCTGTCTGGCGCTGAAGCGGCGGATGCGCGATGCGGTGGAGCTGGCCTATGAACAGGGGTTCCGCCATTTCCTCTGCGGTATGGCGCTGGGCTGTGACCTCTATTTCTGTGAATGTGTGCTGGAACTGCGTCAGGTGCATCCGGACATCACGGTGGAGGCGGCCATTCCCTGTCCTACACAGGCGGATACCTGGCCTGCGTCCCAGCGGGAACGCTACGCGCGGCTGGTGGCTGCGTGCGACTACGAGACGATGGTTTCTGAGCAGTACAGTTCCTCCTGTATGCAGCGGAGGGACCGCTATATGGTCGATCACGCGTCGCTGCTGATCGCTGCCTTTGACGGCAGCGCCGGCGGTACCCGCTACACGGTGGAGTATGCGCTGAAGCGAGGGCTGATGGTGGTGGATCTGCCCATTCCGGAGATTTGAGCAACCATATTCATACAGGCAAAGAGGAGAGACATTGATGAGAAAACTGTTCTGGGGCTTTTTCTTTATTTATTTGAATTTCAATTTGAATCTGAATCAATATTCGCTGAACATCCTGCCCAACTTTGTGGGCTATATCCTCCTGCTGCAGGGGATGAAACAACTGGAGGAAGAAAGCCGTTTCTTCCAGAGAGCCCGCCCCTTTGCCGTGGGCATGGCGGTGTATGAAGCAATTTTGTGGATTGGTGCGGTGTTTGGCGTGGGGGCCGACAGTGTGATCGGGACAGTTCTGGGTTGGATCTCCATGGCAGTATCCCTCTACGTTTCCTGGCTGCTGATTCAGGGCGTTTTGGAAATGGAACAGCAGAGCGAAAGGGATTTGCTGGGAGCACAGATGTATAGCCGCTGGAAACTGCTGGCGGGATTGCAGATCACCGGCAAGCTGCTGGGACTGGTGGCCAATGTGGCACAGCTCAATACGTTGTTTGCAGTGGCCAGTGTCGTTGTGATTGCCAGCCTTGTGGCGATCATTTTGTACCTGCTGTGCTGGAAACGGACAGCGGATGCCTATGAGGCTCCGCCGCAGAGCGCAGAAGCGGAGGATGCTTCGGAATCTTCCGATGAAGCACCTGCTGGTGAATGAACATAAAAACGGGACTGGCTTTTGCCAGTCCCGTTTTTCATAGATACATGCAATTAGTAGCAGGCGCGATAGATGTTCTCAATATCCTTCAGCTCGAAGGGATAGTAAGCGTTGGTCATCAGGCGCTGCTGGTTGGCCTCGACAGACAGGGGGAATGCCTCGAAGTCAGCCTCGGTGAAGCCGCAGTCA
>JAFYQM010000088.1 GCA_017547085.1 Oscillibacter sp.
GTGCGCGGCCGCGTGCCTGCCTGCGTCCGCATCCGCGTCCGCAGATAGGCACATTGAAAATAGGCGGCCTCGTCCCTCGGCACGCCAGCCTCGCCGCCTGCCGCTGATTTCATGCGGGGGTGTGTGCGGCGGCGGCTCGGGACGCGAGATGTGGTGGCAAGGCTAACGCCCCGCCACCACATATTGCGGATACATGCCGCTTTTTAGTTAGTTGTAAAGCTCGGCATCGTAATAGAATGCGTCCATTTCTTCCTTGGTGGAGAAATTGGCCATATACATCTGGTTGCCCATGCCGCCGGAAAGTGCATCGGGGATCCGGTCCACCATCTTCATCTGGCTGTGGTACTTGGCGAGGAGATCCTCGTGGCTCAGCTTGAAGTCCTTGCCGTCGCGGCGGCCCATGAAGGCACAGTAAAAATGCTCGCCCTGCGGCATCAGGGTGCTGTCGTAAGTGATCATATCCGCCCAGATCTTATACACATTGGTACTGTGGGCGAAGTTGATCATGTCAGGTGTGAAGCCGCCGCAGGGGCGCATATTGACTTCCAGCGCGATGATCTCACCCTTTTTGCCCAGACCCTCGTGATCTTCGTTCAAACGGAAGAACTCGAAGTGGACAAAGCGGCTCTTGACGCCAAAACTTTTGACGGTGGCGCGGCCGGCGGCGCGGGTGTCCTCTGGCAACTCCTTGTGAATAAAGTAGAGGGAGTTGTCCAGCGTATTGACTACTTCCATCAGGTTGGAGAGGGTCACATTGCCGGTTTCGAAGATGGGTTCACCCTTAGAGTTAATGATAGCGTCATAGGAGTTGACCTGTGCGTTGATGAACTCCTCCATAATGTACGGCACATGCTTGGGATAGTCGTTGATGAAATGGACCAGATCCTCATCACAGGTGAGTTTATAAGTAGCTACAGCGCCCACGCCGTTATCCGGCTTGACCACCACGGGATAGCCCACCTTTTCCAAAAAGGCGCGGCAGCCCTCCAGATCATCGACCATGTGGTAACGAGCTACGGCAATACCGGCCTTGGTATAGTATTCCTTCATCTTGGACTTGTACTTGATGCGCTCCATGTCCTCAATCTGGAAACCGGTGGTGATGTGGAAGTCGGTGCGCAGCTGGGCGTCCTGCATCAGCCAGTATTCGTTGTTGGATTCCAGCCAGTCGATGCGGCCGTATTTGTGGATAAAAAATGCTACAGCGCGGTAGACCTCGTCATAATTCTCCAGACTGCTGACCTTGTAATACTCGTTCAGGTTGTCCTTCAGTTCGGGGGCCAGCTCGTCATAGGCCTGATCGCCAATGCCCAGAACATTCATGCCGTTATTCTTCAGCTCGCGGCAGAACTGCCAATAATTTTTGGGGAAATTGGGGGATATGAAAACAAAATTCTTCATAACATTCTCTCTTTTCTGTTTGTGGGATGTGGTCAAGCCTCCAGCAGCTTGGGAACAAAATAAGCCACCTGCTTGTGCCACCACGGCCAGTCGTGGTTCACATCGTAGCCCCAGAGATCCACCCAGATGTGGATGCCTTTTTCTGCAAACAGCTCCTTCAGGCGGATGGTGGTGTCCACCTGTTCCCAGGCGCCCTGACCGACGCAGATGATACCGCGGCCGCGGTTGTATTTTTCCACATAAGGATGGTCTGCGGGGAGATTTGCCATGTAGTGTACGGGGGAGTTGCGATAGACTTCTTCGTCCATGTAGCTGTCAAAGCCGTACTCCGAGGTATAGATACCGCTGAGGGCCAGCGTGCCGTCAAAAATGTCGGGGAAGCGGAGGAACAGGTTCGCGGCGTGGGTGGCACCCAGACTGCAGCCAAAGGTGAGGATACCGCCCTGCCAGCCGCAGCGGTCATGGGCCATGGAGCGCATAAAGGGAGCCATCTCATCGGTGATGTAGCGGATCCACTGCTCGTGGCGGCGGATGCGCCAGTAGGGATCGCCGTCCTTGTTGGACCAGGTCTCCTGATCGATGGTGTCGATGGAGAAGACCATTACCTGGCCGGATTCAATCCAGGGACTCCAGGTATCGGTCATCTGGAAACCTTCAAAGTCCTGAAAATGTCCGTCTTGGCAGGGGATGAACAGGACTGGATGGCCGGTGTGGCCGTAAACCTTGCACTCCATATCGCGGCCCAGCGCAGGGCTGTACCATTTGAAATACTGTGTTTCCAAGGGAAACACCTCCTAAAATCAATCCACTCCGTAGAGCAGGGTATTCATAAAGAAAGGAATCTGTCGTTCCCAGCTGGCCTCGTTGTGGTTGCCGTCCGGAACAATGCGGCAGTTCAGCAGCACACCCCGTTCCAGCAGGCGGGAGGCGACCTTGGCAAATTGCCCCTTCATATTGTGATGGAAGGGCAGCTCGCGGGAACCATAGTCCATGTAAATTACCGTGTCCGGTGCAATGGGAGATTGACAGAGCATCCGGTCCAGCTGGGGCGTGGCAAACCAGATGGAGGGGGAGAGGGCTGCCGCCCGGGAGAAGACATGGTTGTAGGTCATCACGGCGTAAAGGCTCATCAATCCGCCCATGGAACTGCCGGCAATAAAGGTGTGCTTCCGGTCCGGCAGAGTGGGGAACTCCTGATCGATGTAGGGTTTGAAACGATTTACCAGCCACTCCATGGTGGTGTGGCCCCGCCCGTGGATCCGGCCCAGCTTCGGGTTTTCAAAGGTAAAGGGAGAGTACTCGGACAGCCGCCCGTTATTGGGGTTGTGGTTGCACTCCACCGCTGCAATGATCATCGGCAGGTTATTTTCTTCGGCAAATTCTGCCATACCCCAGCTTTTACCATAGGTAGCATCTTCGTCAAAGAAGACGTTGTGTCCGTCAAACATATATAATACCGGGAAGCGGGCATCAGGGTCTTCCTTAACGATGTCCGGCACATAAACATAGGCGTTCCGCGGCTCTTTCCCAGTCAGTTCGGGAATCGTAATGCTCCATTTTGCGATCATGGGTGCTTCTCTTTTCTGTATAAGAATTAAAAAATAGTTTATCAGAGCAAAGTGGGGAAGTCAATGCTGTCAGGTAATCGATAAACAGCCTCCCCCACAGGCGTTTCCAGAGGGGGAGGCTACGGATTTTTACTTGGATTTTGGGGCCTTTTTCGCTTTGGGGGCAGGTCGTTCCTTCAGAACGATGGCAGTGCGGGCGGGGAGATACAGCTCCACAAAAATCTGTCCATCAAATTCCTTGGTAAAATACGTTACCTCGTGGCTGACCAGATTCTGACCGCCGTATTTTTCATCATCGCTGGAAAGTGCCAGTACATAGTCAGCGTGGTGGGGAACCGGAACCAGCACGTTGGTCAGAGACTGGCTGGGGTGGAAGTTGAAGGCGAACAGCAGGCCCTTGCGGGAGAATACGATGGCCTGTTCAGGCTCCTTCAGCAGCCGCAGATCGCCCATTCGCTGGGTAAACATCCGGTGCTTTTTGGTCAGCAGCACCATGTCCCGGTCAAAGTCGCCCAGCCACTGATATTTCAGGAAGCCGTTATCCCGCAAAGACCACTGGCGGCGGCAGTAATGGAAGCTCCAGCCGTTGCCCTCTCTGGGGAAGTCAATCCATTCGGGGTGACCGAATTCGTTGCCCATAAAGTTCAGGTAGGCCTCACCGCCGGCCAGTGTGAACAGGCGGATCATCTTGTGCAGGGCGATGGCACGGTCAATGACAGGATTGTGGCAATCTTTATTCATGTCTGTGTACATGGCAGCATCTGCCAGACGGAAGATCATGGTCTTGTCGCCCACCAGTGCCTGATCGTGGCTTTCCACATAGGCTACCGTATTTTCACCCGGACGGCGCAGGCACATCTCGCCCCACATTTTTCCGACGCTCCACGACTCGTCGGCCTGTTCTTTTACTGTTTTGATCCACATGTCAGGCAGGCCCATGGCCAGACGGTAATCGAAACCGACACCGCCCTCTTCAATGGGCAGGCACATGCCCGGCATACCGGACATATCCTCGGCGATGGTGATGGCGTCAGGCTTTACTTCGCGGATCAGTTCGTTTGCCAGCTGGAGATAGGTAATGGCCTCGGTGTGGGTGTTGAGGGAGAAGTACTTGCTGTTGTCATCGAAGCTGCTGCCCAGACCGTGGTCGTGGTACAGCATGGAAGTGATGCCGTCAAAGCGGAAGCCGTCAAAGTGGTATTCCGTGATCCAGAAGGCCAGATTGGACAGCAGGAAGTGAATGACTTCGTCCTTGGCGTAGTTGAAGCACTTGGTGCCCCATGCGGGGTGGTCGCCCTTGGGGCCGCTGTGGAAGAACTGCCATTCGGTGCCGTCGAACATGTTGATACCCTCGGCGGTGTTTTTCACCGCGTGGGAATGCACTACATCCAGAAGTACCCGCAGACCCAGCTTATGGGCGCGGTTGACCAGATATTTCAGGTCCTCCGGCTTGCCGAACCAGCTGGAGGCAGCAAAGAAGTTGGCCACCTGATAGCCGAAGCTGCCGTAGTAGGGGTGCTCCATAATGGCCATCAGCTGGATGGTGTTGTAGCCCGCCTTTTTGATGCGGGGCAGAATTTTGTCTGCAAATTCGCGGTAGGTGCCCACCTTGCCCTCTTCCTGAGCCATGCCCACATGGGCCTCGTAGATATAGAGGGACTGGGCACCCTTGAAGTCCTGATCGGTCCAGTCGAAGGTTTTCCAGTTGTCCACTACTTCCGCACACCAGGTGACAGTCTCCTTGTCCTGCACTACGCGGCGGGCATAGAGGGGGATATGTTCTGTGCGCTCCATGTTGGCGTCCACGACTGTTTTTACCTTGCAGCCGTCCCACAGAGCGTCATCGCCTTCCAACACCAACTCCCATGCGCCGCCTTCCAGACGCGTCAGGGGATGGCTGGTTTGGTTCCAACCGTTGAAGTCACCGGTGAGGTACAGCTGATAGGCAGAGGGAGCCCACTCGCGGTAGACCCAGCGGCCGTTTTCGTGGTGGATGCCGAAGTAGTGGTGTGCGTTTGCAAAGTCCTTCAGACTTTTTCCGTCCGCCAGCAGGCGGTTTTTGGTGTGGTGATAGAGGTCCATGCGCAGGTCGATATCTCCTGCAAAGGGCGCCAGCTGAGGATTCAGTTCCAGAATTCGATACATGATATTCCTTTCTCCGAAGCGGACACATCTTTCTAAGTTTAACAACAAAAGTATACCATATGATCGGGGATACAACAATCATAAATTGTCGAATGCAAGTGGGTTACGCAGTGACCGCAGATTGTTATTTGAAACAAGATGATTAAAATTTAGATGGAAATACCCATGCAAAAGATTGTATAATCAAAGGACAGACATTTATTTGAAATCGGAGGCCCTTGCCATGAAAAAGTGTATTGTCATCTCTGATTCGTTTAAAGGAACCCTTAGCAGTCAGGATATCTGCAAGATCGCAGAAGAAAACCTGAAGGATTTTTTTCCGGATTGTACCTTGGTAAAGGTTCCTGTGGCGGACGGCGGGGAAGGAACGGTGGCTTGCTTTTACGAGGCCTGCGGCGGGGAACTGGTACGCGTTAACGTGCAGGGACCCTATGGAGAGCCAATAGAAGCGGCATATCTTCGGCTGGGCAGCGGCGAAGCGGTTGTTGAAATGGCTGCCGCGGCAGGCTTGCCGCAGGTAGGCGACCGGAAGAACCCCGGTAAAACCAGTACATATGGTGTGGGACAGCTGATCCGTCATGCGGTGGAGCATGGCGCGCAGCAGATTTTGCTGGGGCTGGGCGGCAGCTGCACTAATGACGGCGGCTGCGACTGTGCCGCGGCGCTGGGAGCCCGGTTTTATGACGATGATGGAAATGCCTTTATTCCGGTGGGCGAGACCTTGAGCAGAATTGCGGGAATCGACCTGCAGGAGGCGGAGATGCTGCTGCAAGGTGTGCATATCACGGTGATGTGTGACATTGAGAACCCCATGCACGGAATAAACGGCGCTGCCTATGTGTTTGCACCGCAGAAGGGTGCAGATCCTGAGATGGTGGAATTTTTGGATCAGCAGTTGCAGAGTCTGGATCAATCGATCCGCAGTCATTTTGGGAAGGACGTTTCCGCTGTTCCCGGAGCCGGTGCGGCAGGCGGTTTCGGCGCAGGCATGATGGCGTTTTTTGGAGCGGAACTGAAGCCCGGCATTGAAACGGTATTGGATCTGGTGCATTTTGAAGAACTGCTGCAAGGCTGCGATGTGGTATTTACGGGTGAGGGACGGTTGGATAGCCAGAGTATTCAGGGAAAGACCATCAGCGGGATCGGAAAGCGGGCTCACCGGTGCGGCGTTCCTGTGATTGCTGTTGTAGGCGGTGTAGCGGAAGATGTGGAACACATCTGTGACCATCCGGAATATGGCGTTGCGGCGGTGTTTTCCATCAACCGGCAGGCAGTGGATTTTTCGGTGGCACAGCATAAGAGCTATGAAAACTACACTTACACGTTCCGCAACATCCTGCGCCTGATCCGAATGTCGAAAGAAATGTAAGATTTAGAAGCCTGCCGCAGAGGATTGTCCTCTGCGGCAGGCTTTTTGGAAAGATAATTCTGTATATAAAAGTTGTGCATTCCTTATATGACAGGAGAAATGTCAATGATCTTGGTTATGATGCAGACAACGGAATATGAAGGGGGGCAGGAGCGAAAAGAACTGGACCGGCTATTAGCGGATGTGGCCCGTGGAGATCAGGATGCTTTGGCCGGACTGTACCACCGTACCCGGGCGGCGGTTTATGCAATGGTTCTGTCGATCCTGAAAAATACCCACGATGCACAGGATGTGAAACCGGAGGACCGGCAGTTGCTCCAAACTGCATTGGCTGCGCTTTCTCAAACGGAACGGCAGGTGGTGCTGCTCCATGCAGTCACCGGCTTAAAGCATCGGGAGATCGCGGAAATACTGGAACTGCCGCTGGCTACTGTCCTGTCCAAATATCGTCGGGCCCTGCGCAAACTGAAAGAATGGATGGAAGGAGATGACGCCCTGTGACCAATCAGGACTTAGAACGCCGTCTGGCGAAAGCTGTATTGCATACAGCGCCCGATGATGTGGAGGGCGTCCTCTCCCGCTGCGAAACGCGGAAAGGAACTGTGGTGCATATGACGAAGAACAAAAAGAAAGCGACTGTACGGAATCTGATTGCCGCCTGTCTGGCACTGGTACTGCTGGGCGGAGGCGGTATGGCCTATCAGCAGGCCTTTGCGGTAACCTCTGTGGTGTCGCTGGATGTGAACCCCAGCATAGAACTGGAAGTGAACCGGCAGGGAAAAGTGCTGTCCTGTGCGCCGTTGAACGGGGAGGCCAAGACCGTACTGGCTGATATGAACGGCGGGGCTGACCTGAAAAACACCAAGCTGGATGTGGCGGTCAATGCCATTGTGGGGGCACTGGTACGAAACGGATATCTGGATCGCATTTCCTCTGCTATCCTGATCTCTGTGGAGGACAGCGATCAGGCCCGCGCTGCCAGACTGCAGCAGGAACTGACCTCTGCTGTGGATGGTGTGCTGCAGAAACAGGCTGCCGGTGCGGCAGTACTCAGCCAGACGGTACAGAAGAATACGGATCTGGAAAAGCAGGCGAAGGAAAGCGGCATTTCTACCGGAAAAGCTTCTCTGATCAACCGGGTTCTGGCCCTGAACAGTGGGCTTCGGTTTGATGCATTGGCAGCACTGTCGGTGGAGGAGTTGAAGGATCTGGCCGAATCCGGCGCAGTTGCCATGCCCATTGGCAGGGAAGAGGCGTTGCGGCGGGCACTGTCTCACGCAGGGACGAAATATGTGGACATCCGGTACAGCGAGGTGGATGCGGAACTGGATGATAAGCCTGCACATTACGATGTGGAACTGCATACGGATTCCGGAAAATATGAGATTGCGGTAGACACTTATACCAGAAAGATCTTGCGCAGTGAGATTGACCCGCCAGAGTGGAAGGAACAGACGCCTGATCCGGTAGCTGTCAAGCCGGAGAATCACCCGAAGCAACCTGCCGTCAGCGAACGTGAACGGGCAAAGGAGATCGCGCTGGCACATGCTGGACTGCAGATGGCACAGGTCACAGCATTACGGGTGGAAGAAGACCGTGATGATGGACGATTGGAGTATGAGGTAGAGTTCAAGTGCGGCGGTATGGAGTATGACTATACTATTGATGCGGAAACCTTTGTCATTTTAGAACATGAAAAAGAGCGGGATGACTGAGCAGACGGTTTCCGTTTATTCCGGAATTTCTTTCAAAATGACAGAAAGGGCCTGCAGGTTTCTGCAGGCCCTTTTTGATATGGAGTGCGATGGATAACACTTCCGTTCTCAGCGTGAATCTGATATACTGAGTCCAAAAAGTGTTGTGTGATAATACCGGATGAGAGCTGCGCGGGAGGTGATCTTTGGTGCAGGGCAAAGGGATTTTATCTATGATGTTGACGGCCCTGTTGCTGGCAGGCTGCGCCGCACCGGAAACACCAGAAACCTCGGCGCATGAGGGGTATGTGGATGCGGTCGTGGTGGTTCCGCCTGCCGAGGAGAAGATAGAGCAGCCTGTGGCCTCCAATGAACAGGAGGAAGTATCTGTTCCCGAAGAAACCCCTCCCAAGAAAGTAGAGAGTAAAAATGACAGAGAAGAATCAATGCCTGTGAAAGAAAAGAACTTTACAGATAGTGGGGCAGATGAACTGCCTGAAAACGAGGCAGGGAGTGATCTGGCGGAGGAAATGTCTCCCCTACAGGCGGAAAGTGCTGCACTTTCTTCTGCACCTGCCGCGGTGCCGGAGATCGTAACGCCAGAGGCCGGCGGGATCTATGTAAAAAAGTCTGAGCGGGCAGTCATTGATTATTCCTATCCCCAGAAGGGGTATGTGATGATCTGCTTCACCGGAAAAACGGACAAGCGCCTGAAGATGCAGGTGAAAGGGCCTGCAACGACCTATACATACAATCTGACTGTGGGAGCGTGGGAAGTGTTCCCTCTGTCGGATGGCAACGGAGCGTATCAGGTGACGGTGTTTGAAAACGTAGTGGACAACAAATATGCCGCGGAAATATCGACTTCCTTTGATGTGACATTGGAAAACGAATTTGCCCCGTATCTGCTGCCCAATCAGTATGTCAATTACCGGCCTGGCAGTAAGACTGTGCGCAAAGCCGCTGAACTGATCGGCGGAGAAACGGATGCGCTGAAAAAGGTGGAACTGGTTTACGATTATGTGGTAGACACACTGACCTATGATACACAGAAGGCGGCCACTGTGCAGAGCGGTTATCTTCCGGTGCTGGACACGGTGCTGGAGAAAAAATCAGGCATCTGCTTTGATTATGCCGCTTTGATGGCGGGCATGCTGCGCAGCCAGCAGGTGCCCTGTAAGCTGGTGGTGGGGTACGCGGGAACGGCGTATCACGCGTGGATCAGCGTCTGGTCTGAGGAGACCGGCTGGGTAGATGCTGTGATATTCTTTGACGGTACTGCCTGGCAGCGCATGGACCCCACGTTTGCGTCTTCTGAGGGGAAAAGCGAGTCGATCATGCAATTTATCGGCGACGGAACGAACTACACGGCAAAATACATGTATTGAACCGTACCATATCAAAGAAAAAATGCTCTGCCAAACGGCAGAGCATTTTGTTTGCATCAGCAGGAGGATCCCTGCAGGCGGATCATCGCCTTATAGTATTCCACGGCGCCGGGGAGGCAGTTGGTTTCAATGTTTTCATCGATACCGTGCATGCCCTTTAACTGCTCGGGGCCATAGACCACCGGTGCGAAGCGGACGCAGTTGTCACACACATCGTTGTAGAAACGGCAGTCCGTCGCGCCGGTGACAATATAAGGGGAGACAGGCAGGCCGGGGAAAACTTCAGCAATGGCTGCTTCTGTCAGGTGGAAGGCACAGCCCTTCAGATCGAGACTAGGGGAGGGATCGTTGGCCATCAGCACTTCTGTTTCGATGTCATATTTTGCGGCCAGTTTGGTGAGAACTTCTACGCTTTCATCTACCTTCTGATGAGGAATGAAACGGAGGTTGGCTGTCACATAAGCTTCCTGCGGGATGACATTATAGCCATCGGAACCCTTCTGCATGGTGAACGCGATGGTGGTTTGCAGCATGGCTGCAGCCTGCGGAGAGATCAGAGGCAGAACCCTTTTGAGGAGTGGCTTAAACAGCCACAGATTTCCCAGTACCAGATGTAGAGGGAAGGAGGCGTAAGGGGCCAGTCGGCTGAACATGGCGTCCACCTCCGGGGAAAACTTTACCTTCATGGGCGTCTTGGTCTCTACTTCGGTGATGAATTTGCCCAGACGGGCAATGGGGGTATTTCGGGCAGGGGCGCTGGCGTGGCCGCCTGCGGAACGGGCAGTGAATTTCAAATCGCCCGTACCCTTTTCGTAAACGCCGACCATGGCGTAATAGCCCGGAACACCGCCGATCGGCTCGGAAATAATACCGCCGCCTTCGTCGCACAGCAGGGATAGCTTGACATCGTGATCTTTTAGCCACTGCACGATTTTGGGAGCGCCGTCACCACCCACTTCTTCGGTGCAGCTGGAACAGAGATATATATCCACAGGGGGAACATAACCTTCGGAGATCAGCTCTTCCGCTGCCTGATAAAAAGCCATGACACTGGCTTTGGTGTCTGCTGTGCCGCGGCCCCAGACTTTTCCATCAGCAATTTCTCCGCCGAAAGGATCGCGGCTCCAGCCGCCACTGGCGGGAACCACATCCATGTGGCTCATCAGCATAATGGGATTGCTGCTGCTGACACCTTTCCAGTGGAGCAGCAGATTTCCGTCAATGTCCATTACTTCACAGTGGTTGAAAACCACGGGGTATAGCTCTTTCAATACCTGATGAAACCGGCGAAATTTTTCCGGTTGATCCACTCCGCGAACGGAAATGGTTTCGCACTGCACCATAGCGCTGAGTTTTTCCGCACAGAGGGTTTCTTTGTCCGGATCAGGTGCAGGAACATAGGTGGAAGTTTTGTGCCCCTGCACCAATGTACGGATCACGGCAATGAGAAGCAGAACAAGAAGAATGCCCAGTAGGGGAAGAACCAGTTCCACAAACAGCATCCATACCATCAGGAGAAGCGCACCGGCAACGGCCAGCACGCCGTCCAACAATCCAGTCATTCCGTGACCTCCTTTTTGATATCACGTTTCCACAATACATATCCGATGCCGATGGCCATGGCGCCGCTGGGAATGATGAGAAAGCCAACGCTGCCGATGAGAGAGGGCATCGCTACGCACAGCACGGTCATGACCATAAGCGGGATGGCGACGATCTTGATTCCCTTGCGGAAGTACTGGTAGGCCAGTGCGCCGAACAGCGCAGGTACCACGTTGTCAAATGCAGGGGCCAGTACGGGACTGGACAGGATCGGCTGCAAGGGGATCAGCAGCAGTACGCCCAGGGCAATGACAACGGTAGTGGTCACTGCGGATGCGGCGATGGAGAGGGTGGAAACGATCTCACTTTCAGGAGAACCGGCTTCCGCATCGGTAATGCCCTTGGCATTCATCATGCAGGGGATCTTCATGTTGATCAGGTTGCCGGTGATAAAAGCGAGATAGCTGCCGCCGGCGCCCAGCATGGGCGTGTAGATGAGAAATTCCACAGCACAGCTGGGGATATAAACCAGTGCCACCTGTGCAAAGCCTTTCCAGAAAGCACCCAAATCGGGCATGGCGCCGAGGATGAGGCCCATCACAAAGGGACAGCCCAGCATCAGAATAATACCAATGATCAGACCGGCGCGGCCGTAGGTATGGGTGCGCTGATTGTACTGTTCAAAAAAGGTTTTCTTATCCATATCTGCCCCTCCTTACACCAATGCGGCAAGCACAGCGGCTGCCATACCGCAGAGCATACTACCGGCAACGGAGAAGTTGTCCAGCCACAGCTGACCGCGCTTTTCGGAGAAGTAGGTGAATACTGCCATTGCCGCGGCACTGACTGCCAGCACGATCAAAGGCATGTAATTGCCCGTGGAAGTGAAGGTTCCTACATAGCTGCCCACATAAGCGGCAACCAGACCGATAAACATGGCTGTCATGGCTACATCTCCAAAGCCTTTGCCGCCCTTGGAAGTGGCGGCATTCTTCGGCTTCTGCAGGCGGCTCAGATAACGCTTGTTGAAGAAAATGGTCAGCACCATGCCCCAGATGATGCCTGCACTCATCACCAGTGCGATGGTGGTGTAAGCAGTGGGGGTCATTTCGCTGATGTTCAGACCACTCAGGCCAATGGCGCGGGCGGCAATATCTGCCACGCTGGTTTCGTAATGCAGCGCACCGATGACGCTCAGACGCAGCCAGGGCAGTGGGACTCCCAACGAGCCGGAGAGGGCAATGACACCCAGCAGAATGCTGATACTGGGCAGCAGGGTGAATGTGACGCTGGATGTGACGGCCCGGCGCAATTTGGTTTGATCCATGCCAATGGCAATGCCGGCGCGCCATGCCCGCACCATGAAAAAGAGACTCATGGCGAGGACGAAGAGGATGATGACGCCGCAGATGAGATACATCGGCAGGCTGTTCATCTGAGAAAGAACGGACATTTGAAGAATCCTCCTGTACGATATGATGAATCAAGTGTATCATGCTATAAAGAAATTAGCAAGGTGAGGGGCGGACGCAGCCGGAATACAGACGGTTTGACAAAGATTTCAATCCCCGATATAATGTGAAAAATAGTTTCTTTTACGAAAAAGGTGATCCTTCATGTCGAATATCATTCCCATTACAAGCTTTGACGCGCCGGAATTGGATGTCTATGCACGGCTTTCCGAAGTACAGCTTCTGAATCGGTTTGAACCGGAAAAGGGGTTGTTTATTGCGGAAAGTCCAAAGGTGATTGAACGGGCTCTGGACGCTGGCTGTGTTCCGGTTTCGATGCTGGTGGAGGATCGGCATGTTGAAGGGGAAGCAAGGGACATCATTGCTCGCTGCGGGGAGGTTCCGGTTTATACGGCAGCCTTTGATGTACTTACCCAACTAACCGGTTTCAAATTGACAAGAGGCATGCTGTGTGCCATGCGGCGGTCTCCGCTTCCTGCTGTGGAAGAAGTGTGTGCCGGCGCGCGTCGCGTGGCGGTACTGGAAAATATTATGAATCCCACCAATATCGGCGCGGTATTTCGCTCTGCAGCCGCACTGAATATCGATGCGGTGCTGCTGACGCCTGCGTGCAGCAATCCGCTGTACCGCCGGGCAATTCGTGTTAGTATGGGAACTGTATTTCAGGTTCCGTGGACGTTTTTGGGGAGTGAAATAGAGCAGTGGCCCGGTTCCGGAATGAAGCAGCTGCAATCGCTGGGCTTCAGAACAGCCGCTATGGCTTTGAGTGATGATTCCGTCACCATTCGGGATCCCAGGCTTCAGGTAGAGGAAAAACTGGCCATTGTGCTGGGGACGGAAGGGGACGGACTGGCCGCCGAAACGATCGCCCAGTGTGATTATACGGTTCGAATTCCCATGTCCCATGGTGTGGATTCCCTGAATGTGGCGGCTGCCAGTGCGGTGGCTTTCTGGCAACTGGCTTCGCGGGAATGAACAGAGGAAAAGCCTAAAAAAGCGCTGACTGATTTGGTAGAATCAGTCAGCGCTTTTTTGAATCATAAATTCTATGTGTTCGGGATCAGAATGCAAACAACACCAGAGAAACGATGGCAGCAGCCATCAGGTTTACAGGCAGACCGCGGAATGCCTTGGGAACAAAGCACTCTTCAATAGTGCTGCGAACGCCTGCAAATACCACCATGGCCAGCAGGAAGCCGAGACCCACGCCGGCGGAGGAAACCACTGCCTGCACAAAACTGAGACCTTCGGAAACGTTATTGATGCAGACGCCCAGAACGGCGCTGTTCAGTGCGATCAGAGGAAAGCAGACGCCAAGAGACTTCTTGCAGGAAAACTTGACTACAGCGTTCAGAACATATACCACGATCAGGATGATCACCATAAATGCCATGGTCTGGAAATACCCCAGACCATTCTTGTTCAGAATCATGGTCTGAACGGGCCAGGTGATCAGTGTGGATATCAGCATGACTGCGGTCACAGCCAGCCCCATGTAAACGGCCTTCGCAGCATTTTTGGCGTGGCCCATGAAAGCGGAAACGCCGAGGAAGCTCTGCAGTACATAGTTGTTCAGCAGAACGCCGCTCAGAAGAATTAAAAACAAAGACTTATCACTCATCGGTCATTCTCCTTCCGTTTCAGTCAGGGGGGAGACGGCAGCGATGCCAGCAGCGGCACAGGTGTAGCCCTCGCACAGCGCCTCGTTTTTGGCGGGACAGATCTTGCTGATCACGGCAGCCAGGAAGCTGAACACCATAAAGCCGCCGGGGGCCTTGGTGAGCAGGGAGATTTTGTGGCTCTCCAGCACGGGGATGGCAGTACCAGCAATGGTGCCGAAGCCAAAGGCCTCGCGTACAGCGCCCATGATCACCAGCGCAATAACGAAGTACACGCCGGTCACAAAGCTGTCAGACAGAGCTGTGCCGATACCGCTTTTGCCGGCGGCCTCTGCGCGGTTGAAGACCACCAGATTCACGGCAGTCACGGCCAGATAGACCCCCAGCATCTGATAGATTTCGGGGAGGAATGCATTCATCAGCATCTGCAGGATGGAAACCAGACCGGCCACAATGATGGCACAGGCAGGAAGCTTTGCCTGGGTGGGGAGAACCTTACCCAGCAGAGCCATCAGCAGATTGGTTACCACCATGATTGCCAGAACGGCAATGCCCATGACCAGTGCGGATTTTACATGGGTGGTCACAGCCAAAGCAGGGCAGGCGCCCAGAAACAGCACCAGCAGGGGATTCTCTGCAACAATGCTGCGCACATTCTTCATTTCACTCATGCGGTTGCACCTCCATTTGCCAGAACGGTGGGGATGACCTCAAAAATATCGGTGGTGGCAGTAGCCACGGCATCGGAAGACATGGTGGCACCGGAGATCAGTGCCTGCTCGCCAGTCCAGGTATCGGCAGTCAGCCCCTGGAAGCCTGCCTTGTAGGAGGGCTCGTCCAGCGTGTAGGCCTCGAAGTATTCCTTGAACAGGATCAGTTCATCTGCCGTCATGGAAACGATCGCGCCGGTATTGTCAACCACAATGTAAACAGTCATAGGCATGTTGCTGTAACCGTAGCTTCTGGCGGAGATACCGAAGTAGATCTCTTCGCCCACAGTGATGCGGAATGCCTCACTGACGGTGCTGAACACATTCTCCAGGGTGACGGGGACGATTTCGGTAGCGTCAGCCATCATGGCCTGGAAGCGTTTCATATCAGCGTCGGTATTGGAAACAATGTTGGCAGCGGTATGTGCCATAGCCTCGTCTTTCATGGCGGCATAGGTGCCGTCATCAGTGACGTCGTTGCCTTCCGCATCAAAGACACGGCAGTTGCCCTTGGCATTGCAGATTACCAAAGCAGCGTTGCTGCCGTCCTGCATGATATAGGCAAAGCCGGAACCGTTCAGGGCCTTCATGGAAGTCTGTGCGTAGGTGCCCTGGAAAACCACTTCCTCATACTGCAGAACGCCGCTCTTATTGGCGATGCCAGAGTACACGGTGGGCAGCAGTTCCATCAGGATCTGGCTGGCATCCTTAACACCTTCTGCGCTGAGGTTGTTGGCAACCAGCACGGCGAAGGCGTCGGCAACGGCATTTTTGAATGCAACAGAGGAGTAGGTGCAACCAGCAACCAGACTGACGTCAGCCAAAGTAGAATCCTGTCCCAGATAGGTGCCGGGATAGTCAGCGCCGAAGTCCTTGGTTTCGGGATAGGCGTTCAGCTCGATGCCGGAGATCTTTCCCTCGGCATCCACGGCCATGGTTAATTCGATGGGGTCGCCGGTATAACCCTTGGTGGTGGACATGCGCAGAACATAGCCCAGACCAGAGGTTTCGCGGTAAATACCCTGCACTGTATCAGGTACATCCATCAGCGTGGAGGAGGTACTGTCAGCAGCGAGGTAGAGAGGCTCGAAGTTTTGCGCTTCGGGCATAACGCTCAGCAGAGGAGCATATTCCTGAGCAGCGCTGTTGCTTTCGATGATGGGAGCAGTGAATCCGTTCACACCGATCATCAATGCGGAAAAGATTGCAAACAGGACGACCAGAATCACCGCGGATTTGGAGAATTCATTCTTTTTCATAATTTAGAACCTCCCAACGGCGTATTTGCAGTCCACTTCTCGATGTAGGGAGAGAGGATGTTCATAATCAGAATGGAGAAGGAGACACCCTCGGGATATGCACAGAAGTAACGGATGATAAAGGTAATCAGACCGCAGCAAACAGCAAATACGATCTTGCCCAGATCCGTAATGGGGGTGGTCACATAGTCGGTGGCCATGAAGATGGCACCGATGAACAGACCGCCGGCCAGAATTTCGTAGAAGGCGAACAGCACGTCGCCGCCGGTGGCTGCCAGATAGCACACAAACACGGTACCGATGAAAGCCACGGGGACATACCAGCGGATCACCTTGCGGACGACCATGTAGACAAAACCCAGAACGAGAGCCACAATGCAGGTCTCACCAATAGCGCCGCCGTGGATGCCCAGCAGCATCTTATCCAGAGTGGGGACAACGCCGCCATTGGCCAGCTGTTCCAGAGGCGTTGCGGAAGCTTCCAGCTCCACAATGGTGGGCATGGCGCCGCCTGCAACTTCAGAGAAGGCTACCAGCATGAACACGCGGCCGGTGATGGCAGGGTTTGCAAAGTTGTGGCCCAGACCGCCAAAGATGCACTTCACGCACACGATGGCGAACAGCGTGCCTACCACGCACTGCCATACGGGGACTGCGGTGCTCAGGTTCAGAGCCAGCAGCAAGCCGGTGACAACAGCGCTCAGATCGCCGATGGTGCACTTCTTGCCAACAATTTTATCAAATAGGAATTCGGAAACCACGGCCGTGATCACGCAGGCTGCGATAATCACCAGTGCTTTCATGCCGAAAATCACCACAGAGGCAATGCTGACAGGCAGCAAAGCGATGATGACGTCCAGCATGATGCGGTTGGTGGAGGCACCGCTGTGAATATGGGGCGCGGCAGAAACAGTTAACTTTTCCACGTTATTTACCCCCTTCTTTCTTTGCCGCATAGTGCTTGCGGACAAAACGCTTGGCCTGCTTGTTGGTCTCCATCAAGGGACGGTGAGCGGGACAGACATAAGAGCAGCAAGCGCACTCAATGCACTGGTTGAGGCTTTCGCGCTCCAGTGTATCTGCCCGCTCATTCTCATTTTCCAGACGCATGGCACGGTCGAATGCCGTGGGATTCAGAAATACGGGGCAGACGGAAACACAGCGTCCGCAATGGATACAGTCGCTGGGTTCCAGCAATTTGCTGTCCTTCTTGTTGAAGGCCAGAATTGCGTTGGTGGCCTTCTGAATGGGCTCGTCCAAAGAACCGATGGCGTGACCCAGCATGGGACCGCCGATGAGCACCTTGCCCGGCTCAGTGGAAAGACCGCCGGCCTGCTCGATCAGGTACTTCGCAGGAGTGCCCACGGGAACAACAATGTTCTTGGGCTCGGCAATGGCACTGCCATCCACGGTGACGCAGCGGTCAATCAGGGGAGTGCCGTCCTCCATAAACTGGGCCAGCTTGGACAGGGTGGTCACGTTGATGATGATCACGCCCAGAGAGGCCAGACGCTGGCCGCCCTTGACGACCTTGCCGGTCACGTTATACAGAATGACCTGTTTAGCGCCCTGAGGATAGACAGTCTCCAGCTCACGGACTTCTACAGTGGGATCATCGGCAAACACGCGCTTCATCTCTTCGATGGCATCGGGCTTGTTTGCTTCAATACTGATAACAAACTTGGCCTCGGGCATGTACTTCTTCAGGACATTGATGCCCTTGACCACCAGATCACTGTGCTCCACCATGGTGCGGTGGTCGCTGGTGATGTAAGGTTCACACTCGGCACCGTTCACCAGAACGGTTTCAATTTTGTTGCGGCGCAGAGCATCCAGCTTGCCGTAGAGGGGGAATGCGGCACCGCCCAGACCGACAATGCCGCTGCTCTTCACAGCGTCCAGAAATTCGTCCAGAGTTTCGACTTTGGGAGCTTTCAGGTTGGGGTCGCGCTCCATCTTGCCATCGCTTTCGATGCGAATGATGGTGGTTTTGGTACCGTCGGCCTGCTGATAGGGCTCAATGGCGGTGACAGTGCCGGAAACGGTTGCATGGACGGGACAGGAGAATCTACCCTCATCGCGGGCGACCAGCTGACCCACACGGACGTAATCGCCCACAGCCACCACAGGAACGGCGGGAGCGCCGGCATGCATGGTCATAGGAAGCAGGACTTCCTTGGGGGGATCAACGCAAATGGAATGTACCCCTGCTGTGTGTTTGTTATGGGGAACTTTCAGCGTTGAAAGCTTTTTCCTGAAATTCATCAGGGTCTTCCTCCTTCGTGTGGTATTTTTGATGGTTTGTATCAATCTACAAATTTGTCGGCGAGACCGGGCGTGTATCGGATTTCGCCATCATGGAAAACCCAGAGCACATCTACTCCCGGGATCTCTTCAGTCAAACTTGTTCCGTCTTCGTAGGACATGCAGAACAGAGCGGTGGACAGGGCATCTGCGAGACCGCTGTCCTTGGTAAAGACCGTTAGGGATGCAAACTGCTCTGCCGGCCACAATGTGTCTTTATCAATGATGTGGTGATATTGCTTACCGGCTACCGTATAGAAACGCTCATAGGAACCGGAAGTGACACAGGAAATATCCTTCAAAAGAACATTGGCTGCAAAACTTTCCGAGGGATTCTTGGGATCACGGACTCCGGTAACCCAGCCGCTGCCGTCAGGTTTGGTCCCGATGATGCGGATATTGCCTCCAATATTCAGTACATAGCCGTTGGCATCCTGTGTCGCCAGATGTTGGGCGGCCTTTTCGGTGGCGTAGCCTTTGCCGAGGGCGCCCACATCAATGGAAGCCTGCGGATCAGCAAGTCTGACCGTGGAATTCTGTTCATCGATCTCCAGCAGGGAGATGTCTGTATGCTGCGCCGCAGAAAAAAGCTCCGCCTGTGTTGGCAGACGGGCAGAGGTGGGATCATCCAAGCCTTCTGTGCGGTAATCGTGCCAGATGGAGAGAACGGGACCCAGTAGGATATTCATTTCTCCATTGGTTTTTTCGTGCAGATCCAGCGCGTATTTCAAAAATGAAATCAGCCTTTCATCCACCTTGATCGGGTCTCCGCCGGCGAGACGATTGACGGTACAAAGGTTGTTGATGCCGGAATATTCATGGTAAATATCGAACAGTTGGTGATATTCTTTCAGGATATCAGCAACTTCAGCGGAACGGCTTTCAAACCGTTCCGCTGAATCTCCTGCGTAACTGTATACATAGGAGACCGTATCGAAATAGGAAAAGTAGGCTTTCCCCTGAGGTTCGATTTTCTCTGGCTCTTTGGAGCAGCCTGTCAGACCGGCCAACAGTCCCATAAGGCAGCAGAGAATGAGACCTCGTCGTACGAATTTCATTGCTCCTGTATACTGTTCAAATATTTTAGCGAGCGTATTCGGCAGCGCGAGCGATGACAGCCATCATACCGGTGATCTGCATAGTGCAGCCGGCGTACAGAGCCTCATCGGCGGGGACCTGATAGCCGTGGTCGTTCTCAGTGGTTTCGATGGCCATAACTTCGGCGGCAGTCATGCCGACAGCATACTCGGAAAATGCTGCGGACTGGGCATCCCACTCAGCGATAGCGTTACCGAAAGCGACCATGCCGTAGGCGTCGCCCAATTCGCGCTTGGTGCCCTTATAGTCAGAGGAAACGATCTCGCCGGCAGTGTTAATGTTGATCTTGGGCTGGGTGGCGTCGTTCAGGCAAGCCAGAATCTTGCCGTCAGCGCCCACGACAGCAGCACCATACTCGCTGTACATCTTCACGACGCCATCGGCATCAGCGGCAGCAGCACTGGACTCGGAAGCCTCAGAGATAGCAGCGGCACCCAGAGTGAAGGTATCGGCAGTCTTGAAGGTCTGCCCCTTGTCGTCCTTGCAGGCCTTGACAACAGCGGCCATGAACTCGGAGATCTGCATGGTGCAGCCGGCATAGAGAGCTTCGTCGGCGGGGACGGTGTAGCCGTGATCGTTGGTGGTGGTGGCAATGGCCTCAACTTCAGCGGCGGTCATGCCAACAACATATTCTTCAAAAGCTTTGGTCTGAGCATCCCACTCGGCGATGGCGTTGCCGTAAGCAACCATGCCATAGGCGTCGCCCAGTTCCATCTTGGTCTGGAATTCCTTAGCGGTATCAACAGTGCCGCCAACAATATCCATCTTGTTCTGGACGCAGTCGATGCGGCAGAGGACAATCTTGCCATCGGCATCAAGAACAACAGTGGCCATGGTGGCATCAACCTGAGCCTTTTCGGTGGCAGAGCTATCGGTGTTCAGCATGACACCCATACCCAGCTTGTACTCAGCCTCGGCAGCGGGAGTCTCAACGGGGGTTTCGGCAGGGGCTTCAACCTCGGGCTCCTCGGAGGGCTTTTCGGTCTGTACGCTGGAGTTGCCGCCGCAGGCGACCAGAGACAGCATCATAATAGCTGCCAGAGTAAATGCGAGCATCTTCTTCATAATAATCCTATAATCCTCTTTCTTTTTTATATGTGTTGCTAGATCTAACCTATTGACTTCCCAACTTGTGCTCGGTTGGGGCGAGAACATGTGGATCTAGGTTTCACACTCCTTTCATATATGCCAGTAAAGCATGTGGATACTTCAGATCTCTTTGCTGTTCGAAACTTTTTGCTGTATGCACACAACAAAAAGTCACAGTAGCCTAATCGCTGCTGCAACTCGTAGAGAATCCGCACAGAATACTCTGTGTTTACGTATACTCTGTTTACTGTAGTGAAACTTAAGTACAGACAGTTGTTTCCGACACGGCATGAAAGCATTCATCTGATAGCAGATCAGGTGCAGCATGAAAGTATCCGAAAACAAATCCGCTGTGAGGTTTCTAATAGAAACAGATTAACCGTGCATATAGTTACAATTATAACGATTTCGTTAAGAAAGTCAAGAAAAAGTGAACAAGAGGGATTTTTCGCGAAAAAATGGATTGCTGTTCGGCTTGTGTACGGCGTTGTTGTATGGAGTCATATGCGCGGGAACAGATGTCTTTTTGCACGGAAATTCAGCGATTTCCATTTTTTGTGTTCCCACAAGTTCATAATATTTTAGATTCGGACGAAAAAAGAGCTAACCGACTTCATCGAAATCAGTTAGCTCTTTACCCATATAAAAATGAGGTTTTGTTGCCAAATCGTTGCCGCGAAAGGCTTTAATCCTCAAAAAAACCAGTAATTACAGGCCTTTTTTGATCTCTGAAATTATTCCCACTCGTTGCAGGGACTTGCATCTTAAACAATTTTGTTTAGAAGATATTGTGCCTGCTGTTCTGATTATTTTGATTACCCATATTATCATAGCTGTACTATGGATGCTTATCAAAATCTTATCAGTGGTGATAAACGGTCAAAAATCACACAAGATAATTGTTCCGGGTGGCTGTTACCTTGATGTAAATATTATACGCAAAATCGACCGAAAAATCAAGATATCGGCTGAATCGTTTAGGTAGCTTACTCTTCATATTCCATACACCACCATACCCGCTACTGCCGAAATGACAATCAACAAGATTGGTGAAAGCTTTTTATTGGCGAAGTGCTTATAGCAAAACATTGAAGCAACCAAAAGTGCAGTAATAATGATTGCCTGCATATTTACTTGGATTGCAGAGATTGTACCAAAACAATTTCTCAGTACCATATAAATGCCGGTTGCAAGTACAATGCCAATAACGCAGGGCTTCAAGCCACGCAGAACCGCTTGAACATATTTATTCTTCAAAGCAATTTTCAGTAAAGCAGTTACCAACAGGATAATGATGAATGACGGAAGTACAACCGCCAGAGTTGCCACGATTGCACCAAGCATTCCTGCCTGACTGCTTCCCACATAGGTTGCCAGATTCACCATGATCGGTCCCGGTGTACTTTCGCTGACAGCAATCATATAGGTCAATGTTTCATCACTGAGCCAACCATATGAAAGCACCACATCACGAATCAGAGGAATTGCGCCGTAAGCTCCACCAAATGCAAAACATCCGACTTTCAAAAAACCAAGAAATAGTTCCAA
>JAFYQM010000089.1 GCA_017547085.1 Oscillibacter sp.
ACCAGACTATCTATTCCTACGATTTCTATCGCGTCTCGATCCATCTTTCCGCGTTCCAGCATTTTCATCACCCTATTCCATTTTACTCCATAAATACGAAAAAGTCTGCATTTAGCAGACTTTTTCGACAGGCTGAAAAGAGGAAGACTTTCGTCTTCCTCTTTTCACGGGTTGTTTTTCAGCTGTTTTTACCGAGGTAGGCTTCTTTCACACGCTCGTCTGCCAGCAGTTCTGCGCCGGTGCCGCTCATGGTGATGTTGCCAGTCTCCAGCACATAGGACAGATCGGCGATCTTCAGAGCCATGTTGGCGTTCTGCTCGATCAGCAGCACGGTCACGCCCTGCCGGTTGATCTCCTGAATGATCTTGAAGATGTCCTGCACCACCAGCGGAGCCAGACCCAGAGAAGGCTCATCCAGCATCATCAGCTGGGGACGGGACATCAATGCACGGCCCACGGCCAGCATCTGCTGCTCGCCGCCGGACAGCGTACCGGCCAGCTGCCAGCTGCGCTCTTCCAGACGGGGGAACAGGCTGTAGACCCACTGGATATCCTTTTCGATCTCCGCCTTGTCCTTGCGCAGGTACGCGCCGATCTTCAGGTTCTCCAGAACGGTCATATCGGGGAACACGCGGCGGCCCTCGGGGCTCAGGGCAATACCGGCGGTGACGATCTTATCAATGGACTTGCCCAGCAGTTCCTCGCCGTTCCACTTGATAGAGCCGGAGGCAGCCTTGACAAGGCCGGTGATGGTGCGCAGCGTGGTGGACTTACCAGCACCGTTGGCGCCGATCAGGGTGACGATCTTGCCGTCGGGCACTTCCAGGGAAATGCCGCGGAGGGCCTGAATACCGCCGTAGTTGACCTGCAGATTTTCAATTTTAAGCATCTTCGGCCACCCCCAAATATGCGTCGATGACGCGCTGATTGTTCTGGATCTCGGCGGGCGTGCCCTGAGCGATCAGCTTGCCGAAGTCCAGCACATAAATGCGGTCAGAGATGTCCATGACCAGATTCATGTGGTGCTCAATGAGCAGGATGGTCACATGGAACTTCTCACGCAATTCGCCGATGAATGCGGTCAGTTCCTCCGTCTCCTGCGGGTTCATACCGGCTGCCGGCTCATCCAGCAGCAGCAGGGTCGGCTCGGCCGCCAGTGCGCGGGCGATCTCCAGACGGCGCTGCTTGCCGTAAGGCAGGGACGTTGCCAGTTCGTCCTTCACATCGTCCAGACCCACAATCTTCAGCAGCTCCAGCACCTCTTCCCGCTGCTTTGCCTCTTCCTTCTTGTTCAGGCGGAAGGTGGCGGAAAAGACGTTGCTGGTGGTGCGGCAATGCTTGGCAATCAAAACGTTATTGAACACGGTCTGGGACTTCCACAGACGGATGTTCTGGAACGTACGGGCCATGCCCAGCGCGGTGATCTTATCGGGTGTGGGAGCCAGCACATTGGTATAATCTCCGGCATGCTCGCCCTTATACAGCTTTTTCATCTTGCCCTGAGGATGGTTTTCCACGATCTTTTCGCCGTTGAACCAGACCGCGCCGTTGGTGGGCTGATACACGCCGGTGATCACGTTGAACGCAGTGGTCTTACCCGCGCCGTTGGGGCCGATCAGCGCAACGATCTCGCCCTCGTTGATCTCCATATTCAGGTTATTCACGGCCACCACACCGCCGAACTGCATGGTGGCATTTTCTACTTTCAGAACATTCTTGCTCATTCGGCAGCCTCCTTCTTGCGCTTTCTGGAGCGCTTATCGATCAGGTCAGGCAGTTCCTTGTCGCCCATGATACCCTTGCGGAAGAACAGCACGATCACCATGATGATGATGGAGAACACCGCCATACGGAAGCCGTTCTTGAAGATGCCGGGGGCAGTAATGCCGAGGAAGGTGCCGGAGTCCAGGCCGCGCAGCAGCCACTCGGAGAAGAAGATATACAGGAAGCTGGCGAGGACGGAGCCGGTAATGGAACCGATGCCGCCGATGACCACGATTAGCAAAATCTCGTAAGTCAGGGCGCTCTTGAAAGGAGCAGCTGCCACGGTTTCCATGTACATGGCCATCATGCCGCCGCCGATGCCGGCGAAGAAGGAGCTGATGATAAACGCCATGCGCTTATGCTTGGCCAGATTGATGCCCATGGCCTCGGCAGCCACCTCGTCATCGCGGATGGCACGGAAAGCGCGGCCGTAAGTAGAGGTGATCAGCAGCAAAATCACTGCGATCATCAAGCCGACCAGCACCACATAGGGCGTAGCCTTGGAAAAGACCGGATAACTCTTGAGCAGGTTGGAACCATTGGTGATGGGGCCCAGTGCATTCCACTGGAAGAAAGCGCGGAGGATCTCCGCAAAGCCCAGCGTGGCAATGGCCAGATAGTCACTCTTCAAACGCAGGACCGGCAAACCAATCAGATAAGCCACCAGCGCCGCCAGCAGGCCGCCCAGCAGCAGACAGAACAGCATACCCAGCAGGGTACCGACGGTCTCGCCCAGCACACCGGAAAACACCTCCGGCACGGAGAAGGGGATGGCACCGCCGTCAAAATACTGATAAACGCCGGGCTTCTTGGCCATGGGAATGGTCAGCACAGCATAGGTATAGGCGCCCAGCAGCATGAAGCCCGCCTGGCCGAGGGAGAACAGGCCGGTAAAGCCGTTGAGCAGGTTCATGGAAACTGCCACCAGAGAATAGACGGTGGCTTTCTTAATGACCGTAATGGCAATATGATAGCTGGGCAGAATCATGTCCAGCACCACGCAGGCAGCCAGCAGGACTGCCAGCACCACAGCGGTAAAAATCGTTTTCTGCTTATTCTTGTTCATGTCGCACCCTCCTTACACCTTGTCGGTGACCTTCTCACCGAACAATCCGGTGGGCTTGACACACAGAACCACGATCAGCAGGGCAAAGGTGAATGCATCGGAGAACGTGGTGTATCCGAGGCCCTTGATAATCTCCTCGCACAACCCGATGACGAACGCACCCACCACGGCGCCGGGAATGGAGCCGATGCCGCCAAACACCGCCGCCACAAAGGCCTTCAGGCCGGGCATACCACCGGAGGTAATGGCCACCGAAGGATAGTTGGTGAAGTACAGCATGGAACCCACTGCCGCCAGGAAGGAGCCGATGATAAAGGTCATGGAGATCACGCGGTTGATCTTGATGCCCATCAGCTGCGCGGTCTCAAAATCCTTGGCAGCCGCGCGCATGGCCATACCGATCTTGGTGTTGTTGATGAGATACACCAGTGCCACCACCAACAGAATGGTCAGCACGGGGGTCAGCAGGGTAACCCGCTTGGTGGATGCACCCAGCAGTTTCACATTCTCAGAGATCCAGGGAATGGGATTGGTGACAGGCTGGGGCACACCGCCGGTGAGATAGAACGCCAGATTCTGAATCAGATAGCTGACGCCGATGGCGGAAATCATAACGGACATACGGGGTGCAGTACGCAGGGGCTTATAGGCCACGCGTTCGATGGTGAAGCCCAGGAGCACAGTTGCTGCCAGCACCAGCGGCAGGGCAAGGTAGAACGGCATGGAGCTGGTGGCATAGACCATGACCAGACCGGCCACCATGAACACATCGCCGTGGGCAAAGTTGATCAGGCGCAGAATACCGTACACCAGCGTGTAGCCGATGGCAATCAACGCGTACTGACCACCCACGGAAATGCCGTTCAACAGATACGGAAACATTTCTTGCATGGGGAAAACCTCCTGTGGTTTTTCTTGTCTATTTCTGCAGGAAAGGGCGCAAAAGGATCTTTATCTGGCTCTATGCTTTCTGCGAATCACAGTTTTCTGCACAACAACATAGAACTTATTTGACAGGGTAAAATGGGCCGTCTCGAAAAAACACCTCAAAACTGCTCTTTCGAGGCGACCCAGGAAACGGCGAAAAAAGGGGATGGCAGCGGCAGCGCCGCCATCCCCTTTTTCTATACTTTAAAGAAAGTTTCGTCTCATCCGAGAAATGCGGATCAGCCGACACCCTGAACCTTCACAAAGTCCCAGTTATTGCTGCTGGTGTTGGCAGCCTTGATGTAAGCGGCATCGCGCTTGGCATCACCGATCTCATCGAACTCGATCAGACCGCAGACGCCCTCGTAGGAGACGCCGGGCAGAGCCTCGAGAACAGCCTTTGCATCGGTGCTGCCGGCGGCCTTGATGGCCTCCAGAGCGGTGAAGTAAGCGTCATAGCCCATGGCAGTCACAGCGGAAACCATGTCGTTACCGCCGTTATTGGTCTTGGCATCAGCGTTGGAGTTGATCCACTCCTTGATACCGGTATCGAACTCAGAGCCGCTCTCCTGATAGAAAGTGGTAATATCGACCTTGACGTTCTTGCCCTGAGCAGATTCCAGAACCATGTTGTTGTCCCAGGTATCGGAGCCCAGCAGAGAGCCGTCATAGCCCTGAGCGTTGGCCGCCTCAATGATCAGCTGAGCATAGTTGGTAGAGACGGGAGCGAAGATAACGCCTGCGCCGTCAGCCTTGGCGTTGTTGATGTAGGAAACGAAGTTGGAGTTGCCTTCCGGGAAGTCCTGATTGATGACGGTACCGCCCAGAGCCTTAAAGGCCTCGGTGAAGTAGTGGACCAGACCCTGATCGTAGTCGGAGCCCAGCATGGCCAGCGTGTAAGCGGTGTCAACACCCAGCTCGTTGTAGGCATAATTGGCCAGAACGGTGCCCTGGAAGGGATCCAGGAAGCAGATGCGGTAATAGACATCGCAGTCAGCAGTGACCTGGGGGTTGGTGCAGGTGACGCCGATGGCGGGGATGCCGGCCTCCTGGAACACAGCGCCGCCGGCAATGGAAACGCCGGAGCCATAGGAGCCCAGAACCACAGACACCTTACGGTTCACCAACTCGGCTGCGGCAGACTTGCCGTTTTCGGGAGTGGTGCGGTTGTCCACGATCTCCAGCTGGACATCATAGGTCTCGCCGCCGATCTCGACGGTGGGCTGGACATAGTTGGCATACTGCATGCCCAGGATCTCCTGCTTGCCGCCGGCGCCGTTGTCGCCGGTCTGGGGCTCATACACGCCGATCTTAACGACCTTGTTGCCGGCGGTGCCGGACTCGGCCTTATCGCCGCCACAGGCAGCCAGGCTCAGAACCATAACCAGAGCCAGCATCAGTGCGAACATTTTTTTCATTCTTTTCATCCTCCTGTTTGATGCGGAACAATCCAGATTCCATCAGTGGACAACAATTGTTCCTTGTAAATGTATATTTTACGTTTTTTTCCTCTCATTTGCAATAAGAAGTTTTTACGAAAACGCGTCGCTTTTGCTGTGTACCACAGCTTTTTTCACGCTGCGAATCGTCTTTTTTGTCCTCGAAAGGCGGACATTCCCCGCTATGTGTCTTGTGTTGCAGCAACATCTGTCCTTGTTGTGCAGACACCGTGGTTTATAATCTTTCCTGTGGGCCTGTATTTTCTCACAGGATTTTCGTAATACTTTTAAAAAAAGCAGGGGGAAATCCCCCTGCTTTCAGTAATTTTCCTCGTCTTTTGCGTCCACCACAGCGAGAAATGCCTCCCGTTCCATGGTTTCATGCTCCAGCAGATAGCGGGCCACCGCGTCCAGCTGCGTCCGGCGCTCTTTCAAAATCGCCTCGCAGCGGGCGTAAGCGCCATTGACAACGGCACGGATCTCCTCGTCGATCTGCGCGGCCACCGCCTCGGAATAGCCCCGGCTCTGGCCCATGGTCCTGCCGATGAACACCTCATCGCTGCCGGAATCAAAGGCCACGGTGCCAATATTCTCGCTCATGCCGTAAGCCGCCACCATCTTGCGGGCAATGGCAGTCGCCCGCTGGATGTCGTTGCTGGCGCCGGTAGAAATGTCACCCAGACACAGCTGCTCCGCCACGCGACCGCCCAGCAGCGCCACGATCTGGTCCTCCATATACCGTTTGGAGAGGTAGGAGCGGTCCTCCTCCGGCAGGGAGATGGTCATGCCGCCTGCCATACCGCGGGGGACAATGGTGATCTGGCTGACGGGATCCTGTCCCGGCAGGGCGTGCATCACCACGGCGTGGCCCGCTTCGTGCCATGCCGTCAGCTCCCGCTCATGCTGGGGGATGACGCGGCTCTTCTTCTCGGGACCGGCGATCACCTTGATCTCCGCCTCTTTCAGGTCGGACATGGTGATGAACTTCTGGTCCTTACGGGCGGCCAGCAGCGCCGCCTCGTTGATCAGATTCTCCAGATCGGCGCCGGTAAATCCGGCGGTGCCCTGCGCCAGCTTCTTCAGATCCACATCCTCTGCCAGCGGTTTTTGTCTGACGTGGACTTTCAGGATCTCCTCGCGGCCGCGGATGTCCGGATGGCCCACGTAGATCTGGCGGTCAAACCGGCCCGGGCGCAGCAGCGCGGGGTCCAGTACGTCCGCGCGGTTGGTGGCGGCCAGCACCACAACGCCTTCGTTGGCGGCGAAACCGTCCATTTCCACCAGCAGCTGGTTCAGGGTCTGCTCGCGCTCGTCATGGCCGCCGCCAAGTCCCGTAC
>JAFYQM010000090.1 GCA_017547085.1 Oscillibacter sp.
CCTCACCAACTACCTAATCAGACGCGAGCCCACCTCTCAGCAATTAATCTTTGACCCCTAAGCCATGCGACTCTGTGGTCTCATGCGGTATTAGTACAAGTTTCCCTGTGTTATTCCCCACTGAGAGAAAGGTTGCTCACGCGTTACTCACCCGTCCGCCGCTAGAACTTCGGCCGAAGCCTCCGTCCCCGCTCGACTTGCATGTGTTAAGCACGCCGCCAGCGTTCGTCCTGAGCCAGGATCAAACTCTTTCATTTAATCCTGTTTATATCTTAACCGGTTTCCCGGCCAAGTATCAACTCATTCGGAATTACTGTCATAATTTTGCGTTTCTAATGTCTGTATCGTTTTCAAGGTTCAGTGCTTACCCTGCGGCCGGTGGCCGCGCGAGTCAGCTTGCATATATTATCATCATCCCATAAGAAAGTCAACACCTTTTTTTGAAGTTTTTTGACTTTTTTGCATGTTTTTATGTTTTCCGAACGTACTTTCCGTTAGTACCTATCAATCGTTCAGCATGTTGCGAACATTACCAGCATTTCATGCCGTTTTCTCCGCTATTAGCGAATGGATATTCTGGTCAAATATCATCCACGAAACGAGTTTTGAAAAATCCCTTCTACTATATATAGGCGTTATCTGGACATCCGTTGCAAGTCGCGCTTGCCAAGTCACCGTCCGCCGTGCTACAATAAACCATCACCACGATTTGGAGGCGCTCACCATGCGCAAGAACGATATTCTGACCCTGACCTGTGAAACCCTCGGCGCAGATATGGAGGGCGTATGCCGCGCAGATGGCATGGCGGTGTTCGTCCCGGGCATGCTCCCCGGCGAGACGGCCCCCGTGCGCATCGTTAAGGATGCCAAGCGCTACGCCTTCGGCAAGCTGGAGGGCACGCCTGTGAAGCCTGCCGAAATCCGCCGCGAGCCCGACTGCCCTGTGTACCCCCGCTGCGGCGGCTGCTCCTGCCGGCACATGCGTTATGAAGCCACCCTGGATGCCAAGCGCCAACAGGTGGCGGACTGCTTCCAGCGTATCGGTAAGCTGGACGTGGCCGTGCCGCCGGTTCTGGGGATGGCCAATCCCTCTGCCTACCGCAACAAGACCGCTTTGCCTGTGGGCGGCACGGTGGACGAGCCCTGCGTGGGCTTCTTCGCGCCCCGCAGCCACGACATCATCCGCATTGACCGCTGCCGCAACGCCATGCCTCCGGCGGACGACATCTGCAGCGCGGTGCTGCGCTGGATGAAACAGAACCGCGTCGCGCCATACGACGAGGCCACTCATACCGGCCTGATGCGCCACATCGTGACCCGCGTCAACCGCGAACACAAGGCGCTGGTGACCCTGGCAGTGAACGGAACCTCCATCCCCAAGGCAGAGGACCTGTGGCAGGCGCTGCAGCCTCTGGGCGTGATCGGCCTGGTGCTGAACGAAAACCGCGACAAGACCAATGTCATCCTGGGCCGCAAGTTCCGCACCCTGCATGGCGAGGGCACCCTGAAGGACGTGCTGTGCGGACTGGAATTCGACCTGAGCCCAGCGGCGTTCTTCCAGGTGAACCCCATGCAGACGGAGGTGCTCTACCAGACCGCGCTGGACTTCGCCGAGCTGCAGCCCGACGATCGCCTGTGCGACGTGTACTGCGGCGCGGGTACCATCAGCCTGATGATGGCCCGTCACTGCAAGGAAGTCCTGGGTATTGAGATCGTGCCCCAGGCCATCGACAACGCCAAGGAAAACGCAGCCCGCAACCACATCACCAATGCAGCCTTCCGCTGCGGCGCGGCTGAGGAAGTCCTGCCCGCCCTGGTAGATGAAGGCCTGCGCCCCGATGTGATCGTCATCGATCCGCCCCGCAAAGGCGTGGAGCCCGCCGTCATCGACGCCATCGCCAAGGCAGGCCCGCGGCGCGTGGTGTACGTCAGCTGCAATGTGGCCACCCAGGCCCGCGATGCAGCCCTCCGGTGCGCGCAGGGCTATCAGCTGGACAAGGTGCAGCCGGTGGACATGTTCTGCTGGACCAGCGGCGTGGAGTGCGTCGCCCAGTTCACAAAGGCATAAAAAGAGGACCGAGGGATCTTTCCCCCGGTCCTTTTCATTATATTAGTAGGAACCAGCTTCCTCGCGGACGATTTCCACCGCACGCTTGATCTTTTCGCCGTTGCCGTGGATGGTCATCACATCGCGGAAGATGTACTCCACCTTGCATCCCTTGGTGGCAGCAATGGTCTCGCGGATGTTCTGGCGGAAGGCGTCCTCGTCCAGCTCCTTCTGGGAGCCGATAAACTTGTAATCCTTGGGCTTGCGGGAGTAGATGATCTTCTTGCCCGCCAGGCGTTCACCCATGAATTTCTCATCGCACCAGGGAGAGATCGATACCTTTCGGACGTTCTCGATGGTCTCGATGCCGCCGTCCCAGAACTTGCTGGTGGGCTCGCAGCAGCCATAGTAAATGAGACCGAATTCCTTGGCGATACGCTTCTGGAAGGGCAGGATCAGCTCCTTGAACATGGCGGGGCTGATGTCACAGGCTTCCTCGGCGTTCATGTGGATCCAGGTGTCCACGCTGCGCACCTTGCCGGCAAAGTCCGGCTGGGGCAGCTCATGGGTGAAGCACCAGTTGCCGCTGCCGATGAGGGTGTTGCCATTGTTGAGGAACATGTGACCATTCTCCTCCTCCCAACGGTAGAGGCGGATGGCGTCCTCGGTGATGAAGTCCATCAGGCGCAGGAACTCTTCGGGCTCGGTGGCCATGGAGATATAGGCGTTCTCCATGCCCATGATGCCGATGATGGTGCGCAGGGGAGACGGGCCCCAGTTGTTGCTGGCGTTGACCAGGCGGACAGGCAGGATATCGCCAATGATGGCCTCGATGCGCTTGGCCTTCTCCGCCACGGATTCCGGGAAGAAGAAGTGGGTGGGCTTAACCTTATCAAAATCTTCCTCGATGATCTCGATCTGAGGGATGATGTGGTAGCCTGCGGTGCCGTCGCTGGCACGGGTATCACCCTGGGTTTCCTGCTGGCCCAGGCCCACAATCTTGTCGTACACGCCGTACTTGATCTCATAGAAATCCGGCACAACGCGGTCGTCACCAATCAGTTCCACACGGGCGATCTGGTTGAGCAGCTGGTACTCCATCTCCCGGTGCAGAGGATCCAAACACTTCTGCTCGGGGGCCATTTCCTTCCAGTAGTGGCCCTCCTCCGC
>JAFYQM010000091.1 GCA_017547085.1 Oscillibacter sp.
AATTCCCGGTTGCTGCTTGATGCGCAACCGGGTTTCTCGACAGACTGTGCAGAGAGGCCGGAGCAAAATGCTCCGGCCTCTCTGCTTTTTAGGAGAAATAAAGATAAAGAAGATGGTTACATATAGGAAACGAAGGGAATTTTCAGGCACTCCATGTGCTTCATCAGCAGCTCTTTCAGCAAAGCCTCATACCACTGATGTTCCTTTGTCCACAACGCCTTAAGCGCAGGGCCAAAAATGGGGTGGTTCAGAATAAAGCCATAAGTAATATGAATCAGCTGGCGGCTGTCAGTCATATCGAACAGCATGGGCAGCTGGTCATCCCGAAGGGTATCTACATCAGGTACAGCCGCCGGATTTCCGGACACATGATAATACGCCTTCGCCTGTGCGAACACAGTCAGTGCATATTTATGAATGTTGCGATACAACTTTGGGTCTTCCATGGCAACAAGACGCATTGCTTCCAGCCAGTTGGTGCCGGAGGTCTTGATATGGAAATGTCCCTTGGTGATCTCGCCAATGACGGGAAACACAGAGAATTTGTCGCTGCCGGAATGGACGGACAGCTTGTACCCAAAGGTTTCTGCAATCGCCTGATGTACTTTCAGTTCTGCTGTGAAAACATCCAAATCGCCGATGTAATCGATGCCTTTCTGGAACTCGCCGGAGAATCTGGGTGCGATGGTGGCAAACTTTACACCACGCTCCGTCAGCTCATTGGCCACGAAGAAGTGCTGCAGCGGGGTGGTGGAAACATCTGTCTCATCAATAGAGACTTCCAGATCCGCGCTGTATTTCCCTGCCGCAAAATAGGTCTCATATACTCGCTGGGTAAAGTCCATCGCTTCACTGTAAATAGCTGCAATGGTGTCCAGCTCTTCCTCACTAAAAGTCAGCACAGTTCCATCAGCCAGTGTAAACTCTTTGCCCAGATACCGATCCTTCACATTCTGGTCAGCCGCAGGAACATGATCCGTACCCAACTTGTGGATATGCTCACTAAGATCCAGCGTGATCATCGTGCAGCCATCTTCCAAAGCATTGCCAATGTCATCAATATTCTTCAGATGGTCACCATCGGCGCCATAGCCGCCCTCATAGCCCTCACGGAACACAAAAAATGCCACGTCATCCATCACGGATTGATAGGTGCGGCCAGTCAGAGTTAATTCACGCATAGACTGCTGTGCCAGCACAGGTGTTGCGTCATACTTTTCAAACACCCGCAAATGTCCCGGTGTAGCACGGCCCAGACGGTCACCTACGCCAAACGTGCATTTACAGGTGGACAGCACCGGCTTCGGAGCACAGAAAAGGAATTCCCGCTTGAGAATGGTTGCGTTTTCATGTGTCAATTCACATTCTGTGTAGCCATCCCGTTCAATGCCATTGAAAGGATGTGCGCCAAATGCACACAGCCGGTCACTGCCATCCTGTAAACGGGTCATAAATACGGTATACTTTTCCTTTTTATAAACAGACCGCTCGTAGACGCCGTAATATTCCGGATTGACCGGTCCCTTGTGCTCTTCCAGTCTTCTGACATATTCACTGATGGTTTTCATAAACGCTCCTTTTTCCATAGAGGTGAATTTTACAGTGCAATTTTGCTGCCGTAAATGAACAGAATCTCCAGAGAGCCGCCCTCTTCATATTCGAAGACATGCCACTCAGCTTCAGGAATATGTAGAGTCATGTCCTTTTCCAACATAACTTTGTTGGGCAAATCATCTTTAGCAGGACCGAACCGCACCCATGCCCGGTCGGAGCTGAGCACCTGTACTGTTTCTTCCGCGTGCATATGGGGCTCCATGGGGCCAGCTTCTGCACAATATCTGCAATAGCCGATGTTTAAAATCTGGCTGTCAGACTGATAACCATCCGTAGTTTTACCAACGATTTTCTGCATGAAGCGGCCGGGCAGCAACTGCTCAGGCACACTACTTCTTTCGATAACCTTCATGATATCTGTCCTTTCTGCAGCTGTTATTCCTGATCGAACGTGTTGTCTGGAAGTAAAACCACCTTGAACTTCCGCTTGCTGATCGCCGCCTCAAAGCCTTCCTTCCACTCACTCAGAGGCACTTCCATATTCATCAAAGGCTTCAGGTCCACCTTACCCTCAGCCATCAGCTTCATGCCGATCTCCCAGGAGGATACCGCCGTAGAGTTGGTGGTCACATAGTTAGCTTCCTTCAGGAACAGAGCGTTCAAATCTGCCTGAACGGGACCAGACCAGCAGGCAATCTCCAAATGTACGCCGTTGGGGGCAATGATTTTAATGCAATTATCTAAAGACACGGGGATGCCCACGCAGTCGCAGGTGATATGTGCGCCGTAAGGGTTCTTCCGATAGACAGCCTCCTGCAGTTCCTCAAAGCTGGTAACCGTTTCATCCGCACCCATGCTCTTCACCAGATCCAGCTTCTCCTGATCCATAGGCAGACCGGATACGATGACATAGGCACCGCGGGATTTCAGCAGCTGGGCAGTCATCATGCCCATGGGACCGGGGCCGCTGACCACAGCAACGTCACCCGGCTTCACATCAATACGTTCATACACACCGCGTACGATACAGCAGAAGGGCTCTGCCAGAGCGTAGATCTTCTTATCCTGCAAGGTCTTTGCAGACTCCGGCAGCTTGAAGCTGTACTTTGCAGGAACAATAACATAATCTGCCATGGCACCATCGTCATAGGAACCAATAGAGCGACGCTGGGGACACAGAGTCACACGGCCATCCTTGCAGTATTCGCATTCACCGCAACCGTAGCAGGCAGGCAACGTGGTGACCCAGTCGCCCACCTTGAAATCGCCCACATCACCGCAGACCTCAGCGACCTGACCCACGAATTCATGGCCTAAAATGACGGGCATTTCCAGATGCCGGGCATCATGGTAGGCATGGATATCACTGCCACAGATACCAGCAGCCAAAACTTTAACTTTCAGTTCACCTTCACGGGGAGTAGGTTCAGGCACTTCTCGTATTTCCAAACCGGCTTGTCCTTTTTCAAATTTTACAAGACCTTTCATTTTAACTCCTCCCATTTGGATCAGAACCAACGGACGCCCATGGGAGCCTTCTGATAATTTTCCAGAGGCACCCAGCCGGTCCACAGGAACTGGGACATGGTCTTCTGGGTCACGCCGAAGTTGATGAACTCCTCGGGCTTCAGGGCACCTTCCTCGTATGCACGGACAAACTCAGGAATCTTGTAGAGTTCCTTGATGACACTTGCAGGAATCTCATCATCGATGTGCAGCACGCGCTCGGGATCTGCATCGATGGTCATCTGCTGGACACGGGCCTGCAGAGAGAAGGTCATGTCGGCACCGGCCATGGAGGTCAGGTGATGTACGCCGCGCAGGCCTGCGGGCATGACCACAGCGGGGATGCCACGCTCCTTGAACAGCTTGTAAACCTTCTTGCAGATGGCATTACCGGCATTCTTGATGGCTTCGGGGTCCACGCCCAGACGGTTATCGGTGTTGACCTCCAGCAGGTACTCGTCCAGACGGCCGCCCTGCTGTACCACGAAAATGGGCTTGGGCTGGATGCCGGCAGCGATGGCCTTGGCGCGGCCGCGCATATAGGCCTCACCAACTGCCATGGCCTGAGACACGGAGAAGTTCAGGGTGGTGCAGACGGCGATGCCGCGGGATGCCAGCTCTTCCACCAGAGGCAGAGCGGACATGATGGAGGGGGTCTTCACGGAGATGTTCTCGGCCCAGGATGCATAGCGCAGGCCCTGTGCGATCATCTTCTCGCTGTCCATACAGATGGAGGGATCCAGCTGGCCCAGCGCATAGCCGTGCTCGCCGTTGGTTTCCTCAAACACCTTGCAGAACTTGTTGGCAGCGTAGACGGCAACCATCTTCAGCAGAGCCTCAGCATGTTCGGCCTGGGTCAGTTCCTTGGGGATCTGGTCCACCTGGGGCTGCCAGAATTCGGGCACAGCCTGCAGGGTCTTGTAGGTCAGAACGGGGTTGGTCGTAATGCCCAGAGCACCGTTTTCGATGGCGGCGTCAATTTCGCTGGGGATGGCGGAGTCGTGCCAGAACTTGGTAGGAGTTTCTTTTGTTAACCACTGCAGATAGTTCATAATCTGCCTCCTTGTAATCTAAAAAATATGAACAACATAATCAAACGAGTGTGCGAGCGCGACGTCTCACACACTCGTTTATCGCATTAGAATCGAAATATTAATTCCACTTAAAGATCCCCTGACCGGTTTTCACGCCCAGACGACCGGCAGCCACCAGCTGTTTCAGGTAATGATGGGGACGATACCTGTCATCCTCCATGCCTTCGTAGATGGAGGTCAGGCATCCGACCGTGGTATGGGCACCACCCGTATCCACGATGGACAGTGTGCCAACAGGAGCCTGATTGAACAGCATCCAGCAGGCGTCAATGTCATAGGGATCTACGCCCAGCGCCAGCAGTTCCGCACCCTCGTTCTGAGGCAGGGGCATCAGGCGGTTGGAGATGAAGCCGCAGGTATCAGGAGCCTTAATGGAGACCTTCTTGATGCTTTCCGCCCAATGCGCAACAGCAGCATACGTCTCTTCAGATGTCTCCAGTCCGGGAACCAGCTCCACCAGTTTCATCACAGGCACCGGCGAGAAGAAATGCGTGCCCATAAAGCGTTCCGGATGTTGCAGGGCAGTACCAAGGGTCGTAATGGACAATGCAGACGTGTTGGAGCAAATCAGGCACTTCTCGCCGACCACTTCCTCCACCTGCTTCAAAACATTCAGTTTGATCTCCAGATTTTCAAAGACCGCTTCCACCACGATGTCGCAGTCGGAGAGATTGGCAATATCCGTGGTATAACTCATGCGAGCCAGTACTTCGGTCACATATTCAGGGGTGAACTTTCCGCGGGCCACCATCTTGTCCATGCTGGTTTGAATGATGCCCTGTGTGCGCTCAAAGGCCGCCTCATTCACATCATAGCTGACCGTCTCATATCCTACCTGTGCGCAGACCTGAGCAATGCCGCCGCCCATCAGGCCGGTGCCGATAATACCAATTTTCTTGAATTCCATTATCTTGCACCTCCTTAGTCGTACTGATAGAAGCCCTGGCCGCTCTTCTTACCCAGACGGCCGGCATTCACCAGCTGCTTGATGAGGGGACTGGGTCGATAAGCGGGTCGTCCGGTCTCGCGGTACAATGCGGTCAGGATCTCCAGCACACGGTCAAGTCCCACCTCATCTGCAATACGCAGAGGCGGGCGCTTGATGTTATTGCCGTAACGGATGGAGTTGTCCACATCCACCACGGTGACGCCCTCGGACACCAAATGGGCGCCCATGTTGGAATACAGAAACGCAATGCGGTAGAAAATGCCGCCGATGATATCGGGCACTTCTGCCACACGGTCGTTAAAGGACTTCAAAATCTCCAACACCTTTGCATACACGCCTTCATCCGTATCAAAGGTCTTTGTCAATTCGATGTACTCGCCGATGCACTCATCCTCCATGGTGCGGATGGCCACGATGTGGCTCTTATCCGCTGCCCCCTTTGTCATGGCGCAGGCATAGTTCAGGCTGATGGTGACAGCAATGGGAGCGGAAGTCTTTTCCGCCAGTGCGGCCACTTCCGCCCGACGCTTCTCCAAATCTTCCCCGGTATTCAGGATGATTAGATCGCATTCGCCCTTTACATCTTCCACACCTCCGAAAACCCCAGCCTCCAGACCATTATCAGCAGCAGCCTTCTGCAGTAAAATGGAGCGCTTATTGTCTCCAATGATGTAAATCATAGAACCATTCTCCTTACCTGCACTTCGCTTAGCCTGATGGTTCTCAGGCAATACGCCATCACTTTTTTCCTTTTCTGTATTCCAGATAACGGTCGATCGGCATCCAACCCAGCAAGCTGCCACCATCGATGTCCCACGCCTGTCCCGTCACCATGGCAGCCTCGTCGCTGGCAAGGAATCGGGCCACATAGGCATGATCTTCCACCGCACAAAGCCGACCGCTGGGGTTGCTGCGGATCCGCTCCTCCTGAATTTCAGAAAATCCACCGTTGGCGACCAGAGCAGTTACCGTCTCACCGGGGCAGATGGCATTCACTGTGATACCAAAGCGAGCAACCTCAAAGGCCAGATGTCTTGTCAGACCAAGAACGCCGGACTTACTGGCAGAATAGGCGCCGCTGCCCAGAACGCTCATGCGCTTGGCCGCAATGGATGCCACATTGATCACGCGGCCCCATCCTCTGGGAATCATGCGCTTTACGGCTTCGCGGCTGTAATAAAACGTGCCATTGAGGTTCAGATTAATGACCCGCAGCCACTCTTCGTCGCCCATTTCATAAACCAGAGAGGGGCCACCCGTGCCTGCGTTGTTGACCAGAATATCTACAGGGCCCACAGCTGCTTCCACAGCATTGAACACTGCTGCAGTCTGAGAGGAATCACTGATATTCGACTCAAACTGCTCTGCTTTGACACCCATGGCGCGCAGTTCTTTGCAGGTTTCTTCTGCAAGGTCGGGTTTGATATCCACGATCGCAATATTACAGCCTGCCTCTGCCAGCGCAACACAGATTGCCTTGCCAATTCCTTGCGCACCGCCTGTAACAAGAGCGGTTTTTCCATGTAAATCGATCATAAATATTCTCCTTTTAGAAGCCAAGATTATCTACGCAGATTTTCGATCAGAGTGGTCACACCGTGACCACCGCCACAGCAGGAGCTGAACAGGCCATAGCGGCCACCGGTGCGCTCCAGCTCCTTCATGGCAAAAATACCAATACGAGCGCCAGATGCACCGTTGGGATGGCCAAAGGCAATGGCGCCGCCGTTGGGGTTCCACTTAGCCCGGTCGATCTTGCATCCGGACTGATCCTCCATTTCCTTGATGACGGACAGGTTCTGGGCAGCAAATGCTTCGTTGCACTCAAACACATCCAGATCCTTTACCGTCAGACCGGCACGCTTCAGTGCCAGCAAATTAGAGAATGCGGGACCAATACCCATGTATCGGGGTTCCACACCATAGTCTGCACCGCAGACCCAGCGGGCGATGGGCTCATATCCCAGTTCCTTGGCCTTCTCGGCAGTCATCATCAGGGCGAAGGCCGCACCGTCGTTCATGCCAGAGGCATTGCCAGCGGTGGTGAAGCCATCGGGCCCCAGTACGGGCTTCAGCTTTGCAAGGCCCTCCAGAGTGGTCTCAGGACGCAGGTGCTCGTCGGTATCAAAAATGATGTCCGGCTTGTTTCTGCCACCCTTGATGGTTACAGGAATGATCTCGTCCTTGAAATAACCTTTGTTTTGTGCAGCAAAGGCTCTCTGCTGAGACTGATAAGCAAACGCATCACATTCCTCACGGGTAATTCCCCACTTGCGGGCCATAGCATCAGAGACCTCCAGCATGGAGATGTCCTGTTCACGGATAGGAGACAAACTCTGAGGTACTGCAGTGGGGGCCATGCTCTTATAGGGATCCTGACTACAGGAGAACTTGGCAAAGAACTGGCTGTGTGACTCCATACCGCCAGCAATGACCACATCCGCCGCACCGGCAATGATCTTCCATGCCGCGTGGTTGATGGAATCGATGGCACTACCGCACTGCATTTCCACCCAAGAAGCAGAAGTCTCGTAGGGCAGTCCGCCCACTTGGGAGATGTATCGGGCGGGAGCCCAGGTATTGACGGAGCCAAAGGCACCGCCGCACATCAGGCTGTCCACCTCCCCCTTTTCCAGAATCTTTGTCTTTTCCAGCAGGCCTTTAACAGCCAAGCCGCCCAAATCCACCGGCAGAATGGTTTTCAATGCGCCACCGCGTCTGCCAAAGGCAGTGCGGACTCCGTCTACAAATACAACTTCTCTCATAGAATTTTCCTTCTTTCTGCTATGAATCAAGTACGGTCCGCACCGCTGCAATCAATGTGGGTGCCGGAAACATAACCGGCCTCCTCATTTGCCAGAAATGCTACCAATGCTGCAACTTCTTCCGGTTTGCCAAGCCGCTTCATAACATGGTTATTCATCACAGATTCAAGAACTTCTGGCGGCACAGAGCGCATCATAGCAGTATCAATGGCATGAGGTGCAATAGCATTGACCGTGATATTCTTGCGGGCTCCCTCTTTCGCCAGTGTTTTGGTTAAACTGACAATGGCGCCCTTGGTGGCACTGTAGTTTGCCTGACCGGCATTTCCGTAAGCTACAGTAGAGGAGATGTTCACAATACGGCCATAGCAACGGTCACGCATGCCCTGCATAACCGCCTTGCAGCAATTGTAGGTGCCGTACAGATTCACTTTCAAGACACTGTCCCACTGTTGGAAGTTCATTTTATGAAACATGATGTCGCGAGTGATGCCAGCATTATTGACCAGCACATCAACGCCACCCAGTTTTTCTTCGATCTCAGCAAATGCCGCATTGACATTTGCCTCATCCGCAATGTTACACTGTACTGCCAGAATCTCCGCGTCAGGATTAACAGCCTTCAGGCTCTCCGCAGCAGCAGTTGCAGCTTCGCCATTCCAGTCTAAAACGGCCAGTTTGGAGAGTTTTTCTTCCAGCAATTTCTGCGCGATAGCATAACCGATGCCCTGTGCGGCACCAGTAACTACGGCAACTCTGCCCTCAAATGTTTTCATAGAATTCGCCTTCTTTAAACTTTAAAAATAATAACTTAATATGCGGTGTACGCTTGTGCTTCTTCCGCGCTCATGCCCAGCACTTCCTGCAGGATCTCCACAGTATCCGCCCCCAACAGCGGAGCAGGTCTGCGGATAACCGCCTTAGTATCAGAGAACTTAATGGGGCAGGCCACCACGGGCATATCACCGATAACAGGATGCTCCACATGGGGGAACATCTCCTGCACACCAGCAATATGCTCATCGTGGTAGATTTCGTCAATGGTCTGCACAGGAGATGCAGGAACACCGTACTTCGTCAGCACTTCCACATTTTCTCGGGCAGGATGCTGCGTGGACCACTCTTCCACGATGGCCTTCATGGCCTCCTCGTTCTTCTTCCGGCTCTCGCTGTCCTTGAAGCGTTCATCCACAATCAGTTCTGGACGCTTCAGAACATCCCTGCAGAAGATTTCAAACAGCTTCTGGTTGCCGCAGTAAATTACAAAGTTGCCGTCAGAGCTGGCAAACAGGCCACAGGGGCTGTTCAGAGCGTTAAAGTCGCCGATGCTCCGCATGTCCTGCCCGGTGACAAAGTATTCCGTAATATCGGTGGATACCAGAGAGAGTACGCTATTGGTCAGCGAAACCTCCACATATTGGCCCTTACCGGTGCGGCTTCTGTTATGCAGTGCCGCCAAAATGCCGATAACCAGATTCAGCCCCGTCAGCACATCACCCACGGAGGCGCCCACCTTGCAAGGCAGGCCGCCCTTGGGGCCGGTGATACTCATGAGGCCGCCCATAGCCTGTGCCACGATATCATAACCGGGGCGGCTGGCATATGGGCCCTCGCTGCCGAAACCAGAAGCGGAGGCAAATACGATGCCGGGGTTGATCTCTTTCAGCACATCATAGTCAATGCCCAAACGTTTTGTAACGCCGGGGCGGTAGTTCTCGATCACCACATCAGCGTGCTTTACCATTTCGTAGAACAGTTTCTTACCCTTTTCGCTCTTCAGATCAATGGTGATACTACGCTTGCTGCGGTTAAAGCTGGCAAAGTAAAAACTCTCGCCACCCGTTTTGCTGCCCCAAAGGCGGGTATCGTCACCGCCGTTTGGGTTTTCGATCTTGATAATATCCGCTCCCATGTCGCCCATGAACATAGTGGCATAGGGGCCACACAGGACTCGAGTCAGATCCAATACGCGGATTCCTTCCAAAGCGCCATGTGTATTACTCATAATTTATCTCTCCAAATTCTCAAAAATGGTAGTTGTACCCATACCGCCGCCACAGCAGGAGGACACGCAGGCATACTTGCCTCCACTGAGTGCCAGCTGCTTCATAGCAAAGGTGGTAATACGGGCGCCGGAGGCTGCATTGGGATGACCGATGGCAATGGCACCGCCCCAAGGATTCCAGGTATCCATGTTCATCTTTTCGCCCATGACAGTTTCCATTTCCTTGATGACAGCCAGATTCTGAGCTGCAAAGGCCTCGTTGCACTCGTATACATCCACATCGGCCATCTTCAGGCCGGCCTGACGCAGCGCCTTCATGTTGGAATAGGCAGCCGCCACACCCATCAGATTGGGATAATAACCCTCATCCGCTCCGGTGACCCACTTCAGTCTGGGCGTAAAGCCCAGTTCCAGAGCCTTTTCCTTAGTCATCATCAGAACAAATGCAGCGCCATCGTTTCGACCGGAGGCATTACCGGCGGTAGTTACGCCGCCCTCATATACCGGCTTCATGGCCTTCAACTTTTCCAGCGTAACATCAGGGCGGGGATGCTCGTCCTTCGTGATATACTTGCCAGTTACGGGATTGTACACCGGTACGATCTCATCGCCCAGCCAGCCGTTGGCAAAGGCATTTGCCAACCGCTGTTGGCTGTTATAGGCATATTCATCGCAAGCCTCGCGGGAAATCTCCCACTTCTTGCCCATCAGGTCGCTGTTCTGGATCATGTTGGTATCCTGCTCGTCAATGGGAGATAGGCGTGCCGCGGTAGGAGCATAGGAAATATCCCGATAAGGGGTATTGGACATGGTATACCGGCCACCGGCAAGCCACTTACTGTGACAATCACAGCCGCCAACAATGGCAATGTCACTCATACCCATGAGGATCTTCCATGCGGCATGGTTGATGGCCGTGATGGCGCTGCCGCACTGCATCTCAACATAAGTAGCAGACACATCAAAGGGCAATCCGCCCAACTGTGCGGCATAGCGGGGAGAAAACAAGGACTTCTCGTCCTCGATCACGTTGCCCATAAACACATCGTCTACATGACCGCGCTCCAGAATGTTGGTGCGATCCACCAGGCCCCGGATCACCTGACCGGCAATTTCAGTGCCTGCCAGATCCTTCAGGCCGCCGCCGCGCTTACCAAAGGCAGAACGTACACCTTCTACAATTACTACTTCTCGCATTTTCCGTTCCCCCTTACAGTTTTTCCAGAATGGTACTGACGCCAACACCGCCGCCGCAGCAGGAACTGAGAACAGCATACTGCCCGGCGTCTTCCATTTCGCTGATGGCAGCCTTTGCCAGCCAGATACCCGCCACGGAGCCGCTGTTGCCCACAGCCAGTGCACCGCCCAGACCGTTCCAATTTGCGTTCTTCATGGAAGTATAGGCCTGCCGTGCCATTTCCTTGCGGGTGCAGATATCGTAAGCAGCCGTCAACTGGTTGTTTTCCCAAACGGCGATGTCCTTGATCGACAGCCCCGCATATTTCAGAGCCTTCAGGTTGGAATATGCTGCTGCAACGCCGGTCACGTTAGGCTCACAGCCCACATCGGCGCCACCTACCCAGCGTGCCAGAGGCTTCAGACCCATGGACTTGGCTTTCTCTGCCGACATCATCAGCACATAACCTGCACCTTCCGTCATATGAGCCACATTCCCCATGGTGCATACGCCCCCCAGCAGGGGTGCATACTCCTGTGCATTTCCAGAAAACACATCATCAGTGGCCACTGTGATTTCAGGGGTCTTTCTGGTAGCAGGTACGACATAGGGAACAATCTCGTTGCCGATTATGCCGTCAGCCACGGCCTTGGCATGATCCTCGCGGCTCTTAGCGGCCACTTCATCACACTCTTCACGGCTGACGCAGTACAGCTTCGCAATGCGGTCGCTGACTTCCACATGATCCATTTCCTCGTCTTCGAAGGGAGAATTCTTCTGCACGAGCATCTGAGGCGGGATCAGCTTATAGGGCACAATGTCTGTCCCCATGAAGGCGGGCTTCTGGCTCCAGGAGTCCATGCCACCCACAAGGCACACATCGTCCAGCCCCAGCGCAATTTTGCTAGCTGCGTGGTTCATGGCAGCCAGCGTGGAGCCTTCCAGCATTTCCACCGTGACAGAAGATGTGGGCATGGGGAATTCACCACCCAGTGTGATGTAACGGCCCAGATTTACTGCGTTCAAATCGTGGTTGGCGGAAGATGCGAAAATGGTATTCACATCTTCCTTCGCAATTCCGAATTTCTCTACGGCGTTGTTTAGCGCCAGAATACCCAGTTGTGCCGCCGTTTTGTCTTTCAGCGCTCCGCCAATAACGCACAACGGCGTTCTGGAAATATTAACAAGTACAACTTCTCTCATAGTTAGTTGCTCCTTTAATTCTTCGAATGTGCCATTTTAAACTACAAATACAACGCCCTTGTTTATTTCGGGGTGTGTAAATACAATGACTCAAATGCCGAGGTATGCCTTCTGCAGTTCCTCGTTGTTCTTCAGTTCCTCGCCGGTACCATGCATGACATTCTCGCCCGTCTCAATGACATATGCCTTGTCCGCAATGGTCAAAGAGGATGCTACGTTCTGTTCCACCAGCAGGATGGTCATACCTTCAGCTTTCAGTTTGTTGATAGTATCGAAAATACTTTCAACGATGATGGGGGCCAGACCCAGAGAAGGCTCGTCCATGACCAGCAGTTTGGGCGTTGCCATGATGCCACGAGCGATGGCGCACATCTGCTGCTCGCCGCCGGAAAGAGACCCAGCAAGCTGCTTACGCCGTTCCTTCAGTTTGGGCAGGATCTCGTAGCAGCGCTCCAGATTTTCTGCGCGCACTTTACGGGCTTTCGGCAGATAGGAACCACACAGCAGGTTCTCCTCCACGCTCATATAGGGGAACAGTTTGCGTCCCTCAGGAACCTGGACAATACCCTTTGCCACGCGCTCGTAAATAGGCATATGAGTGATATCCTCACCGTTGAAGCTCAGGCTGCCGCTCTTAGGGATCAGCTGACCGGAGATGGTCTTGATGGTCGTGGTCTTACCGGCACCGTTACTGCCCAGCAGAGCGGTGATGGTTCCTTCCTCGACTTCCAGAGAAACGCCGTGCAGCGCCTGGAACTCACCGTAAGATACAACAATATTGTCAACTTTAAGTAGCATACTTGTTCACCCCCAGGTAGGATTCGATGACCTTCGGGTCGGACATGACTTCCTGCGGCGTACCCTCGGAAATCAGCTTGCCCTGGTTCATGCAGTATACACGGTCCGTCAGAGTCATAATGACTTTGATAACATGCTCGATGATGATAATGGAAACACCGGTCTTGCTGACGGTACGGATGCTCTCGATGATTGCCTCTCTCTCGGAGGGGTTCAGCCCTGCCATCACCTCGTCCAGCAGCAGGACCTTGGGCTCCGTTGCCAGTGCACGGGCGATCTCCATACGCTTCATCTGCACCAGCGTCAGGGACTTGCCGCTGACATTGGCCAGATGGCTGATGCCCAGCAGCTCAATAATGTCATCAGCGATCTTGCCGGCTTCCTTGACGTTGGGGTGGCGCATCATAGCGCCTACCATCACGTTTTCACGCAGTGTCAGAGCTCCAAAGGGCTTCACCACCTGATAGGTGCGGCCAATGCCCTGTTTGCAAATCTCATGGGACTGCATATTTTGGATTTCTTTGCCGTCAAAAACAATTTTACCGGAAGTGGGGTGGAAGGAACCGGAAACCATGTTGAACACGGTGGTCTTGCCGGCACCATTGGCACCGATAACGCCCAGGATCTCGCCCTGCTTCAGATGCATATTGACCTCGTTCACAGCCGTCAGGCCACCGAACTTTTTGGTCAGATTTTCAATTTTGAGGATAACATTCTCTTCCATACTTATGCCTCCTCCTTCATTACTTTTGCGCTCTTCTTGAGCTTGCCGCCAATCTTATCGGTCAGTGTGGTAAGGAGGCCATAGATACCGCCGGGAGCAAAACGCACCACCAGAATCAGCGCAATGCCATAGAACACAGTACCCAGAGAAGCGGCGCTGGCACCCATACGGGTACGCATAAACTCACTGATAAAGCCCATAAGCATGGCACCTATGACAGGTCCCCACAAAGTAGCTTTACCACCAATCACGCAGTACATCATAATCTCCAGGGATAGAGTGTAGCTGAGCACCTTGGTCGGCATGACAGTCAGCAGATAGAAGCCGTACAGGGAGCCAGCCATAGCCATCAGGGCAGAACTAATCATCTGGGCATAGGTCTTATACATGACCACGTTGATACCGGTGGTAGAGGAGGCGTCCTGATCCGAGCCGATGGCCATCAGGTAATAACCCATTCTATGGTTCTTGATCCATGCAGAAACGGCCACAATGATTACTAGTGCACCCAGCACCACATAGAACCAAACAGGCTTTTCAAACTGCATATCCTGCCAGCGGCCGGTATAAGGCAGCAGCAAGCCCATGGTAGCACCCAGCTTGAAATCGCCGATGTACTGAATGGAAGAAACGATGTAAAGACCGATATAAAGGAATGCCACCGTGGACAAGGCAAAATATGTACCGGACAGACGGAAGCAGGGACGGGAAATGATAGCGGACAGCAGTGCGGAAACCACCATACCGATCAGCATGCCAATCCAGGGAGAGCAGAAGCCACCCACATAGCAGATGCCGGCAGCATAGGCGCCCACGCCGATATACAGGCCGTTGCCCAGCGCAAACTGGCCTGCGTAGCCGCCAATGATGTTCCATGCACTGGCAAAGCATGCGAAGAACAGCATCGTGGTGCCAACTTGCAAAACATATTTCTGCGTTACAATCTGAGGGAATGCCACTGCAAAAAGCAGACATACAGCGGGAATTACAATCCCCTTATTCAATTTCATTTCTCTCTTCATCATGATTTCTCCTTCGACAGCAGACCGTTGGGTTTCAGGAACAAAATCAAGGCGAACAGGCCGAAGATCATCATCTGGGCCACTACATTATTGAAGTAATACGTGCCCATTGTCTCCACGAGGCCGAGGATGATGCCGCCCAGCAGCGCCCCGGGAACGGAGCCCTTACCGCCCAGCACCACCACGATCAGGCTCTTGAAACCGAAGGTCTGACCAGAAGCGGGAGACACGGTGTACATAGGGATCATCACGCAGGCCGCCAGACCTACGCAGGCGTGGTTCAGGGCGTTTGCCAAATTGTAAAGCTTCACGTTGTTCATGCCCATCAGCTGAGCGGTATCCTTATCCTGAGAGGTGGCGCGGAGTGCGCGGCCGATTTCAGTCTTGCGCAGCAGCAGCTCCAGCCCCACGGTAACGCACAGAATAGCAATACCGGCGTATACCTTGCCGCGGGAAATACTGATACTACCCAGATCAAACATCTTGCCGCTGACGGGGGTGTCCACAGACTTCGCGTTGGTGGTAAAGATGAACACCGCCAGATTGTAAATGATATAGGAAATACCAGCGGTAGTCAGCATAACGTCCAGAGACTCGCGGTCTTTGGTACGCATAACCAGTGGATTCAAAACATATTTCTGCAGACCGGAGCCATACAGGAACATGAGAGGGACCATGATGAAAATGGCCAGATAAGGATGGATGCTTGTTTTCCCGATCAGCACATAGAGAATGAACATGGCCATCATATAGGTGTCGCCCTGTGCCCAGTTGAAAATTCTCATGATGCCGAAGGAAAGTGACAGACCAATGGCGACACAGGCGTAAATGCCGCCCGTGAGCGTACCGTCTATCAACAGCTGAATCAAGCTGTTCATAAAGTGCTTACCTCCTTGGTTGATTCGTTTGTTTCACAGCGTATCCCTCGTAGGATACCGTGCAATTACTTGCTTGCTTTTTCGATCTCTTCGGGGGTGAATCCCAGCTCGCTGAGGATATCCACCGTATCCGCACCCAGAACAAAAGGCACATTGTGGATATAGGGCTGAGGCTGGGACTGCATATTGATAATGGAACGAGGCAGTATGTATTCCTTGCCGGTCTCGACAGTGTATTTTTCAAAATAATCGTTGGCCCATGCCTGTTCACTGTGAATGACACTGCCCGCATCTTCCAGAATGCAGCAGGCAATATCCCGCTTGGTGAATTCTGCGATCCACTCGTCGGAGGGACGCTCCAGCATGATCTCCTCAAACACCTTGGTGATCTCAGGATAGTGAGAAGTCCAGCCGTCGGGGAAGACCCATTCAGGCTTGTCATGCAGCTCGTCCCTGCCAAAGGCATTCCACAGGGGACGGCCCATCTTAGGATAATCCATGATGGCAATGAGAACCCAGCGGCCATCGGCACACTTGAAGGCGGAGCACTCCGGTGCGGCGGTTCCGCGGGGATACGGCGTAATATAGCCGTCGGGACGACTGGCAATAGCCATAGCATTCTGATACAGGCCCATATGGAACAGGGATGTAGTCACATAGTCGCCCTTGCCGGTTTTGGCCTTGCGCAGCAGGGCGGCCATAATGAGGCTGAACATGGCAAGGCCGGTAACACGGTCACCGCCTGCCGTGGGGTTTACGGTGGGGTAGGATGTCTCCGTATAGCTCATAGAGTCAATGAGCAGGCCGGACTTGGCCCAGTAAGTGGAGGAGTCAAAGGCAGGCTTGTTGGCGTCCGGACCGTTTTCGCCACAGCCGGAGATCCACGCATAAATCAGGTGGGGATTCTCCCTGCACAGGGTCTCGTGGTCCAGTCCACGCTTAGCCAGACTCTTCATGCGGGTGTTGGTCAGAAACACATCAGCGGAAGCGGCCAGCTTCTTCAACGCCGCCACGCCTTCGGCGGTCTGCAGATTGATGGTGATGCTCTTCTTTTCGCTGTTGCTGGCATCAAAGCGGATGTTCCCCTTTCCCTCGGGGCTCATAAAGAATCTGCCCGCGTCACCGGAAGGCGCTTCCACCTTAATGACCTCGGCGCCCAGATCTGCCAGCATGGCGCCGCAGACGGGGCCGGCAATATAAGTGGAGAAGTCAACGACGCGAACACCTTCCAAAAGTCTTTTCTCATCCATTTTTTGAGTACACTTCCTCTCTGAGTTTGAGTGGCGGGATGCTTGCGCCATCCCGCCACTATTTAAGATGCGTTATTGTGACAATATGGTATTGTCAAATTGTGTGCCAATTAGCGGTCTGCGACTGCGGGGATGGGCCACTCCAGAGGATAATTCTTGTTGGCCTGTGCCTCAGGCAGAACCACTCTGTAAGCGCCGTCCTTGATGTAGGCCCAAGCAACAGAGTTCTCATAACGGTTGGTGTTGTACAGAACAGTACCATCAGACATGGGGCCATCCTCGTACTTGATGTGGTCAGCCAGGGTCAGCAGCAGAGCGGGATGCTCGCCCTTGATATCAGTTGCTTCCAGAGCTTCAACGATAGCATCGGGATCGTCAGCAGTAGTGCGCTCCAGAGCATCGATCAGGGCCCAGATACCGGTCCAGACGCAGGAAGCATTCTCGTTGAACGGATAGCCGAACTCAGCCTCGAAAGCATCGCAGATCTCCAGGGCCCACTCAGGATCGTAAGAAGCGTTAGCCAGGTCAGCAAAGTACCAAGCGGTGGAGAACACATACTCAGCTGCGTCACCGCACTGCTGGATGAAGTCGCCCTGCAGATAGCCGCCGCCGGAAGCAAAGACGGGCATAGAAACTCCCTTCTCGTGCATCTGCTTCATGAAGCGGATAGCGTCGTCCATGATCAGAGTGGGCTCGATGTAAGCGGCAACACCCACGTTCTCAGCGATCTTGGCGATCTCAGCGGAGTAGTCAGCAGCGCCGGAAACAACGGGAACGCCTACGACAGTATTGCCGGTAGCCTCAGCAGCCTTCTGCTTGTCTTCCCACGCCTGTGCACCATAGTCGGCAGAGTCATAAACAACCAGAGAGGTTCTGGGAGAGCCGCACAGCTCAGCCCAGTACTCGTTCATAGCGACCTGAGTAGCATAGTCGTTAGCGGAGCAGGAGTTAGCGTGATAGACATAGCGGTTCTCAACAGAATAAGCATCGTTACCGGCAGCAGAGGTCATCAGCATGGGGACCTGAGCAGCGGCAACATACTGGGACAGGGTGTTGGCCACGGCGGTGTTATAGCCGCCCAGCAGAGAGGTAACGCCTTCCACGTTGACCAGACGCTCGAACTCGGTCAGAGCGACCTGACCATCAGCCTGGGTGTCACCGTAGATGACTTCCAGCTTAGCGCCGCCCAGGGCGTCCAGACCACCCTCAGCATTGACCTTATCGACAACCATGTCGATCAGGAACTGAGCCTCGGGACCAGCGGTAGCGGAGCCACCAGAGAAGGGATACAGAGCGCCAACCTTCACAACGGGAACATCAGCGGGGGTCTCTGCGGGAGCCTCGGTACCCTGAGAAGGCTTCTCCTCAACAGGAGTCTCCTTTGCGCCGCAGGCGCACAGACCGAGAACCATAACCAGAGTCAGCAGCAGAGCAATGATTCTTTTCATGTTTTCTTTTCCTCCATTTTTTAATAATTTATAATTTCGGCTGCATGCTCAACCGAAACTAACAAAGTTTTACACAGGGCAAACCGCGCCTCCCTGTGATTTTACAGTACATGATTTTATGTCCGCTTGGAAGAGATAAAAATCGTAATATTTGCGCGCTATATTTTATTTGTAAAAATCAACATGTACTTTTCGGTAATTTTCACCAAAAAAGCGTCAAAATCTTCCTTCTTTTTCCCTTGCTTCCAAAATTATATCAGCCAGAAACACAACCGGAACAAATGCGCGCAGCAAAAACCTTTCCTTTATGCGCCTCCCATCCACACAAAAAACGGCGGTCTCCCGCCTCGGGAGACCGCCGCAATGCACGCTTTATTCGTAATCGTAAAAGCCCTTGCCAGACTTCATTCCATACCGGCCCTGATCGTACAGCGTCTTGAGCAGATCGTATCCGATCATCTTTTCGCCGGTCTTTTTCAAATGCTCCTCACGGATAGTATACGCCAGATCCACGCCGGTCAGGTCCATGGTCTTGAAGGGGCCCATCTTGTGGCCAAGACCGTTTTGGCAGGCAATGTCCACATCTTCCACCGTACAATAGCCCTTTTCCACAAGGAAGAAAGCCGCCTCCACGATGGCTTTAACAATCGTATCTGCAACAAACCCCTCCAGTTCCTTCTTCATCAGAACAGGTGTTTTACCTGTGTTACGGCAGTATTCCATCAACACTGCGCCAGTCTCAGGAGAGGTATGATCTCCCTGTACAATTTCCACCAGCTTCATCACGAGAGCCGGATTGAAATAGTGCATATTGGCAAGACGGCCGGGATTGCTCACACAATGTGCAAAGGTCGAAGAAACCATGAAACTGGAATTGGTGGTCAGAATCGTATCTTCCCGTACGATGGTGGAAAGTTTTTTGAACAGCTCTGCCTTGGCGTCCTCTACTTCGATAATGGCCTCAATAACCAAATCGGCGTCCTTTGCCGCCTCTTCTAAACTTTCGCAAACTGCAAAGCGGCTCTTGATATCAGCCACCTGCTCTTCCGTCATACGGCCTTTGGCAAGGCGACCGGCCAGATATTCCTCTGCCCATGTAATCGCATTTTCACGAGCCTTCTCAAAACTGTCCTGCAGCTTGACAGTATAACCGCAAACCGCGGCGTTCATGCCAATCTGTCGGCCCATCAGGCCACAGCCAACCACGCATACATTCCTGATCTCCATATCCGTTCTCCTTTCAGAACCAGTTCATCTGTGCCCTCAAAATTCAAAGAAACATTACATCGTAATTATTGCGCCAGTCCGGTCACAGGACTGTACAGTTCCAACATACACGAAACTTTCATCCAAAAAAAGACTCAAAAACCATAACATTTGCACCTTTTGCTCTTTCCGCAAAAAAAGAAGGCAGTTTTTCTGCGTTTTATCTAATCAAACATAGTCAAATGTGAATAAAGACACCCGTCAGCTATGCCGACGGGTGTCTTTCCTGTTAATCCTCATCTCTCGGAGCCTGCAAAATATATTCCTCCGTTGTCCTCCATTTAATAAATTTCTGCGCATCCACAATGTAAGTGAACATATCATCCTCTTCCTTATACGGCATTTTCAGCAGCGCTTCATCACCTTTAAACTTGCAATCCCGTGTCGCATGGGACGTTCTGTATCGTACGGGTGTCGTTCCCACCACGTTTTTGAAGACGCGGCCGAAGTGCTTCAGGTTTGTGAATCCGCAGCAGTAAGCTACCTCCTCCATGGGAATGCCGCTGTATGCAATCATGGCACAGGCGTTTTTTATGCGCACAGAGTTTACATACTCCATCAAATTCATGCCAACCGTGTTATTGAAAATAGAGGAAGTATAGTTCCTGCTTTTCCCGATATGGTGCGCTACATCCTCCAACGTGATGGAATGCATGTAGTTTTTATCAATATACGCCATGCACCGCTCCGAAAGCGAGCCAGCCCCCACTGGCTGCAACAGTTCATGATTGTCCTGCATCACGAGGCGCAGATAATAGCTGACCGCCACGTTGATCAGTCCGTTGTCCACGCCAGGCCGGTGGCACAACTCAACAATTTGGTTCAGCAACCATTCGTGAGCGCGATTTAGAGGAACCAGTTCAAACGGGAACTTTTCCAGCATTTTTTCAAAAGCCTTGTCCTCTACCATGAACATAATGTTGATGCCTTGTCCACCACCGCAGAAATAACCGCCGCCATGTGGAGTGTTCGGAGGGAAGCAGTACAAGGGTCTTTCTATGCATTTCGCATTTGCATCCGCTTCTTCTTCATTTACGATCGAAGAAAACGCAAAATGAAAATAGTCATGGGAATGTACAATGTTATACATTCCTTTTCGATGAATAACTCTGGAAATCCAAAGCACAGATAATCCGGAATCCATACTTATGATCATGCCTCCTTTAGAGATAATTACACTTACAATTATAGTTAACGCACAATTTATAAGTTGTCAAGAGTCTCTCATTTTAAACTAAATCAGCAAGGGGGCAGTTGCACCCTTGCTGTATTTTTTGCGTTTTGCTTGCCTTTTTGACGTGCTCGACGAGTTCGGCCCTTGAAATTCGCCAGCCACACCCGTTTTTAAAACCTCTAATTTCTTTGTATCGCGCTGCGCTTAATGTAAACGATGCCCGGAAAGCCTTGAAAATACAGGCTTGTCCGGACATCGGCCGTGTTAGGGTAGCGCCGCCGTTATTGTAAACGGTGGGAAATTAAGAACAACAAGCGGCCATTCGTAACCGTCAAAGCTAACGGCGGCTTGAGCGCAGAAAGATAAAATGACACAATACTCTCGTATAGTAGCGGATAGTATACGCGACTCGCGTGTACTA
>JAFYQM010000092.1 GCA_017547085.1 Oscillibacter sp.
GGAGCAGAGCAAGCAGATTCCCTCTGTCCTGATTTGTGCCGGTACCGGCTGCATCGCCGGCGGCGCTATGAAGATCCATGACAATTTCAAGGCCCTGTGCGAAGAGCGTGGCCTGCCTGTCTATGTGGGTCTGAAGCACCATGATGAGGCTGAGAAGAGCCTGCACATCAAGATGAGCGGCTGCAACGGCTTCTGCGAAATGGGCCCTCTGGTCCATATTGAGCCCATGGGCATTCTGTACATCCACGTCAAGCCCGAGGACTGCGAGGAGATTCTGGAAAAGACCGTTCTGGGCGGCGAGATCATCGACCGTCTGGTGTACAAGCTGGACGGCGTGGCCTATCCCCGTCAGGAGGACATCCCCTTCTACAAGCTGCAGCACCGTGTGGTTCTGGAGAACTGCGGTTCTTCCGACGCACAGGATATTGAGGAGTACATTGCAAAGGGCGGCTACGCTGCCTTTGAAAAGGCTCTCTTTGAGATGACCGACGAAGAGATCTGCCAGACCATCACCGATTCCGGCCTGCGCGGCCGTGGCGGCGGCGGTTTCCCCGCAGGCCGCAAGTGGGATGGTGCCCGTAAGCAGAAGACGGACGTGAAGTACGTTGTCTGTAACGGTGACGAGGGCGACCCCGGCGCCTTCATGGACCGTTCCATCATGGAAGGCAACCCCCACAGTGTTCTGGAAGGCATGATGATCGCCGGCCGTGCCGTGGGCGCACAGAACGGCTACATCTATGTCCGCGCCGAGTATCCTCTGGCTGTGGAGCGTCTGAAGATTGCCATTGCCAAGGCCGAGGAACTGGGCCTGCTGGGCGATGATATCATGGGCAGCGGCTTCTCCTTCCACCTGCATGTCAACAAGGGCGCCGGCGCATTCGTCTGCGGCGAAGGCTCTGCACTGACTGCCTCCATCGAGGGCAACCGCGGTATGCCCCGCGTGAAGCCTCCCCGTACCATTGAAAAGGGCCTGTGGGAAAAGCCCACTGTCCTGAATAACGTGGAGACCTTTGCCAACGTGCCTCTGATCATCCGCAACGGTGTGGAGTGGTATCACAACATCGGCACGGAGAAGAGCCCCGGCACCAAGGCCTTCGCCCTGACCGGCAACGTGGTCAACACCGGCCTGATCGAAGTGCCCATGGGCACCACCATCAAGGAAGTGGTGTTTGATATCGGCGGCGGTATCCGCGGCGGCAAGAAGTTCAAGGCCGTGCAGATTGGCGGCCCCTCCGGCGGTGCCACCACCGCCAGCGACGAGCACCTGAACCTGCCTCTGGACTTTGATTCTCTGAAGAAGATCGGCGCCATGATCGGCTCCGGCGGTCTGGTCGTCATGGACGAGGATACCTGCATGGTAGAGACTGCACGTTTCTTCATGGAGTTCACCCAGAAGGAATCCTGCGGCAAGTGCGTGCCCTGCCGTGAAGGCACCAAGCGCATGCTGGAGATTCTGGACCGTATCGTGAACAATCAGGGTACGCTGGAGGATCTGGACCTGCTGGAGGAACTGGCAGACACCATCACCAACACTGCCCTGTGCGGTCTGGGCCAGAGCGCTTGCAAGCCCGTGCAGAGCACCCTGAAGTATTTCCGCCACGAGTATCTGGCACACGTTGTGGACCATCACTGCCCCATCTGCAACAAGGAAAAGCCCCATCCCACCATCGATCCCGAGAAGTGCAAGGGCTGCACCAAGTGTGCCCGGAACTGCCCCATGGACGCCATCAGCGGCTCTGTGAAGCAGGTTCATTCCATCGATCCCGAAAAGTGCGTCAACTGCGGCGCCTGCGTCAGCAGCTGCCCCTTCGGCGCCATCGAGCCTGCAAAGGAGGGTTAAGCCATGGCAAAGGGAGTTATGTATATTGACGGTCAGCGCGTGGAATTCGACGGCGAAAAGAACGTTCTGGCTGTGATTCGGAAAGCCGGCATCGGCATGCCTACTTTCTGCTATTATTCCGAGCTGTCCACCTTCGGCGCCTGCCGTATGTGCGTGGTGGAAGACGAAAAGGGTAAGATCGACACGTCCTGCTCCATGGAGCCCCGTGACGGCCTGAAGATCAAGACCAACACCACCCGCCTGCTGAAGCATCGCCGGATGATTCTGGAACTGATGCTGGCTTCTCACTGCCGCGATTGCACCACCTGCGAAAAGAACGGTGAGTGCCGCCTGCAGGAGATGGCTCTGCGCTTCGGCGTCCGTAAGGTTCGTTTCGGCGATACCCGTCCTCACTATGATCTGGACTCCTCTTCTCCCGCTGTGGTGCGCGATCCCAACAAGTGCATCCTCTGCGGCGACTGCATTCGTACCTGCGAGGAGATGCAGGGCGTGGGCGTGCTGAACTTTGCCCACCGCGGCAGCGACCTGCAGGTCATGCCCGCTTTCGACAAGAAGCTGACAGACACCAACTGCATCAGCTGCGGCCAGTGTGCGGCAGCCTGCCCCACCGGCGCTATCACTATTTATAATGAGATCGGCCGCGCATGGCGTGCCCTGCACAATCCCGACATCCGTGTCGTGGTGCAGATCGCTCCCGCTGTCCGTGTGGCCATCGGCGAGGCCTTCGGTCTGGCTCCCGGCGTCAACGCCATCGACAAGCTGGTCACCGCCCTGAAGATGATGGGTGCGGAGGAAGTCTACGACACCAACTTCGGCGCTGACCTGACCGTTCTGGAGGAGTCTGCCGAGTTCCTGGCCCGTCTGGAGAAGGGCGGTCCCTTCCCCATGTTCACCAGCTGCTGCCCCGCATGGATCAAGTATCTGGAGAACGAGAATCCTAAGTACCTGAAGAATGTGTCCACCTGCAAGTCTCCCATGGAGATGTTCGGCGCCGTTCTGAAGGATCGCTACAAGGCAAAGGATGCCGAGGACGGCCTGAAGACCTTCCACATCGCCATCATGCCCTGTACCGCCAAGAAGATGGAGGCCAAGCGCGAGGAGTTCAAGCACGACGGCCAGCCCGACGTGGATCTGGTTCTGACCACGCAGGAAGTCATCAATATGATCAAGGAAGTCGGCATCGAGTTTGCTGAGCTGGAAGGCGAAGCCCCCGAAATGCCCTTCGGTATGTCTACCGGCGCTGCTACGATCTTCGGCACCACCGGCGGCGTGGCCGAGGCTGTTGCCCGCCGCGTTGTGGAGGATAAGAGCAGAAACACCCTGCATGCCCTGCAGTTCTCCGGCCTGCGTGCTCCCGACAGCATCCGCTCCGTTACCCTGAATGTGGGCGGCCGCGACCTGAACATTGCGATTGTGCATGGTCTGGTCAACGCCAAGAACCTGCTGAAGGATATCGACGAGGGCAAGGCTCAGTACGATCTGGTGGAAGTCATGACCTGTAAAACCGGTTGTGTCGGCGGCGCCGGCCAGCCTCACGGCCTGACTGCCATCAAGAAGCAGAGAGCCGAGGGCCTGTACGATGCAGACCGCAACTCCCTGATCAAACATTCCGAAAGCAACCCCGTTGCTGTGGATCTGCTGAAGGAACTGGGTGAGCGCAACCACGAGCTGCTGCACGTCCATTACAAGGCTGCTGAGCAGTAATTTCCGCAAGTTACATGGAACCCCCGGCGCAAACGCGCCGGGGGTTTTTATGTATCGGCAGATGAAGGCGTGATATTCGGAAACAGCCGCAGCTCATGGTACGGCAGAACAAAAACGGGAAGTTCTGTGCTGGGGGAGAGGGATTGCATAGGATAGAAAAAGGCCAGACCGTCGCCGGTGAGGTAAAAGCTGCGGGAATTGAAACTGCGGCGCAGCTCTTTGCGCCAGAAGGGGTAATAAACTGCCGCACCACTGCGCAGCTGGCGCTCGATCTCCTCGGTGGCCTGCGCCAGCAAGCGCCGTTTCCAGCGGGTGTTCCGCGGGAAAAAGGAGCCCAACGGGACCGGATAGCCGGCGGTCAGATCCCAGGTGTCTCCGCGGCGGGTAAGCAGTGTTTGCCCTGACGGCAGCGGTTCCCGTGACTGTGTATAAAGACTCCAGAAACCGCCATCATTATAGGTGACACAATAGGTTAGTTCCGCGCGAAAACAGCGCAGAGGGGCGCTGACGGCCAGCGAGGCGGCATATTCCGCCTTTGCCTGCGGCAGCAGCCAGTGCTCGCAGTAATGAAGATAGGAACGGCTCTGAAGTTGGTAAAAACGGCGGATACGGCGGGAGACAGCGTCAGCTGCCTGCGTGGGGCAGGGGACAGACAACGAGGCAGTTAGGACGGGGACCCCATCTACATCCCATGTTTGTTCAATGGTGGAAGGTTCGGTATGTAACCGGGTCGGGCAGGTTTTCATGGCCGCGCTCCTCTCTCTGCTTTGCCTCAGCCTATGATTGTGCGGGGGAGAAGGTTCCTGCTGCGCTTTAAAGTATAAAAAATTTAGAGACAAACCCCTTTACTTTCACACACTACAATGCTAAAATATAAAATCAGGCGGCAGAGGCTGCCCAGAATGTTGAAAAGCAGAAAGGGCGTTTGGTATGGTGAAGATCGGCAAGAAGGAAAAAAGCGATCAGCTGTATAAGGCGATCCTGCAGCTCAAGGATGAGCAGGAGTGCTATGACTTTTTTCAGGACCTGTGTACGGTGTCGGAACTGCGGTCCATGGAGCAGCGCTTTGAAGTAGCGTCGCTGCTGGATGACGGCATGATCTATAATGACATTCTGGAGCGTACCGGCGCATCCAGCGCCACCATCAGCCGTGTAAACCGCTCTTTGAGCTACGGCACCGGCGCATACGCCAAGCTGTTTGAGCGGATGAAGGGCAAGAAGGCATGAGCAGCTACGACGCGCTGGCTGCCAGTTACGACGGTTTGATGGTGGATGGAAGCTATCTGAAGCGGGCGGACTGGCTGGAGCGGCTGTTCAAAAAAAGCCGCATTCCGGTAGAAAGCGTGCTGGATCTGGCCTGCGGAACGGGCACCATTGCGTGCCTGCTGGCCCAGCGGGGGTATCGGGTCATTGCCACGGATGTGTCGGAGGAGATGCTGGCGCAGGCGTCGGCCAAGGCTGCCGCGCTGGAAGAACATGCGCCGCTGTTTTTGATGCAGTCCATGCCGCGGCTCCGTCTGGCGGAGCCGGTGGACGCCGTGGTATCCACGGTGGATTCTCTGAACTATCTGACTCGGGAACGGGACATCCGTGAGACGTTCCGGCGGGTATACCGCTGGCTGAAACCCGGCGGACAGTTTATTTTTGATGTCAATTCCCCCTATAAACTGCGCCGTATGGACGGACAGATGTATATGGACGAGACGGAGGACAGCTTCTGCGTGTGGCGGACGTTTTTCTCCGAAAAGACCCGCATCTGCACCTATCAGGTGGACCTCTTCCGCCTCAATGAGGACGGGAGCTGGGACCGGGAATTTGAAGAACACCGGGAGCGGGCATGGTCCGAAGAGGAACTGCGGCTGTTTTTAGCTGACGCAGGCTTTGCGCAGGTAACGGTCACCGGTGACCTGACATTGAAAGCACCCCGTGAGGAGGAAGACCGGCTGATTTTCCGGGCGACGAAACTTTAAGAACAAGGAAGAACGACTATGAGCGATCGATTGGTAAGAGCCATTTCCAAGGATGGCTTTGTAAAAGCTGTGGCAGTTTCCACCCGCGACCTGACGGAGCGGGCACGGCAGATCCACAAAACGCTGCCGGTAGGCACTGCGGCTCTGGGCCGCACGCTGGCTGCGGCCTCTATGATGGGCAATGCGCTGAAGAGTAGTGGCAGCAGCCTGACCCTGCAGATCAAGGGTGATGGCCCGTTGGGTAAGATTCTGGCAGTGTCCGACAACGAGGGAAACGTACGTGGAACCGTCGACAATCCGTCTGTGGATATTCCGCTGAGAAGCGACGGCAAACTGGATGTGGGCGCCGCTGTGGGCTTCGACGGTATGCTGACGGTGATCCGCGACCTGAACATGAAAGAGCCTTATGTGGGCAGCGTGGGCCTGCTGGGCGGCGAGATCGCGGAAGATCTGGCGGCCTATTTCGTGGAGTCTGAGCAGATCCCCACCGCTTGCGGACTGGGTGTTCTGGTGGACCGGGATCAGAGCGTGCTGACGGCTGGCGGCTACCTGATCCAGCTGTTGCCCGGCGCCAGCGACGATGTGATCACCATGGTGGAAGGTGGTATTTATGCTGCCGGTCCTGTGACGGAGCTGCTGAAGGAGGACGATGATCCGGAGTCCTTGCTGCGCCGCGTGATGAGTGACTTTGAGCTGGAGATTCTGGAAACTACGCCCATCGAATACCGCTGCTACTGCAGCCGGGAGCGCATGGAGGCCGCCCTGATCAGCCTCGGCCCCGAAGAACTGCAGAAACTGATCGAGGAACAGGGTGATGCGGAACTGACTTGCCGCTTCTGTGACAACGTGCAGAAGTTTACGAAAGCGCAGCTGGAGACCATGCTGCTGGACATGCAGAAAAAAACTTAAAATTTTTAAAATAGGGGTTGACAGAACCGGGTTCTTTGCGTATAATAGCTTTTGCCGTCTGACGAGTGCGGCGATCCGGGAGCATAGCTCAGCTGGTTAGAGCACCTGCCTTACAAGCAGGGGGTCACTGGTTCGAGTCCAGTTGTTCCCACCAAGTTTCTTCACTTGGAGAAGCTATTTTGGCCCGGTAGTTCAGTTGGTTAGAACGCTAGCCTGTCACGCTAGAGGTCGACGGTTCGAGCCCGTTCCGGGTCGCCATCTCCCACGAGATGGATTTACATCTCGTGGGTCCCTTTTGGGGTTGAAATTCCCCACCGCACCCATGGTGCGGCGAAAGATTTGCCCAGATAGCTCAGGTGGTAGAGCAGTGGACTGAA
>JAFYQM010000093.1 GCA_017547085.1 Oscillibacter sp.
CCCCTGTAACGGTGGGCTTCCGGCCATGTCTCCATGGCAGCTCCCGGGCGAACCAAACGACACCTTGCGGACGGGCTTTCAGCCGGTGACCTGTCCTCTCTGGGCAAAGCAAACTCGTTATTTTCCCATTCATAGCCGATAACTTTAATACTTATATCACATAAAAAAGGAAAAAGCAAGATAAAAATCCCCGAACCATACCGGTTCGGGGATTTTCTCAGTCGCGGTAAGGATCCAGCGCCATGCTGATGACACCGCAGAGAATGCCGCCCACGGGGAATACCCATACAGCGTTGTGCCATTCACCGGTGAGCAGGCCGACACCAAGGAAAATGGCGGTGGCAAGCAGCATGATGCAGCCACAGAGTGTGCCGATCAGATGCAAGCGCTTTTTGGCTTCGGGAGTGGGATTGTTATCGCGGTTATATTTGGAGATATCGTATTTATCCTGCTGGATGCCGGCATATACGAAAGACATGACTGCCAAAGCAACGATGAAGAGGAATCCGGAGGCAACGATGGATTCATAGGGTTCTTGTTCCGGAAAAACGGTAAAGGACAGAATCAGAAGCACCACGCCAAACAAAATGGCGCCCACACCTCCGGCGATGTGCCAGATAAAACGGCGGTGAAAGGCTTCCTTTTCCTCATCAGAATAGAAATCAGCAATGCTTGGATGCCGCTTGCAGAAATGTTCGTGCTCAATGCCGCTGGCAACCAAAACCACCACGGCAATCGTAATGATCAGAAGCATCACGGCCACACCAAGCATTTCAGAAAGAGCGGTGATCTCCAGCAGAACCAGCAGTGCCACGGCGGCAATGATTGCACCGATGGAACAGGAAATCCGTTTGGCAAAGCGGTTCATAAACACATCGTAGCCGACGGTGTCCTCCACGGATGCTGCTTCCACGCTGCCGCGCAGCAGGGTGTCCAGATTCGTATCATACAGGTCGCAGATCCGTAGCAGGGTATCCATCTCAGGAAAGCTGGCACCGCTCTCCCATTTACTGACGGTTTGGCGGGAGACTTCCAGCTGCTCGGCCAGCTGTTCCTGCGTGATACCGGCGTGGCTGCGAATGAATTGTAGGTTTTCCGGAAATGCCATAGGGAAACCCTCCTTGCTTTTGATGTCCCTATCATACGGAAATAAGAGATGCAACACCAGCGATTTTATGTTGCGTTTGAAGAAAACAGTGTCGCGTTTCGGTTGCGGAGCCTGGTTTACCCCTTATTGACGAATATTTGAAGGGTCGTAGTCAGCTGGCGGCCGGGAGAACGGAGGATCTTTCCCTGATAGGCCAGTGCGGTGGAGCCGCCGCCATCCAGATTGACGGCATCCACGCAGCCCAGTTGCAGCATCAGTTCCCGCATTTGCTGTACAGAGGCGGAAGAAGTGGAAACGATCACCATGTTGCCATCCTTCAGTTTGCCGACAGCGGTTCGAGGGGTCACTGCCGTTGTAAAGCGGGCCTCCTGAAAACCGGGCTCCAGTGTCTCACAGATCACACCGCCCTCCACAAGGCGGGGAGCGCCGGAGACCAGACTGACAATGCCATCCAGCGTAAAACCGTTGGTGTCCTTTTGCGTCAGCTCCGGCGTCATGGTGGCGGAAGCGCCGACAACAGGTGCTCTGTAATAGTTGGTAGAGGCAAATCCTGTTCCAAAGAACATCAGATAGCCGTTCTGGGGAATGGCGGCACTGCCGCCTGCAATCACGGCTTCGCTGCTTACGATCTTGCCGTTTTCAATGGTTGTGGCGATGCCGTCGCAAGAGAAGGAGGTATTTTCACCAAATGCGGGGGTGTAGAGAACAGACGTGGAGGGATGCTGGGTACGGGAGTTGAGCTCGTAGCAGGCCCAGGTCCGGCCGCTGCTTTTGACGTAAAAGAACACAGCAGGGCGGCCAATCCGCATCTCGTTGTCTTCGGTAAAACCGACGGCACTGATGCCGGAGACACCATAGAGGAACTGTCCGTCGACCATCACATGGCCGATGGGAAATTTGGAGTCATTATATGCCTCAAAGAAATTGCCATTGATGACGACTTCCGCACCGGAGGCGGCAACGATGTCGGAGAAGTTCGCTGTGGCGCCCAGACGGTGATCCACCATGGCGCTGCGGACGCTGACGTTGGGGTTGGAGAGATTCACCGTGAGCACATCGGCGCTGAGCTTGCCGGAGGGGAGGGCATATGTGGCGTTGGTGCGGGTGACGGTGGAGAAGTCGTGGGGCTGATAGGTATAGGTCTTGCGTCCTGCGGAGATCACACCCTGCTTGACGCCGTTGGAACGGGTGAAGACACCGCGCTGCACCAGCTGTTCAGCCAGCGTACCTCCACCGTTTTTCAGTTTCATGGTCAGGGCGCTCAGACACAGATCTACCAGATCGGCGCGGTAGAAGGTAGGATTGTTCTGGGAAATGAATGCGGCACTTTCCGCGTCCATCATACCGATCTCCGCGGCCTTGGTCAGACTGGTGGCAAAGGTGAAATCTCCGGCCTTGTCATCATAGCCCAGAGCACGCAGCAGGAATGTGACATAGTGCTTGAAGCCGATGGCGGCGGCAGGGGTGAAGGTGGTTGCAGTGGTGCCGGTGGTGTAGCCTTTTTCGTATGCGTAGGCGGCGTAACGGCTGGGATTGCCGGCGGCAACATCGGTAAACGGGCAGGGCGCGGTAGAAGCGAGTGCGGCCTCCTCCTCACCCAGCAGGCGGGTCAGCATGATCAGACCCTGCATTCGGGTCGCAGTCTGATCCAGTGCGTAACCGCTGCCGGTTCCTTTAAATAAACCGAGATCATACAGGCGGTCGGCGTTGCTTTCGTTTACTGCCAGTACCTGAAAACTCATCAGCATGGACATGATCAAGGTCAGAGCGATCACACGCAAACCGTTTTTATGTTTCATACAGTAGCCCTCTTTCTAATGGAATATGTACGTTTGTAGTTCAATTTTAGCACCGTTGAAAAAGAATGGCAACCGATGATTCATGCGTGCGGGAAACCGATCGGTTTTTGTTCACTGAAATGCTCATTGCATTGCAGTTTGCTTCCTTCTATAATGTTTTCAAAGAAATAAACTCGCAGGAGGGACCCGATATGAAGCTGGCAACGGCAGCCCAAATGAAAGAACTGGATCGGCAAGCGATTGAGGAACGGGGAATTCCGTCCATTGACCTGATGGAATGCGCGGCGGCAGGTGTGGCACAAGCAGCATTGGAGCTACTCCCCATGCGGCCTTCCAAATGCCGCACTGCGTTTTTTTGCGGCAGCGGCAACAACGGCGGCGACGGCATTGCCGCCGCACGGATGCTCTTTTTGAAGGGCGTGGAGGTGCGCGTCTTTTTGGTGGGCAGCTATGAGAAAATGACGCAGGACGCGCTGGAAGAGACGCGGCGTTTGTCAGAGTGCGGCGTGAAGCTGGAGCAGTATGCTCCTGAAGATTTGAGCCAGAGTGCATGGGCACGGGGCAGTCATGTGCTGATCGATGCTGTTTTCGGCGTGGGGCTCTCCCGTGAGATCAAAGCAGACTCCTTGTATGCTGCTGCGATCCGTCTGATGAATGAGTGCGCTGTCCCTGTGGTCGCTGTGGACATTGCCAGCGGCATTGATGCGGATTCTGGACGCGTGATGGGCTGCGCAGTAAAGGCTGACAGGACAATTGCCTTTACATTTGAGAAGCCGGGACATGTGGTAGGAGAAGGCGTTCTGTATTCCGGTGAGGTGATAGTGCAGGAGATCGGGATTCCTGCGGACCTACAAAAGACAGTGGTTTCGCAGGTGCAGACGGTGGAGGCCTCCTTTGCGCGGGAAGCACTTCCTGTGCGCAAGGCAGACGGACACAAGGGAACCTTCGGGAAAGTGCTGGTCGTAGGCGGCAGTGTGGGCTACACCGGTGCCCCGTACCTGACGGCAGAGGCGGCTGTGCGTAGCGGCAGCGGATTGGTATTCCTCGGCGTGCCGGAGAGCATCTGGCAGGTGGAGGCCGTCAAGTGTGTGTCCGCCATGCCGTTCCCGCTGCCTGATAAAAACGGTATGTTAAGCGATAAGGCTTTACGAGAGGCGGAAGAAAAGCTCCGCGCCTGCAATGTGTTGGCGCTTGGCCCGGGACTGGGCCGCAGTTCCCGTACGGAGGCTCTGGTGCGGGATTTGCTGCGAACGGAGAAGCCGGTGGTGCTGGATGCCGACGGCATAAACGCGCTGGAGGGACATATAGATGTGTTGGATGCGCGGCGGGGCCGTGTGACCATCCTGACGCCCCATGACGGGGAGTTTGCCCGCATCGGCGGCGACCTGTCCCATGGGGACCGGATCCGTGCGGCACGGGAGTTTGCAGTTGGGCACGGCTGCATTCTGGTGCTGAAAGGCCACCGGACGGTGACTGCTACGCCGGAGGGAAATGTGCTGGTGAACACTACAGGAAATTCCGGCTTGGCCAAGGGCGGCAGCGGAGATGTGCTGACCGGATTGATTGCTTCGCTGCTGGCGCAGGGAGCCACGCCGGTGCAGGCTGCCGCAGGTGGTGTTTGGATGCACGGGCGTGCAGGCGATCTGGCTGCCCAGCGGCTGACGGCATATGCCATGAGCCCGGCGGATGTGATCGCAAGCCTGCCGGAGTTGTTTCGGGAATTGAACGTATAACAGGAGGAACAGTCAGGTGCGCAAATGGGTCTGCGTACCAATGATGACCCTTTGCCTGCTGCTTGCAGGCTGTGGGAAGGATGAGGCATCGCCGGAAGATCTGCGCCTTCGCTGGCAGGAGATGACGGCCTGTACGATGGAGGCGGTTGTTGTCTGCCAGCAGGAAGATCTGGAGTGGGAGGCAACGTTGCGGTGCGACTATGCGGCGGACGGCCCCTGTACCGTCGAGGTGCTTTCTCCGGAGCATATTGCCGGTGTGAAGGCAGTCATCGATGGGAGAGAGCGTCGGCTGGAATACGAGGGGGCTGTCTTGGATGCCGGAGTGCTCAGCCGTGAGAACATCAGTCCGGCAGAGTGCTTGCCGTATCTGGTGGATGCGCTGCGTATGGGCTGGTTGTTAGAGGAAAATGAAGAAGCATGGGGCGATGTCCCCTGTTTGCGGATGACGCTGGAGCAGAGCGGTACCCAGACAGAAGTCCTCTCTACAATTTGGCTGCGGCTGGACGATGGCACGCCGTTGCGGGGAGAACTCTCCGTGGATGGGGAAAATATTTTGACAGTGGAGTTTACGAGTTTCCTCTTTTATGATACAATCGAAAGTCAGGGAGCATGACTCCCGGCAAGAAGGGGATTACCCATGGAAGATACGATTTTACGGCGTACCTGGGCGGAGATCGATCTGGATGCGCTGGAACATAATTACCGCAAGGCACGGCAGCTGACCGGCCCGAAGGTGAAATACATGGGCGTGGTCAAAGCGGATGCCTACGGCCACGGTGCCGTACAGGTGGCCCGCAAGCTGGAAACGCTGGGGGCAGACTATCTGGCGGTTTCCAGCCTGGACGAGGCGCGGGAACTGCGTCATGCGGGCATCCGGATGCCGGTTCTGATTTTAGGCCACACGCCGCCGGAGATGGTGCAGCAGTTGATTGCCTACGGCATCACGCAGACCGTTTCCGCCCGTGCGAAGGCGGAGGAGTACAGTGCTGCCGCGCAGGAATGCGGCGGCACGCTGAAAGTCCACATCAAAGTGGATACGGGCATGTCCCGTCTGGGATTTCTGGTGCGCGGCCGCCACTTTGACAGCGGTGTGGAATCCATTGCCCGGTCCTGTGCCATGCCCCATCTGGAGGCGGAGGGTATCTTCACCCACTTTGCGGCCGCAGATGAGGATGATGCGGAAAACGAAGCCTATACCCGTGACCAGTTTGCCCTGTTTACCGCTGTGGTAGATGCACTGGAGGAGCGCGGATGTACCTTTGCCATCCGCCACTGTGCCAATAGCGGTGCATTGGCCCGCTATCCGGAGATGTATCTGGACATGGTGCGGCCCGGTATCGCGCTCTATGGTGCGGGCGGAGATGCGGCCCGGCTGGGCCTGCGTCCGGTGATGACGCTGAAGTCCTGTGTTTCCACCATCAAGATCTTTGACCCGGAAACGGAAATCAGCTACGGACGGACATACCGCGCGGAGAACAAGACCCGTGTGGGCGTGCTGCCCATCGGCTATGCAGATGGATTGTTCCGCGGCCTTTCCAACCGGCTGGCGGTGCAGACGGATTATGGTCCGGCTCCTGTACGGGGGCGCATCTGCATGGATATGACCATGGTAGACCTGACCGATCTGCCGGATGTCCATGTGGGAGACGCGGTAGAACTGTTTGGCCCGCGGCAGCAGGTGGATGAGCTGGCGGCTATGCTGGGGACTATTCCCTATGAGCTGACCTGTGCGGTCAGTAAACGGGTGCCGAGGCTTTACATGGAACAGGGAACCGTGGTGGAGCGCAGTCTGCGCTTGCTGCTGTGAGAAAGTACACACGGATACCCCGCTTCGAACATAGAATGATACGGGGCGGAACGCCGGAATTTTGCCACACGGACAGAGTATAAATTCCGAAGCTGCGTGGGAGAATGAAAGTGGCCTCACCGAAAGAACATTCGGTGGCGGGTACTTCTTTCGGCGGAGTGTGAACTTTGTGGATACGAGTGTCAAGCGCGGTGATATTTACTATGCCGATCTTTCTCCGGTGGTGGGCAGCGAACAGGGCGGCGTTCGGCCGGTTCTGATCATTCAGAACGACACCGGAAACCGTTACAGCCCCACCGTGATCGCAGCGGCTATCACATCTCAGACAGGCAAGGCCCGTCTGCCCACCCATATTGATCTTCCTGTGGATGAAACCTGCGGCCTGAGCCGGGATTCCGTGATTTTGCTGGAGCAGATCCGGACACTGGATAAAAAACGGCTGCGGGAACGGATGGGATATGTGGAGGAGCAGGTTATGAGCAAGGTGGATACCGCCATTGCGGTGAGTTTTGGTCTGCCCCACGACCAGCTTGTTTGATTTTCCGGCAGGATGATAGCAGTAAAAGCGGCTTTTCCGGAGAGGGAGGCCTTTCCGGGAAAGCCCTTATCGGATACAAAGGATGACGGAGGTACATATGAAGAAGAGAAGTTGGCTGGCGCCGTTGCTGGTAGTGGTGATGATTTTCGGTGCAATGAATATGACCGTTTCCGTGGCGGCAGAGCCCGGCAGCGATCAGGACCCGCTGGTGACGCTGAGTTACCTGAATGATACCTTTCTGAAGACCGTTCTGGAGAAGGTGGATCAGAAGATTGCCGCCCGCAACACGGAGATCGTCAAGCAGTTAGGTGGACAGGCCTCCGGCGCGGAATCCGCCAATACCTTCAGTGTAGTCACCCTGACGCAGGGGCAGATCCTGACCGGTGATATCGGCTGCGAGGTGATGCTGCGTGTGGGCACGGCTGCCTGTGTATCTCCGTCTGCACCGGGTTTGATCGATGAAACTTCCGCCGGTACGCTGAACAACGGTGGTGCGCTGGAGAAGAACCATCTTTATATGATGACGATCGAGGGACGCGGAGTGCAGGCCACTGCGGCTACGACCAAGCTGTTGGTGCGCGGCACCTATACGGTCGCTTGAGGCAAGAACGTGTGATAGAATAAGCCGTCTGTGCATAGAAATGCACAGACGGCTTTTTTGTTTATGCGCGGAGGTGATGGAGTATGGACAAGTTTCCACTTTGCTGGTGTGGAAAGAGTCGGGGAGAACTGACAACGGAACAGGAGGCGTTGTACCTTCGCTTTTCTGTGCGCTGTAGTCTGCCGGAGCCGGGCCTTTGGTGCGTGTGGGCGGTAGGGGAGCGTGGAGAACTGAGGTTGGGGATTCTGGAACCTTGCGGAGAGGAGGCCTTTCTTTGCCGCCGCTTTTCCCAGCGGATGACCGCACCGCTGGGGCGGCTACTGCGGGGAGAACTGCGCCCGGTCATAAAACCGGCGCAGGAAGGGTGGTCTCCGTTGCGGGAGAATTCCTTTCAAACTCCGTGGCTGCGAAAACAGCTGCAGCATATGAGCGGTGCTTTGACCTGTGCGGAACATGAAAAGCGGTATCTGGCGCTTCCGTATGAACCGAAGCAGCCGTTTCCGTTGGTGCCGCTGTTTTGCTTTGCGGAGGTGCGGAAGATCCATGGGCATCAGTATGTCGTATTTGCCTTTGACCGGGAGGAATTTCCTGTTTTTCCGTAAAAGAAAACAAATGCGTAAAAAATAAAAATATAGATACCATATTTTGCGTTCTTGTGATATAATAACCACAAGTGGTCATGTTTGCTCCGGAGGGAACGGATTGATACGCCAATATGACCGGATGATCAAAAGAAAATGCCGGATATACCGGCATCAATTGGGAGGAACCTGTATGAAGTGTCCGTTTTGCGGCCATAGTGAGAGTAAGGTCATCGATTCCCGTCCCGCCGAGGAAGGCGCCAGCATCCGCCGCCGTAGAGAGTGTCTTGCCTGCTCCAAGCGGTTCACCACCTATGAAACGGTGGAGAGCCTGCCCATGGTGGTGGTGAAGAAGGACGGCAGCCGTCAGAGCTTTGACCGCCGGAAAGTGCTGGGCGGTATGATCCGCGCCTGCGAGAAGCGTCCGGTGCCGCTGGCTGAGCTGGAGCGGATCGCGGAGGAGATCGAGCAGGATCTGCAGAACTCCATGGAGCGTGAGATCAGCACGGAAGCCATCGGCGAAAAGGTGATGGACCGCCTGCGCAGCGTCGATCAGGTGGCCTATGTCCGTTTTGCCTCCGTCTATCGCCAGTTCAAGGATATCGATACCTTTATGGCAGAGCTCAACAAGCTGCTGGCGGAGAAATAAGGGATTACAGGATGTTCCCGATGCGGAGCCGCTCCGTTTCGGCCAGCAGAAGGACCTGCGACATCAGGTCGGACATCTCGGCCTGAAATTCGCTGGGCTCTTCTGTGGCTGCGAAGGCCATGGCACGGTGATACATGGCCTCGGCATCATCCGCGATGGTGTGCTGGGTGATGATATGCAGCCATGTTTGATGTGCAGACCAATCCGCATAGCTTTCCTGCAGCGCTTCGGCGGCGGCGGGCCAGTTCCCGGTGTGTGCCAGCGCGGCTGCAGACTGCAGCTGTGTGTGCCAGCGGTCAGAAGCCTTTGAGACAGCGGCGCTGTTCCAAAGCGTGAAGGAAAGGACTCCCAGAAGGATGACCAGTGGGATCAGATTGGCTTTTCTCATGTTTTGTGTTCCTTCCGAATGCAGAAGATGGTTCCCTGTTGGTCCAATGTCAGCAAAAAGACCTGAGAGGGGGAGGAAAAACCATGCTGGCGCAGCTTTTTCTGCAGCCAGTCGGTATCCTTGCCGCAAAGGGCCAGATTCTTGTTCAGCAGTTTGCCGTCATTGATAAGGGTGACGGGCAGAAACATATCGTCTTTTACATCCAGCCCCAGCTGCTCTGCAGTCGGGGGCTGTTTTTTTGTCCATGGAAAGACGGACAGCTGGCCTGAGTTTTCCAACACGGCGTATTTTACATCCGTGAGATCGGCATAACCCTGTCCCCGCAGAGCTTCCAGCAGTTCGTCCAGCGTATAGCGGTTCTTCCGCATGGTCTCCTGCTGCAGCTTTCCGTTGTCGATCAGTACGGCAGGCTTTCCGCATACCAACGCGCGAAAGCGGAGACTCTGGAGCGACAGCTGGCTCAGCAGCATGGACAGCGCCAGCAGCGTCAGGATCGGGATCAGACCCGCCAGCAGGGGAATGCCGAAGTCCTGCATGGGAACTGCCGCCAGATCGGACAGCATCATGGTCAGAACCAGATCGCTGGGTTCCAGTTCGCCGATCTGCCGCTTGCCCATCAGGCGCAGGCCAAGCATAATGAAAAGATAGAGAATGATGGTACGGATAAAGGCAGTGATCATGGTATCCCTCCTTTGGAACAGTGTTTGCCGCAGAAAGCAAATTTATTCCGGTAAAAGCAGAGGTTGGGAAGGTAACATAATATTTCTGCAAATCTACCAATTTGTATTGACCCGAAAGTGGTGCATTAGTATAATGGGTTCTGTACTGATAAGGTGACATAACACACCGGGGCTGAGATCGGCCGCGGTGTACTTTAGGGAAAGAGATTCGACAGATTCCGACAGGGAGGAACAGCTATGAGGAAACTTCGACTGCTGCGGCTGCTGGCATCCGGCATTCTGACAGCGGCCATGACGGTAACATCCGTCTCTGCGGCATTTACCGATACAAAAGACCACTGGGCGGCGGAGGCCATTGACCGCTGGAGCGGTGAATACAGCATCATTCAGGGCTATGACGACGGCACGTTCCGACCGGACAACTCCATTACCCGCGGCGCATTTGCCGGGATTCTGGACCGGTTTTTGAAGTATCAGAAAATTTCTGATGCCAATACATTTTCTGATATTCAGGGAAATTATTGGGAACAGGCCATTTTGAAGCTGCATGCTTCCGGCGTGTATCTGGGCAATAACGGCAAGGCACTGCCGACGGACACCATTACCCGTCAGCAGGCAGTCACCATGATCGCCCGCGCATTCCGGATCGGTCCTGAACTTGCAGACTGGCCCTATGAGGACATGGATCAGATCGCTGAGTATGCGAAGGCCTATGTGGCGGAGATGACGGCCAGAGGATACATCAATGATGCGCAGGACAATTTCTTCCGTCCCACAGATCCCATTACCCGTGCGGAACTGGTGAATATTCTGCATAACATGGTGGCTGTGCTGGTGCCTTCCTCCGAACCGGTGAAGGCCGGAGAAGTGGTGGGCGATGTGCTGATCAACAGCACGGAAGGAGCTGCATTGGAGGATACTGTCATCGACGGCGATCTGATCCTGGCTCCCGGTGTGCAGGGGCTGGTGACGCTGACGGACGTGGATATTTCCGGCAGCGTGCTGAATTACAGCAGTGTGGAACCGGTCTTTATGAAGAAGCAGCCGGAAAAGCCGAAGGAAGAGCCGACAGAAGTGCTGTCTCCCGAGGATGTTTATACCCCCGGTGAGACAACGGGGGAGTACATTACATATGACAAAAAGAAGATCCCCATTTATGAGGGCAGGGATGCACTTCAGCTGACGGCGGAGGACTTCTTCTGGGAAGAGGACCGGCTGGTTTATACCGGAAACCAGTTCAAAACCCGTTTTGGCATTGATGTATCAGCCTATCAGAATCGTGCCAGCGAAAACCAGACCATTGACTGGGAGGCGGTGGCGGCAGACGGTGTGGAGTTTGTCATGGTTCGTATCGGCCTGCGCGGTACCTCCTCGGGTGCCATTCTGGCAGACGCCTATTATGAGGAGAATATTCGCGGCGCTATGGAGGCGGGCCTTGAAACAGGCGTCTACTTCTTTGCGCAGGCGATCACCGTGGAGGAGGCAATTGAAGAGGCCGAGTTTGTGCTGGACCTGCTGAAGGATCTGGAGATCGACGGTCCAGTGGCCTATGACTGGGAGATGCACGATTCCAGCTACCGTGTTTACGGCACGGCGCCGGAGATGGCCACTGCCTGTGCCATCGCCTTCTGCGAGATGGTGGAGGAGGCCGGCTATACACCCATGATCTATGCCGGACAGTATGTCAGCTACATCAAGTATGATCAGGGTGCCATTTCGCCTTATCTCTCCTGGTATCCGGAGTACAAGAGTGAGAAATCGGAAATTCTGTGCCCGACCTTCTATTACCAGATGAATTACTGGCAGTTCTCCAGCAGCTGCTCCATTGACGGCATTGGCGGCAGAGTAGACGCCAATCTGCAGTTTATAAAAAGAAAATAAGGGAATAAAAACAGTGCAGGTCATTTGTGACCTGCACTGTTTTTATATAGTTGTTCTCTGGGCTGCAAAGACACCGGCGGTGATCAGCACGGCACCTAATATGGCCAGCGGGGAAATGGGTTCGTTGAGGAACAGCCAGCCCACCACGATGGTGATAAATGGCTGAATATAAATAAAGGAATTGGTGGTGACAACACCCAAATAATAAAAGGCCCGGTTCCACAGAATATAGCAAAGACAGCTTCCCAGCAGGCCGAGGAACAGGTAGTTGCCTGCCACCACCGGGTCCAGCAGCGGTGTGATAGGGAAGGAGGCATCTTCCATCAAAACCATGGGGATGGCGGTAAGAATGCCCCAGAACAGAGTTCGGCGGGTCACCAGCAGTGCGTCCAGTCCCTGTACCGTGCGCCGCAGCAACACGGAGTAGCAGGCCCAGCAGGCAGCGGCAGCCAGTGCCAGCAGGTCGCCCTTTGGGTTCAGTTTCAATACGAAGGTGCCGTTACAGACCACTAAAATAACACCGGCAAAAGCAATCAGAAAGCCCAGCAGCGTGTTGCGGCGGAAGGATTCTTCACCGGTGATGTGGGCCAGCAGGGCAGTGAAGATGGGCGCTGCCGCCACAATGATGCTGACGTTGGAGGCCAGCGTGTAGGTCAGGGCCGTGTTCTCCGCATAGAAATAGAGGGTGCAGCCGGTCAGGGCCAGCAGGAGCAGGATCAGTTCCTGTTTTCCGGTCAATGGCAGTTTTCTGGGGCGTACCAGCCAGAGCGCTGCATAGGCCAGCAGAAAGCGGGCCAGCATGATCTGCGCGGGCGTGTAGTACTCCAGCAGGATCTTGCTGGAGATGAAGGTGGAGCCCCAGACGAGAATGGTGATGCCTGCAAACAGGCAGCCTAACAGTGTCTCTTTTTGTTTCATAGTGCGGTTCTTCCTCTGTATCGATCTGCCCCGTATGATACCACGCACAGCGAAAAAGAACAAGAAAAAAGTCAACGGACAGGTATGAGGCCTGTCCGTTGACTTTCAAAGAGAGCACAGCTTACTTGCGGTTCTGGTTGTTACGCTCGTTCTGCTGATTGCGCTCGTTCTGGTTGTTACGGTTGTTCTGCTGGTTGCGCTCATTCTGCTGATTACGCTCGTTCTGGTTGTTCTCACGATTGTTCTGCATGAGGTTCCCTCCTTCCGTTGCGAGTACAGGCAATATTTTTGCCGGAAGGACGAAAAATATTCAAAGAAAAAGGAAAAAATATTGTTGACAAACCCAAATAAGGCTGGTACAATAATCAGGCAAAACAAAGAAGGCTGATTGCATCCGCCTCACCTCCCGCCACAGGCAAAGAGGTTAACAACGCTTTGATCGGACTGCCTTAGGGGTGGTTTGTTGTTGCGCGGATGCCGGGATGGTATCCGCGTTTTGTGATTTTTGGATGGAGGTGCTTCGACCATTAGTAAGCAAGTGCATGAACTGAATGAAGACATTCGCGACAGTGAGATCCGTCTGATCGGTGCTGAGGGCGAACAGCTGGGCATTATGTCCTCCGCTGAAGCGCTGAAGATCGCCGACGAGCAGGGTCTGGATCTGGTGAAGATCTCTCCGCAGGCCGTTCCTCCTGTTTGCAAGCTGATGAATTACGGTAAGTTCCGTTTTGAGCAGAGCAAGCGGGAAAAGGAAGCCAAGAAAAACCAGCATGTCGTAGAAATCAAGGAGATCCGCATGTCTCCGGGCATTGATGTTGGAGATTTCAACACGAAGCTGAAAAACGCCCAGAAGTTCATCGCTGACGGTAATCGTGTCAAAGTTTCTGTCCGCTTCCGCGGCCGTGAAATGGCTCACACCGATATCGGCAAGGACCTGCTGGATAAGTTTGCCGAGCAGTGCGCGGAAACCGCCAATCTGGACAAAGGCGCTAAGCTGGAGGGCCGGATGATGTCCATTTTCCTGTCTCCCAAGACCGGTAAATAAGCAAAGAAGATTTTTCAAATATACGGAAGGAGCTACTACTATGCCTAAGCTGAAAACCCATAGCGGTGCCAAGAAGAGATTCAACCTGACCAAGACCGGCAAGGTCAAGCGTGCCAAGGCCTTCAAGAGCCACATCCTGACCAAGAAGGATACCAAGCGTACTCGTCGTCTGCGTGCCGGCGGCTATGCCGACGTGACCAATGAGAGCACGGTTCGCAAGCTGATCCCCTACAAGTAAGATACGATACGTTTAGAATAGGAGGCTTTTACAATGGCAAGAGTTAAGGGCGCGATGATGACGCGCAAGAGAAGAAATAAGACCCTGAAGATGGCCAAGGGCTACTGGGGTTCCAAGTCCAAGCATTTCCGTGTTGCCAATCAGGCGGTTATGAAGTCCCTGACTTACGCTTACACTGGCCGTAAGCTGAAGAAGCGCGACTTCCGTTCCCTGTGGATCACCCGTATTTCTGCCGCTTGCAAGATGAACGGCATGAACTACTCCTCCTTCATGCACGGCCTGAAGGTTGCCGGTATCGAGATCAACCGCAAGATGCTGGCCGAGCTGGCTGTCAACGACGCCGCCGCTTTCACCAAGCTGGTGGAGATCGCCAAGAAGGCTTAATCGATTTGAATATCGCGAAAGGCTCCGGAGTGATCCGGAGCCTTTTTTCATACATGTCTGGAAATTGTGTGCGAGAAAAGGCAGCGCCGACCAAGCCGGTCGGCGCTGTTTTCCTTATTTCAGACGGCAGAAATAGGGGCCGCAGGCGGACTCGTGGGTCTGGACATACGTCCAGGTAAAGTCCTTGTCCACCAGATACCAGTCCGGATGATGGTCGGGAGCCAGTGCTGCGGCTTCTTCCGCGGTGAGATGACGCACATGGGGCGTGTTGAAGGGGGGATATTCATTATAGAACAGCCAGCACTCTTCGTTGGGCCGTGCCTGACGGGCTGCCTCACCATCCAGACAATCCACCAGCTTGTAGGAGAAGATGTGCCAGAGATAATTGTCTTTGGCGATGACGTATTTGCCCAGATCGGCCTCGGATACGCCTTCGGCAAAGGCATCCAGCCACCGTTCCCGTACGATCTTGCGGTTGGTGGGGAAGACCTCCTCCCAAGGTTCCATGGTGGCAACCAGCCGGTTGATAGGCATACCCTGCTCGTAGAACTTGGCTTCGTAGTCCGTCATCACACCCACGGGGCCGTTTTCATGCAGATTGCGGGTGACTTCAGACAGGGTGAAGCCATACTGGGGGATCTCCTCCACAGAGAATTCGAAGAGAGGCTGGTTGTCGGTCTTGAAGTGAATCTGACCGCCCATTTTCAGAACCTGACGATACAGCCGCAGGAAGTTTCCGTGGGTCAAACGGCGCTTAGCGTGGCGGTTGCCGGGCCAGGGATCGGAGAAATTCAGATAGATGCGGTCAATTTCCCCCGGTGCAAAGAATTGCGGCAGCTGGTCGGCGTTGGCGTCCACGAAATAGACGTTGGTCAGACCGGCGTTTACGCACCGTTCCATGGCCACCACCATGGCGTCTGGCACCATTTCCACGGCAATAAAGAGAACGTCTTTCTCGGCAGCGGCTGTACCGGCGGTAAACCGGCCCTTGCCACAGCCCAGTTCCAGCCGAATCTCGCGGGCATCCGGCATCAGCTCGCGCCACTTACCTTGGCGATCATAGGGGGCACGAATCAAAAAATCGCCGCAGCGATCCATTCTGGGAATCAGGTTTTTTTTCTTTCGCATCCGCATGGGGTGATCCTCCTGCAATTGAAACTCATTCAATAAAATTGCACAGTTTAATGTGCAAATATTTTATCACAAAAAGAAGAAAGTGTAAATGCGTTCTGTAGAAAAGATTGAGAAAAGGGGGGAAGGGCTACCTCATAGCAGTGAGAAAAAAATGTATTTGTACAAAGTGTAAAAAAGTAAAAAACAAAGGAAAGAATTAACTTTTTTGCTTGCTAATTTATAGGAGGCCGCCTATAATAAATAGATGAGTAAGTAATTTGCTCGATGTCTGAAAGGCTTGAAATCACACAGGCCACAACGAGATAACAGGAGGAAAAATAACATGAAAGTTGCAGTTTTTGGCGCCGGTACCATGGGCAGCGGCATTGCTCAGGTTTTCGCCGCAAAGGGCCACACCGCTCTGCTGTACGCAAGCTCTCCCGCATCCGCTCAGAAGCATAAGGACAAGCTGGCTGCTTCCCTGCAGAAGCGCGTTGAGAAGGGCAAGATGGCTCAGGAAGTCGTCGATGCTCTGCTGGGCAACATCCTGATCGAAGAGAAGGCTGCCTGCGCTGACGCTGATCTGATCATCGAGTGCGTCAAGGAAGACATGGCCACCAAGAAGACCCTGCTGAGCGAACTGGACGAGATCTGCAAGGAAGACGCCATTTTCGCTTCCAACACTTCCTCTCTGTCCATCACTGAGATGGCTCTGGGTCTGAAGCATCCTGTTATTGGCATGCACTTCTTCAATCCCGTTCCCAGCATGAAGCTGGTTGAGATCATCCGCGGTGCCAACACCAAGCAGGAGCACTTTGATGCCATCTACAACCTGACCAAGGAGATCGGCAAGGAGCCCGTCGAGATCGCTGAGGCTCCCGGCTTTGTTGTCAACAAGATCCTGATCCCCATGATCAACGAAGGTGCCTGCCTGCTGGAGACCGGCGTTGCTTCCGCTGAGGACATTGATAAGGCTATGATGCTGGGTGCAAACCATCCCATGGGCCCCCTGGCTCTGGGCGACCTGGTCGGTCTGGACGTCTGCCTGGCCATTATGGAGACTCTGTACAATGAGACCGGTGATCCCAAGTACCGTCCCTCTCTGCTGATGAAGAAGATGGTTCGCGGCGGCATGCTGGGCCGCAAGACCGGCAAGGGCTTCTTCGATTACAGCAAGTAATTTCTTTCCATACCGCAAAAAAAGAGACAGCTTTTTTTAAGCTGTCTCTTTTTTTGCTATCTAATTATGTATACTTGTCGAAAACACCGTAAAAGTCCAAAAAAGAGGATTGGTTTTAGTCAAAGTGATAAAGTTTGAAAATTAACGATATTTTCCTTGCGTATTCTTAGTAAGAACGTTATAATGTTAACGAACGATTTGTGAAAAAATGAACAATTTTAGATCACATAAAAATGTAAGAGGAGAGTAGCTATGGATTTTCATCTGTCACCTGAGCATCTGATGCTCCGCAAGATGTACCGTGAGTTCGCCGAGAACGAAGTCAAGCCCCTGGCTGAGGAGATCGACGAGGAAGAGCGCTTCCCCATGGAAACCGTGGAGAAGATGGCGAAGCTGGGCATGCTGGGTATTTATTTCCCCAAGGAATACGGCGGCGCTGGCGGCGACGTTCTGTCCTATGCCATGTGCGTGGAGGAGTTGGCCAAGGTCTGCGGCACCACTGCTGTTATTGTTTCTGCCCACACCTCTCTGTGCTGTGCTCCCATTTTTGAAAATGGTACTGCTGATCAGAAGGCAAAGTATCTGCCTGATCTGTGCTCTGGTAAGAAGATCGGTGCTTTCGGTCTGACCGAACCCGAAGCCGGTACCGACGCTTCCGGCCAGCAGACCACTGCTGTTCTCGAAGGCGACCACTATGTTCTCAACGGTTCCAAGTGCTTCATCACCAACAGTAACGTTGCTGACGTATTCGTAGTATTTGCTATGACCGATAAGAGCAAGGGTACCCGCGGTATCTCTGCTTTCATCGTTGAAAAGGATTTCCCCGGCTTCTCTCAGGGTAAGCACGAGAAGAAGATGGGTATCCGCGGTTCTTCCACCTGCGATCTGATCTTCGAAGATTGCATCGTTCCCAAGGAAAACCTCCTGGGCAAGGAAGGCGAAGGCTTCAAGATCGCTATGAAGACTCTGGACGGCGGCCGTATCGGTATCGCTGCACAGGCTCTGGGTATCGGTGAAGGTGCCGTTAACGAAGCTATCAAGTACACTGCAGAACGTATGCAGTTCAAGAAGCGCATCAGCCAGTTCCAGAACACTCAGTTCCAGCTGGCAGACATGCACACCCGCATGCAGGCTGCTCAGTATCTCGTATACGCAGCAGCTATGAAGAAGCAGTGCGGCGAATCCTATTCCATGGACGCAGCTATGGCTAAGCTCTTCGCAGCTGAAGCAGCAAGCGACGTTACCCGCCGTGCAGTTCAGCTCTTCGGTGGTTACGGCTACATCCGTGAATATCAGGTTGAACGCATGATGCGTGACGCTAAGATCACTGAGATCTATGAAGGTACCAGCGAAGTTCAGAGAATGGTTATCTCTGCTAACCTGGGCGTTAAGTAAGGGAGGAGGATCAGGATGAAAATTATTGTTACCGTAAAGCAGGTTCCCGATACCTCCGGTAAGGTAGCCGTCAATCCCGACGGTACTCTGAACCGCGCTTCCATGCAGACCATTATCAACCCCGACGACATGAACGCCGTTGAAGCCGCTCTCCAGCTCAAGGAAGAAACCGGCTGCAAGGTGATCGCAGTTACCATGGGTCCCCCTCCCGCAGAGGGCATGCTCCGTGAACTGATGGCTATGGGCGTTGACGAAGGCGTTCTGGTATCCGCTCGCGAATTCGGCGGCAGCGATACCTTCGCTACCTCTCAGATCCTGGCCGCTGCTATCGACACCATCGGTCTCGATGCAGACGACGTAGTATTCTCCGGCCGTCAGGCTATCGACGGTGACACCGCTCAGGTTGGTCCCCAGATCGCTGAAAAGCTGGATCTTCCCCAGGTTACTTATGCTGCAGACATCAAGAAGGATGGCGATTGCCTGACCATCAAGCGCGTTCTGGAAGACGGCTACATGGTTATCAACGTTAAGACTCCTTGCCTGATCACCTGCATCAAGGAACTCAATACTCCTCGTTACCTCTCCGTTGGCGGCGCATTCGAAGCTTATTCCAAGCCTCTGCGCGTC
>JAFYQM010000094.1 GCA_017547085.1 Oscillibacter sp.
ATACTTGCCCTTGTAAATATCGCCCTTGTCGTACATTTTTTTGAAGATACGCTGGATGGAGAGGACATGATAGTCGTCGGTGGTGCGGATGAAACGGTCGTTGGAGATGTTCATCAGCTTCCACAGGTCGAGGATACCGCCCTCGCCCTCCACGATATTGTCCACGAACTGCTGGGGGGTCACGCCGGCTTCCTGTGCCTTGGTTTCGATTTTCTGGCCGTGCTCGTCGGTGCCGGTCAGGAAGCACACATCGCAGCCGGTCAGGCGCTTATAGCGGGCCATGGCGTCGGTGGCGACGGTGCAGTAGGTGTGGCCGATGTGCAGCTTGTCGGAGGGGTAGTAGATCGGGGTGGTAATGTAAAACTTTTTCTGTTCCATGTGTTTGTTCTCCTTTTAGCGGCAGCTCCGAATGGAAGAGTGCCGGAAATCGCGGGAAAAGCCCGCTTGTTCCATAGTATACTCCGATTTTTTCCGGATTACAACAAAAACCGGCCCGAATCTCAGGTTCGGGGCGGAAATGGCGGATTATTTATGAAGCAGGGGGAACCCGTTTTCCAGAAGGGCTGCTTCGATCTCCTGCGCGTGCTGGGCGTTTCTCGTTTCCAGCACCAAAGAGACAATGCAGCTGGAGACGTCGGAATCCTTGTCCTCGCGCTGGTGGTCGATGGTGAGGATGTTGGGGCCCAGACTGGAGACTACCTGCAGCATTTTCAGCAGGAAGCCGGGTTTGTCGGGCACCTTGGTGGTCAGTTCCACAATGCGGCCGGTCTTGGAAAGACCGCGGGTGATGACACGGGAGAGGGTGGTGATGTCCAGATTGCCGCCGGAGACAAGACAGACGGTCTTTTTCTCGGAGACATCCACCTTGCCGAACATGACGGCGGCCACGGTGGTGGCGCCTGCGCCCTCGGCCACGGTTTTTTCCACCTCCATCAGCGTTACGATGGCGGTGGCAATCTCATCGTCCTGCACGGTGACGATCTCATCCACATACTTTTCGCACATGGCAAAGGTCAGGTCGCCGGGGAGTTTCACGGCAATGCCGTCGGCGATGGTGGAGACAGCGTCCAGTTGGGCGGGCTTTCCTGCAAGACGGGAGGCCAGCATGGAGGCGGCACCCGCGGCCTGCACGCCGATCACCTTGCAGTCCGGGCGCAGGCTCTTGATGGCGCAGGCCACGCCGCTGATCAGTCCGCCGCCGCCAATGGGAACGATGACCTGCTCCACATCCGGCAGCTGCTCCAGAATCTCCAAACCAATGGTGCCCTGTCCGGCGATGACATCGGGATCGTTGAAGGGGTGGGCGAATACATAGCCGTGCTCGGCGGCCAGACGGTTGGCCTCAGCAGCGGCGTCATCGTAGACGCCGGGGACCAGAACCACTTCCGCGCCGTAACGCTTAGTGGCCTCGATTTTGCTGATGGGAGCACCTGCAGGCATGCAGATCACGGAGCGGATCCCCTGCTTGGTGGCGGACAGGGCAATGCCCTGTGCGTGGTTGCCGGCGGAGCAGGCGATCACACCCTTGGCGCGTTCCTCCGGCTTCAGGCGGTGAATCCGGTTGTAGGCGCCGCGCAGCTTGAATGCGCCGGTCAGCTGCAGGTTTTCTGATTTGATGTATACGTTTTTGCCAATGGTGGGGGCGGGGTTCAGCGGCGTCACGCGCGCCACGCCGCGCAGCACGTTCTGTGCCGCCCAAATATGTTCCAGTGTTACCATAGAAAACCTCCTGTCCTCCGAAGAGAGACAAAATTACTGAGGGGTGTTTTTGCTTTGGAATCATTGTATGAGAATGAAGGGAAAATAGCAATCGTCAGAATTTCCAAAAACTTCCGCTACTCTTTAGCGGGACTGTCCTGCGCCACAGAGCCGCGGCGTTTCCAGCGGCCGGAAAGGTAGTAGATTGAGGAAAAGACACAGCCTGTCGCCCAGCCGATGCCGATACCGTAGTACATGTAATCAGGGCCGAACCGGTTGGCCAGAAGATACACCATAGGCACACGCACCAGAATCAGGGAAAGGATGGCGTTGACCATGGAGAACATGCTGTCTCCCGCGCCCTGCATGGCGTTGTTCAGGCAGAACATGACGGAAAAGAGAATGTAGGGCGGCATAATACACCGGAGATACACCGTGCCGGCTTCGATGACCGCGGGCGTGTCGGAGAAGAAGCCGATCAGCGTGGGCCCCAGTGGGATCAGCACCAGCATCAATACCGCCCAGACCACGGAGGAGACCAGCGTGATGCGCACGCCCTGCCGCACGCGATCCAGTTTTTGCGCGCCCATGTTCTGGCCCACATAAGCCACAACCGCGCTGGCAAGACTCTGGATGGGCAGGAAGGCCATGGAGTCCAGCTTGGAGCCAACGTTGTAAGCGGCGGTGAAATCGTGACCGTAGGAGTTGATCTTGCTCATCACCACCATGGAGCCGAGAGCCACCAGCGACATGTGGAGGCCGGAGGGCAGGCCGATGCGCATGATCTCGCGGAACAGCTTGCCGTCAAAACGGAAGCAGAAGGGGTGAATGGCGAAGGCAGGATAGGCGCGGTTGATGTAGTAAAGACCAAACAGCCAGCTGGCAGCCTGCGCCAGAATGGTGGCCAGCGCCACGCCCAGCACATCCAGACCCAGCGCCAGCACGAACACCAGATCCAGCACGATGTTCATCACGGCCGAAATGGCCAGAAACAGCAGCGTGGTTCGGCTGTTGCCCAGACCCCGCAGAATGCCTGCATTTAAATTGTAGCCGATGGTGCCCACCAGTCCGGCGCATACTACCAGCAGATAGGTGCGTGCCTCGGCGTAGGCTGCGGTTTCCACCTGCAGAGCGTGCAGCAGCGGGTCGACTAACACCACGCTCAAAATGGTCAGGGGAATGGCGGCGCAGATGAAGGCGGTGTAGATGGTGTCGATGGCGCTGCGTACGCCCTCCGGCTTTCCTGCCCCGAAGAATTGGGCGATCACCACCGTTCCGCCGTTGGCAAGGCCCATGAACAGGGAGGAGAACATGAAGATGACCGGTGTGCCTACGCCCACGGCGGCCAGTGCGCCGTCACCCACGTAGTTGCCGACCACCCAGCTGTCTACCATATTATAGAATTGCTGGAGAAAGCTGCCTGCCAAAAGCGGCAGGGCAAAATAGAAAATGTGGCCGGCGGGACTGCCGACGGTCATATTCCGTGTGCCGTGGTTGCGTGCCATGACTGCCTCCCTGATGTGAAACTTCTTTTTTATCACTTTACCTTAATTCCCGAATGGAGGCAATATTGTTTTTTGACAAGGAATCGGATACAATGAGAAAAAACGCCGGAGGAAACGGATATGAAGCTAATATCATGGAACGTCAACGGCCTGCGGGCCTGTCTGAATAAAGGGTTTCTGGATTTCTGCGCCTTTGCCAACGCGGATGTGATCTGCCTGCAGGAGACAAAAATGCGCCCCGAACAGGCGGAATTTGACCTGCCCGGCTACCACCGCTTCTGGAACAGCGCCGACAAGGCCGGTTATTCCGGAACCGCTATCTTCACAAAAAACGAACCGCTGAACGTCACCTATGACTTCGGCGTGGATGAGCACCGCCACGAGGGCCGTGTCATCACGGCGGAGTATGAGGAGTTCTATCTGGTGTGCTGCTACACGCCCAACTCCAAGGACCAGCTGGCCCGTCTGGATTACCGCATGGTGTGGGAGAACGATATCCGCGACTACCTGTGCGAACTGGACAAGGTCAAGCCGGTGGTCTACTGCGGCGATTTGAATGTGGCCCATCAGGAGATCGATATCAAGAACCCCAAAAGCAACCGCCGCAATCCCGGATTCACCGATGAGGAACGGGAAAAGATGACGGCTTTGCTGGGCTCTGGCTTTACGGATACCTTCCGCTACCTCTATCCCGATAAGACCGGCGCTTATTCGTGGTGGAGCTACCGCTTCAATGCCCGCAAGAACAACGCGGGCTGGAGAATCGACTATTTTATTGTTTCTGACCGCCTGCGGGAGAAGATCTGCGGCGCCGATATCTGGAGCGAGGTCATGGGCTCCGATCACTGCCCTGTGGTGCTGGAACTGGATATGTAAAAAAGGGCGGACGTTTTGTCCGCCCTTTTTATGACAGCAGTGCGCTGATCTCCTCAATCTCCAGATCCTGCAATGCCCAGTTGATGCCGTAGCCGATGACCTTGGCCAAGTCCCGCACCTTCTGGTCAATGTCGCCGGGAGTGACCATCAGGTTCTGCTGGCTTTTTTGCAGGGCCTCCATGTCCGGCGGGGTGGAGCCGGATTCCTCCAGCAGGTCCGCCGCCAGAGTGGCGGCGTCCACCACCGTGGGAACGCCGATGGCGAGGACGGGAACGCCCAACGTTTCTGCGTTGAGCGCGGCACGGTGATTCCCTACGCCGGAGCCGGGGGCGATGCCGGTATCGCTGAGCTGTACCGTGGCGCAGACCCGCCCTGTGCGGCGGGAGGCCAGCGCATCCACGGCTATGATCACAGACGGATGGACCTCGGCCGCCAGTCCCCGCACGGCCTCGGCGGATTCCACGCCGGTGGTACCCAGTACGCCGGTGCGGAAGACGGAGACGGGGCGGAATCCGGAAAAGTGCTTCGGCATGGCAGAAATCAGATGGCGGGTCACCAGAATGTTGTCGGCGGCCAGCGGGCCAATGGCGTCCGGCGTCATGGCGCGGTTGCCCAGCCCCACGATCAGAGCGGGGCCTTTTTCTTCCGGCAGCAGTTCCCGCAACTGCATGCCCAGTGCCCGCACAGCACGGTCAAAAAAACCGTTTTTCCGCTGCCAGAAGGCGGAGAGGTCCAGCGTACGGTAGCTGCCCTGCGGCTTGCCGAGAGCCTGCTCGCCCCGCGCATCCAGAACGTCCACGCAGGTCAGTGGGTAGCCCTCCAGGCGGCTTTTGGTCGCTTTGACACCGTTGAGACGGGTGTTTTTTTCGGCGGATTCCTGCCACAATTCTCTGGCTTCCAGGGCCAGATCGGTTCGTTTTTGGAACAAAATAGGACCTCCCGACACAAAATCTTGTGGTATAGGCTCTATGTTTTGCGTTCTGGAACACAATATACAAAAATTAAACAGAAATTGCAAAAAAACACTTGATTTTTAGAAACTTCCCTGTTAAAATATCATTCTGCACGGTGGAATTTCCATTGTGATAATTTGCCTAAGGAGGTGTTTGGTTTGCCGAATATTAAGTCTGCCAAGAAGCGTGTTCTGATCGGTGAAGTGAGAAACGCACGCAACAAGGCCGCGAAGTCCGAGCTGAAGACCGCCATCAAGAAGTTCGAGGTTGCTGCCGCAGAAGGCAATCGCACCGAGGCCGATGGCGCTTACAAGGTTGCCGTGAAGAAAGTCGATCAGGCTGCTGCCAAGGGCATTCTGCACAAGAATACGGCCGCTCACAAGAAGAGCGCCATGACCCTGAAGCTCAACAAGATCGGCTGATCGTGTGAGTGAACCAAAAGGACATCCGGTGGATGTCCTTTTTTTCATGCTATGCTGACCTTGTAAAGTGATCGGAAACTGGTTCTTTTCAAAAGGTCAAGCCGTGCTACAATACAGACAGAGGTGAGCCTATGGCCATTTTTGATACCCATGCCCATTATGATTCCGGCGGCTTCAACGCCGACCGTATGGAGGTGCTGGCGGCACTGCCTGTGTCGGGCGTGCAGCTGGTAGTAGACCCCGGCTGCGATGTGGAAAGTTCCAAAGAAGCCGTTGCGCTGGCAGAGGCATTTCCCCATGTTTATGCGGCGGTGGGCATCCACCCCTCCGACTGCGCCGGAACGGACGATGCGGCCATCGAGACCATCCGCGCACTGGCGCAGCATGATAAGGTGGTTGCCATCGGCGAGATCGGTCTGGACTACTACTGGCAGGATAACCCGCCCAAGGAATTTCAGCAGGAGGTCTTTTGCCGCCAGATCGAGCTGGCACTGGAGCTGGACCTGCCGGTGATCGTGCATGACCGGGAGGCCCACGGGGATTCTCTTGCCATTGTACTGGAATATCCGTCGCTGCGGGGTGTGTTTCACTGCTTCTCCGGCAGTCCGGAAATGGCACAGGAACTGCTGAAGCAGGGCTGGTATTTAGGCTTTGACGGCCCCATTACCTACAAGAATGCGAAGCGTGCGCCGGAGGTTGCCGCCATCACACCGCTGGACCGGATCGTGGTGGAGACAGATGCGCCGTATCTGACGCCGGTGCCCTACCGCGGCAAGCGGAACGACAGCCGGTATCTGCCCTATGTGATCGAAAAACTGGCGGAGTGGAAGGGGATCAGCGCGGACGAAATGGAGCGGATCACCTTTGAAAACGGAAAGCAACTGTTCAGACTGGAGTGAGTGAAATGGAAAAAGGTTTTACCATTACCTATGAATACGGGGACAACCTGTATGTGAACCCCACCAACCGCTGCAATTTCAACTGTGAGTTCTGCCTGCGGAAAAACGGCAATGACGGCAGCATCTACACCCACAACCTGTGGCTGAAGAGGGAACCGACGAAGGAAGAGATTTTGGAGTCCATCGAAAGCCGCGACCTTTCCAAATACAAGCAGTTGGTGTTTGTGGGCTTTGGCGAGCCCAGCTACCGCATTGAGGACATCTGCTGGGTCGTCGACCGCATGAAGGAGCATGGCACCAAGATCTATACCCGCATGGACACCAACGGCACTGGCTGCCTGATCCACGGGCGGGATATCTGCCCGGAGTTTGAAGGACGGTTCGATATGGTTTCCATTTCTCTGAACACCGATACATCGGAAAAGTACGACGCGCTGTGCCATCCGGTGCAGAACGGCTGCTACGAGGCCATGAAATCTTTTGCCAAGGAGATCCAAAAGTATGTTCCCAAGGTGATGATGACCGTGGTGGATACCATTCCCACCGAAGAAATTGAGGCCTGCCGGAAGATCTGTGAGGAAGAGATCGGCGCGATCTACCGCGTGCGGGAGTATATTGAGGACTGAATGTGAGGAAAAGCGACGCCGTGTGCGCCGCCTTTCACTGTCAATACCGCATTATAAACAAATATCAAATTTTCTTTTTTGCATTGTAATTTCCAATAGGATATGTTATGCTTAGTATCAGCAAAGTATCTTTACCTACGCAATTATATATGACAGGAGTGATTTACTATGGTCAGACTGATTATGGGCGGAAAGGGTTCCGGCAAAACCAAGCAGCTCATCGAACTGATCAACAACGCGGCAAAGGACGAGCCCGGCAACGTGGTTTGCATTGAGGCTAACCGCAACATGACTTATGATATTCACTATCATATCCGCCTTATCGACGCAGAAGAATATAAGCTGGACAGCTATGAGCTGATGCGTGGTTTCATCAGCGGCCTGTATGCTGGCAACTATGATATTACCCACGTGTTTATCGACAATCTGTGCAAGATCGTCGGTGAGGACGTGAACAAGGAGACCGAAAACTTCCTGAACTGGCTGGATCAGTTTGGCGAGAAGAACAACCTGAAGTTCACCGCCACGATCAGCGCCGATACGTCTGTTGCCACCGACGGCATGCAGAAGTATCTGTAACTTTCGGAAATTCAAGGCCCCATCCGATGGATGGGGCCTTTTTTGCGCAGAAAAACATGCCGCGTGAAATCTTCGCGCGGCATGTTTTGTTGTTTAGTTCAGTCCCTGCAGCAGTTCTGCGGAGGCCGAACCCCAGTCGGAAAGACACACGGCTCCCGCTCCGGCCAGCCGCAGGAGTTGTGCCCGCTGTGCAGCGGCTTCTTCGTTGAGATACCAGACGGTTTCGCCGCTGTTGGTGTTGTGGAGGTAGGCACAGGCATACCGGCTGGAGTAGTAACCGTCCATCTTGCCCGCGGCCAGACGGGAGAAGATTTCCTCTGTTGTGATGGTGCCGCTGTTCCGGCCGGTGCGGGTCCGGACAAGACCGGTCGTGGTCACCAGCAGGCCAAGCTTTTCTGCGGGGACAACGCCTTTGAGTGTACTCAGTGCGAAATAAACCTCTTCCAGCGGTTCCACGGCGGCAATGGCAGTGCTTCCGGCGGTCGTTTCCAGCGGAGCAACACGCAGGATCAGGCTGTCTGCGGCAGCAGCCAGTGCGGCGTAATCATATCCGCCGGAAACGGTGATTTGGCGGGAGGGAGCCTCTACGATCAGCTGCAGCGGCCGTCCATCCAAGGCTGTTTTTGTGGCGGAAACCAGTTCTGTCAGTGCGGCGGTTTTGGCCGCGGGAACAGAGGGAATATCCAGCACCAGACCATCGTAGCCGCCTTGTTCGACTGCGTTGACCAAAGCCTGCGCCATGGAGGAGCGATCGCCCCGCAAGGCGGCAGAATTGCCGGTCACATACAGCAGGGCGGGGATCCCCGCTTCCTGTGCATGGCTGCGCAGGGCCGCAGCGTCATGGGAACCGATGAGAATCTGCAGCTTGCCGGTTCTGTCCAAAGACTGCGCGGGGATCAGAGCGGCATCCAGACCGGTCAGATCGGGCTGGAAGTTGTTTTTGGAGAGGATCGTGCTTCTGGCGGCGGGGGGCGCGGACAGCTTGTCATGCAGCCGCATCAGGATGACTGCCACCTGCTCTCGGGTGGCATTCCGATCAGGGGAGAAGGTGGTGGCGGAGGTGCCGTTCATCAGTCCCAGATGATAGGCCATGGTAATATAGCCCGCATTGGTGTCCACATCTTCAAAGGGGCAGGATCGTTCCTGCGGCAAACCGGCCAGAGCGCCATAGCCCAGCGCGCGCACCAGCATGACGGTCAGCTCCTCGCGGGTGATGGCGTCCGCGGGACGGAAATGGTCCTGCTGGCTGGTGACGGCTCCGTGGGTGTATGCGGCCTCCAAAGCGCCGGCATACCATGCGTCCGAAGGCACGTCATCATAGGAGGAGACCACGGGTGCCGGAGTCTCCCAGCCGAAAAACCGGCACAGGACCACGACAAAGGCTGAGCGGGTCATGGATTGGCCGAGGCCGAACTGGGTTGCCGTTTTGCCCTTGAAAAACCCCAGTTCCGCGCAGCGCTGGATTTCGGTTTCCGCCCAGTGCCCTGCGGGGACATCCTGAAAGCCTGCCGCAGCAGCGGGGATGGTCAGGCTGCTGCTCAGTAAGGCGCACAGCATCAGCATGGCCAGCAGACGCTGCAAATTGCTTAATTTCATCATGTATTGCCTCCGTAAAAGGTAATTGCGAAAAATTTTGGACATTGTACCAGAAAAAGCCGCATTCGTCAAACGAGGGGTGTCGAAGGGGTATATAAAAACAAACAGATTTTTTCTTTACCTGTGGGGTGTTTTCTGCTATACTAATATAGTTATTGTGGGGGTGTATGTCATTACGCCCGAAAGGAGGGAGATCCTGTGAAATTCAAGAAGTGGAATATCGGTATGCCCGCAGAGCAGGATGTGGCCCTCCTGCAGAATGCGGGATACCCCTACCTGCTGTCCACAGTGCTGGCCGCTCGCGGGATCTCCACTGCGGAACATGCGGCGGAGGCACTGGAACGGGAGCACAAGCTGACGATTTCACCCATGCTGATGCGGGACATGGATAAGGCTGTCGCCCGCATCCAGCGCGCCATCAGTGATGGCGAGACCATCGCCGTGTTCGGCGATTACGATGTGGACGGCATCACCTCTACGGTGCTGCTGATGGATTATCTGCGCAGCTGCGGCGTGAAGTGCCTGCGCTATATCCCCCGCCGGATTGAGGACGGCTACGGCCTGTCCTGTGAGGCTATTCAGGGTCTGCACGATCAGGGCGCCACGCTGATGATTACCGTGGACTGCGGTATCACCGGCAACGAGGAAGTGGATTTTGCCAATTCCCTTGGTATGGATGTGGTCATTACCGACCACCATGAATGTAAGGAAACGCTGCCCGCGGCTGTGGCCGTGGTAGACCCCCACCGGCCGGACTGCCCCTATCCCTTCAAGCATCTGGCGGGCGTGGGCGTGGCGCTGAAGCTGGTGCTGGCGCTGGGCGGCGAAAACCGGGAGGACGCCCTGTTCGCCCGTTACTGCACGCTGGCCGCCATCGGCACCATCGCCGATGTGATGCGGATGGAGAGCGAGAACCGCGTGATCGTCTCCTGCGGTCTGGAGGCGCTGTCCCACACCGACTTTGTGGGCGTGCACGCCCTGCTGAAAGAAGCGGGACTGCTGGGCAAGCCCATTACCTCCATCCAGATCGGATTTGTACTCTCGCCCCGCATCAATGCCGCGGGCCGCATGGGCGCGGCAG
>JAFYQM010000095.1 GCA_017547085.1 Oscillibacter sp.
ACACGCCTCATCGGCGGAACATTGCTAGTCTATCAGGTTTAACTTCATTTGTCAAGTACTTTTTTCATCTTTTTTCAAGATTTCTTTTTCAGTTCTCGACATCCGCTGTTCCTGCGAGACAGCTTTGTTAGAATACCAAACCATCCCCTATTTGTCAACACCTTTTTTGCGGTTTGTGTACTTTTTTCGTTTTCCACATTTTCCACCGTTTTTTCAACGTTCCCGCTAATAAATCTTATGACCGCCATTAGCTTTTCTTATCGAGTTTTTTGTTCTGTAAACCGATTGTCAACCAACCATTCGTCATTTTGCCCTGCACGCTCTTTTTTATGCCTTGCAAGGCATAAAAAATAACAAAGGCGGAGATCCCCGCCTTTGTTTTACCGCAGTAAAATCGGTTGGATCTGTTCCCCCCGCAGTGCGGCATCTACCGTTTCCGGCAACTGTCGAAAATCCGCAACCAGCGAACAGGGCTTCTGCAGTGCATTGTCCTGTCCAAAGGGAACAAAGTAATAGTTTTTCCGTACCAGCAGCTCCCCGATGTTTTTGGCTCCCGCCGCCAAACCATCGTTGCTGGCCATGGCAATGACTACCGGCCGCCCATTCCGCAGGTGCGCTTTGGTTGCCATAGTCACCGCCGTATCCGTAATGCCCGCTGCCAGCTTGGCAATGGTGTTGCCTGTGGCCGGCGCAATCACCAGCACATCCAGCAGTCCCTTCGGCCCAATAGGTTCTACGGACGGAATATCATACAACACTTCATTCCCCGTTAATTCCTCCAGTTTTTCTATCAGTGCGTCCGCTGTGCCGAAGCGGGTGTCTGTGAAGGCTGCGTTTTCCGATGCGATCGGAATCACCGTTTCATAAAGCTCTGTCAGCCGCTCCAGCGCCTCCAAAATTTCTCCATGGGTACAAAACGATCCACATAGCGCAAATCCGACCCGTTCTTTTCTCATACAGGGTCACCTCATTCTTCTATAGATAACATGTGATATACAGCATCCCGGACCACTGCCGCCGCCGTGCAGGGAACCATTCTCCCCGGCAGGGACCTTGCCCAGACGCCTTGCATCCCCCGGCGTTCCACTGCCGTCAGATCGATTCCCGGCGCAGACGCCAGATCTACACAGAGGCTGTTCCGCGGCAGCTGCGCCACCAGCGGGGCATGCAATACCATAGAGGGGACTGTATTGAACACCGCGTCAAACCCGCTGATTTTCCGGTCCAGCTTCCCGATCTCCAGCGCCGTCCAGCCATAAGCTCGAATCCACGCCAGATCCTCCGGTTTTCTGGCCGCAGCCGTGACATGGGATCCCAATCCATGGAGCCGGTAACTCAGAAGCCTGCCGATCCGGCCAAAGCCCAGTATCAAGCAATTCATTCCCAGAAGCGTTCTGTCCAGCCGCTCCATGGCCACCTGCAGCGCCGCTTCCGCTGTGGCAGCCGCATTGGCTACCGTCAGTTCCTCTCGCAGAAAATAATCCCGTAGCAGCAGGCCGCACTCTTCCGCTTCCTGCTGCTGTGCCGGTTTCACCTGTCCTGCCAGAACGGTCTGTTCCGGCCGCAGACGGCGAAACAGGTCGGCCGTAGGCATCGGGGCCTCTTCACAATTCAGCACCCCGTCTCCCCTGCACAGCGGCAGCGGCAAAAGAATAACATCCGAGGCCGCCACCTGTTCCAAATCGGCCGCCCCAACCGCTTTCCAGCGCTCCAGTCCGTATGTACAGACCTCCTTGCCATCTGCCACCAGCAACGCAGCCAGTTCCGCCTGTCTCCGGTCACCGCCGATCACGCCAAACACCATACCACATCACTCCCCTCGGTTTATGGTATGGCCGCAGGCAGGAAAGGGTGATTGCCAACTGCAGCGGCATATGCTAAGATCACTTTAACAGATAATATATAATGTATACAGAAAGGGACCACACCATGAAATACCCCTACCTGTTGTTCGATGCGGATGACACACTGTTTGATTTTCCAAAAGCCTCCTCCAACGCCTTCACTGTACTGTGTCAGACTCATGACATTCCGGATACGCCGGACGTCCGGCAGCTCTACCACGAGATCAACGCAGAGCTTTGGGCCGCCTTTGACCGGGGTGAAGTCACGAAGGAATTCTTGACCGTGGAGCGATACGTCCGCTTTTTGAATGCATTGGCACTTAACCGCGATCCCGTGCAATGCAATCGGGATTACCTTGCCGCGCTGGGCCAGAGCGTGTATCCGCTCCCTCATGCCGAAGAGGTCTGCCGTGAACTGGCACAACGGGGTCACCAGCTTTACATCGTCACCAACGCCGTGGCCTCCGTACAGCGGAGCCGCCTGCAAAGATGCTCTTTCGGCAGCCTGTTTACCGATGCCTTTATTTCCGAGGAAGCCGGCGCCGCCAAACCAAACCCCGCCTATTATGATTATGTGCGCTCCCGCGTACCAGAGATCACACCAGAGAATACGCTGGTCATCGGAGACTCCCTGACCACTGATATCCGCGGCGCCAACAACGCAGGTCTTCCCTGCTGCTGGGTCAATTATAAGCGCAAGCCCCATCCGGACGATCTGCAGATCGACTACGAGGTCCACGATCTGGGGCAGTTGCTGGACATCGTATAGGCACACATTATAATACAAACGAAAGGCTCTGCGGAAATCCGCAGAGCCTTTCGTTATCTTTCGTTTTTCCGATCTTCCTCAATCAGCAGCTTCAGCGCCTCCACCGCCACCTTCACAGAGTTGGAGGTATCCTCGCTCATCTTTTGATCCAGTCCGGCCGCTTCCCGCTCCTGATTCCAGATGACATGAAAGCAGGAGCCACTGCGGCAGCCCAGCGCCGCAGCCACGGTGAACATGGCGGCAGATTCCATTTCGCTGGCCTTCACGCCAAGACGTTTCCAGCTCTCCCACTTGGCCTTCAGCTCGTAGTAAACGGGAGAGGCCTCGGGACTGTGCTGACCGTAGAAGCTGTCCTTGCACTGGACTACGCCGGTATGTAAGGGCAGGCCCAGAGCCTTGGTGGCCTGCGCCAGACAGTTGGTGACCGTCAGATCCGGCACCGCAGGAAATTCGATGGGCGCGTACTCCAGGCTGGTATGCTCGTACCGAACGGCGCCGGTGGCCACCACGATGTCGCCGGACTGTACGTTCAGGTCAATGCCGCCGCAGGTTCCGGTGCGGATAAAGGTGTCCGCGCCGCATTTCCGCAGTTCTTCCATGGCGATAGCGGTAGAGGGTCCGCCGATGCCGGTAGAACAGGCTGTCACCTTCTCACCCAGCAGGTAGCCGGTCCACACATTGTACTCGCGGTTGTATGCAATCTGTTTCGCGTCATCAAACAGTGCTGCGATGGCAGGCACACGCCCCGGATCACCGGGCAGAATGCAGTAGCGTCCGATATCGCCGGGAACACAGTGAATGTGAAATTGCTTTTCCAGTTCTTGCATAACGGCACCTCTTTCTTTTCAGTCTGCGGCTCTCGCCAGTTCATGAAGTGTGTCGCCCGTCAGGCGGTAAACCGTCCATTCGTCCATGGGCACAGCCCCTAGCGACTTGTAAAAATCGATACTGGGCCGGTTCCAGTCCAGACAGGACCACTCCATCCGCCCATAACCGCGCTCCACGGCAATGGATGCCAGCTTGGCAAGCAGGGCCTTTCCATACCCTTTCCCGCGATGCTCCGGCAACACAAACAAATCTTCCAAATATAGTCCGGAACGTCCCAAAAAGGTAGAAAAATTGTGGAAGAACAGGGCAAAACCCACCTCTTCCTCTTCCCCCAGCGCAAAAATCACTTCTGCCTGCTGCCGCTCAAACAACTGCTGGCGCAGCAGCACTTCGTCCGCCACTACCTGATCCAGCATCTTTTCATAAGCGGCCAAATCACGAATAAACTGCAAAATCAGCGGGGTATCTGCCTCTGTCGCAAATCGAAATGTCATAGTGATCCCCTCACTTCAGCGTCACGACCGTCACGCCGGTCTCGCCCTCGCCGTAAACGCCGAGGCGGAAGCTTTTGACGATTTTTTTGTTGCGGCGCAGGATATCGTGAACAGCGGCCCGCAGCACTCCGGTTCCCTTGCCGTGGATAATGGTGACTGTTTCCAGTCGGCCCATGACCGCCGCGGACAGGAAGGTCTCCACCACCGTTTCTGCCTCAATGGTCTCCATGCCGCGGATATCCAGTTCCCGGGCAGCGGCAGCGGCCAGTGGACGGGGCGTACTCTTTGTCACCACAGGTTTCTTTTTCTGGGCGGCGCGTTCATCGTCTTCGATCAGACGGACTTCATCCGCCTTGGCTTTCATTTTCAGCACACCGGCCTTCAGCTGCAGCGTGCCATCCTTACCGACAGACACCACTTCCGCATTCTGTTTCACGCCGGGGATCTCCACCAGATCGCCCACCCGAATGGGACGGCTGGGCTTGGGGATCGGCTCCTGACGGGCGTCACGGTTGGAGATGGCCTCTTCCGCCTCGTTCAGCTTACGGCGCAGTTCTGCCCGCGCCTCATTGGCATTCATGGAGCGTTCGGCTCTAGCCTGTTCCTTGCGCATCTCGGCCAATTCCGCAAATACCTGATCAGCTGTCATGCGGGCATCCCGCAGGATGCGCTTGGCCTCCGCCTCACCGCGGCCGCGGGCATTTTCCTTGGCACGCTCCATCTGCTCGCGGAATTCCCGCGCCTTGCGGGCGTCCTCCTCCCGCTGCCGGTACAACCGGTCAGCCTCCAGCTCCCGCTTCTCCAGCGCCTGGCGTTTGGCCTCCAGCTGGGTCAGCACATCCTCAAAGCGAACGCTCTCGCCGCTCATCTGGGTCTTCGCGTTTTCGATCACATCGTCCGAAAGACCCAGCCGTTTGGAGATGGCAAAGGCGTTGGACTTACCGGGAATGCCGATCAGCAGGCGGTAGGTGGGACTGAGGGTTTCCACGTCAAACTCGCAGGAAGCGTTTTCCACGCCCACCGTGGTCATGGCAAAGGTTTTGAGTTCCGCATAGTGGGTAGTCGCCGCCACGCGGGCGCCCATCTGGCGCACCCGCTGGATGATGGCAATGGCCAGCGCCGCACCCTCTACGGGGTCTGTGCCAGCACCGAGCTCATCGAAGAGGATCAGGCTGTCCCGATCTGCCTCGTCCAGAATCTTGACGATGTTCACCATGTGGGCCGAGAAGGTGGACAGGCTCTGCTCAATACTCTGCTCGTCACCGATATCCGCCAGCACCCGCTCATAAACGGAAATGCAGCTGCGATCACCCACAGGAATATGGAGGCCGCACTGGGTCATCAGGGTCAAGAGGCCCAGCGTTTTCAGGCTGACAGTCTTGCCGCCGGTGTTAGGACCAGTGATGACAAGGGTATCGAAGGTGTCACCCAGTTCGATGTCGATGGGCACCGCCTTCTTCGGGTCCAGCAGTGGGTGCCGTGCCCGCCGCAGATGGATGGCGCCATTTCGCCGGATCTCCGGCCGGACGGCGTCCATTTTATAGCTGAGATTGCCCCGTGCAAAAATCAGATCGAGGTGTACCAGCGCGTCATAGTCCCACTGGATATCCTCCCGACGGGCTGCTGCATCAGCAGACAGCTCCGCAAGGATCCGGTCGATCTCCTTTTGTTCCTTGGCTTGCAATTCAATGAATTCGTTATTGGCCTGCACCACGCCCATGGGCTCCACAAAAAGGGTAGCGCCCGTGGAGGAAATATCGTGGACCAGACCGGGCAGATCGCCCTTGTGTTCGGCTTTTACCGGCACCACAAAACGGCCGTCCCGCTGGGTGATGATGGTCTCCTGTAGAATTTTCCCGTAAGCGGGGGAAGAAATGATCTTTTGCAAAATCTGGCGGCTTTTGGCCTGTGCCTGCCGCATATGACGGCGGATGTCCGCCAGTTCCGGACTGGCCGCATCGGAGATGGTATTCTCCTCCGGAATGCAGCGCTTGATCTTGTCCTCCAAAAAGCGGTTGCCGTGGAGAGATAAAAACAGATGGTCGATGGCGGTCTTCTCTGCCGCATCCGTATTAAAATACTCCTTTGCACGGCGGGCAGCCGTCAGCAGTTCCGCAATGGTCAGCAGTTCGTGGGTGTTCAGACTACCGCCGCGGTCCGCACGGCTCAGTGCCTCACCCACCGGCTTCACGCCGGAAAAAGAGGGTGTTCCGTGCAGGCCGATCATCATGCGGGCCGCATCGGTCTGGTCCAGCAGGCGCAGGACCTCCTCCGTTTCCGTCTCCGGCCGGATGCGCAGCGCTTTTTCCTTCGCCTCGACACTGATTGCCTGCTCACTGAGCAGCTGCAATACACGAGGCAATTCCAGCGTGCGGATGGATTTTTCAAATAATTCGCTCATATTTTCGTCCTTTCCGTATAATCCAGTAAAAACTATACAGAATGTATCTCATTTCGACGGCATTTCCACCGGCTGCAGACTCTTGTAGAAGTCCAGCGTGCGGAACCCCCGTTCCAGCTGTGCCGCTGCAAAGGCCTCCGCCGCGCCGCCCAGCCGCCGCAGCGCATCCTGCGGCAGCGTAAAGGAATAGAGCCGTTTCGCATCGCCGTAAACCACATGGCGCAGTGCCGCAAGGGACGCCCCGCAAAGCGGCATGGAAAGGCCGCTTTCCCCACTGCCGCACTTGCGGCAGCGCAGCACACCTTGTACTACATCCAGCAGCGGCTGCTCCGGATCGGGACAGCCGCAGTAAGCACAGCCATCCGCCAGCGGCTCGTAGCCGGCAAGGCTCAGCAGTTTCAGTTCAAAGGCAGCCTTTACCAGCGCAGGCGGCTTGTGTAAGGCGGAAAGGGCATACAGCCCGTTCAGCAGATGGCGCAGCAGTTCCGACGCATCCGCCCCCTCCGTAGTAACGGCCTCCGTCAGTTCAGCCAGATAAAAGGCCAGCGACATGGCCTCCAGATGGGTGCGCAGGCCATTCCACAGCTCCAGGGTATGCCCCTCGTTGGCATAATACCAGTCACCCTTGCGGTACAGCGTCCACTCCGAATATGCCAGCGACTGGGCGCAGGCGGCATATTTGCAGCCCTTGCGCCGTGCGCCTCTGGCGATGACAGAGATTTTCCCCTGATCCGCCGTCAGCAGGGTCAGGATCTTATCCGCCTCTTTCGTTTCCGTCTCCCGCAGGACGACGCCTTTGGTAACGATGTAGGGCGTTGCCGCCATTTCTTCACCACCTATGTACGGGGAGCTGTCTCCCCGTCAAATCAGACTGCGCCGTCCTCCTGCTCCTCCGCCGAGCGGTACAGTAGGTAGGCCAGCGGCTCGCCGGTCATACAAAACCACGTCCAAAGGGGTTCGGAATCCATACAGCAGACCTCCTTTGGCATCAGTCTGCGAAATCCGTCGTTTTTTATCCGTGGAAAATTCCGTCTCAGTCGTCGTTGTAGCCGAAGGAGCGGACGTAATTGACGTTATCCCGCCAATTTCTCCCCATAAAATCAATAGATTTTATGGGGACCCCGGATTGTTCCTGAGCGGTCAGGCAAAGCCCGACCGCTCCAAGGTTTTGCGCAGCAAAACACTTGTACGCGCTGACGCGCGGCTCACTTGCGTTCGCAGAAAATTGGCACCGCGTCCGGTCCCTTTTTTCAGTCGTCGTTGTAGCCGAAGGAGCGAACATAATTGACATTATCCCGCCAATTTTCTTTGACCTTCACCCAGGTTTCCAGATAGACCTTGGTGCCCATGAATTTCTCCATGTCGTGGCGGGCCATGGTGCTGATTTTCTTCAGCATCGCGCCCTGCTTGCCGATGATGATGCCCTTGTGGCTGGATTTTTCACAGAAAATAGTGGCTTCCACATCGATCACGCCGGAATCCCGCTCGGAGAATTTGGTGATCTCAATGGCAGTGCCGTGGGGAATTTCCTTGTCAAGGCACAGCAGCAATTTCTCCCGCAGCAGCTCGCCCATGACCTGCCGCTCCGGCTGGTCGGAAGTCATTCCGTCAGGGACCAGCTGAGGGCCTTCGCAGGCATACTTACCCAGTTCGTTCATCAGGTCATCCAGACCGGTGCCCTTGTGGGCGGAGATGGGAATGATGGCATCAAAGCCGTCCCACGCCTCGTTGTAAGCAGCGATAACAGGCAGCAGTTCGGCAGGCTCCACGGTGTCCACCTTGTTGATGCACAGGATAGCGGGGATGCCTTCCTCACGAACGCGCTCGATCAGGGCCAGTTCCGGCGCGCCCACGTGGGCGATGGGCTCCACCAGCAGCAACGCGCAGTCCACATCGCTGAGGCTGGAGGTAACGACCTTCACCATGTAGTCGCCCAGTGCGCTCTTAGGCTTGTGCAGGCCCGGTGTATCCAGCAGCACAAACTGGGTGTCGCCCCGGTTCACCACGCCGTAAATGCGGTTGCGGGTGGTCTGGGCCTTGTTGGAAACGATGGCGATCTTTTCGCCCACCAGCGTGTTGGTCAGGCTGGACTTGCCCACATTGGGGCGGCCGCAGACGGTGATCATGGCAGTTTTTGTAATGTTAGGCATAGGTGATCCTCAACTTTCTTCTGTTAAGCAGTTTATTTTTTGCCGGTTCCCGGCGGATTTTATCGGTTTTCCAGCACCTTTTTCAAATAGTGTCCGGTATAGCTGGCCTCGCAGGCAGCCACTTCTTCCGGTGTTCCGGTGCAGACGATGCTGCCGCCGCCGTCGCCGCCCTCAGGGCCGAGGTCGATGATGTGATCGGCACACTTGATGACATCCAAATTGTGTTCAATGACCACCACCGTGTTGCCGCTGTCCACCAGTCTCTGGAGAACTTCCAGCAACTTGCGGACGTCATCGGCATGAAGGCCGGTGGTGGGTTCATCCAGAATATAAATGGTGCGTCCGGTGGCGATCTTGCTCAATTCCGTGGCCAGCTTCACCCGCTGTGCCTCGCCGCCAGAGAGTTCCGTGGAGGGCTGGCCCAACTTCACATAGCCAAGGCCCACATCCTGCAGCGTCTGCAGCTTCTTGTTCAGCTTGGGCAGCGCGGAGAAACATTCCAGCGCTTCGTCCACCGTCATGTCCAGCACTTCGGCAATGTTCTTGCCTTTGTAATGCACTTCCAGCGTTTCGCGGTTGTACCGCTTGCCCTTACACACCTCGCAGGGCACGAAAATATCCGGCAGGAAGTGCATTTCGATCTTCAGCACACCGTCGCCCGAGCAGGCCTCGCAGCGACCTCCGCGGACGTTGAAGCTGAAGCGGCCGGGGCCGTAGCCGCGGCTCTTGGCCTCCTGCGTGGAGGAGAACAGGTCGCGGATATCATTGAACAGTCCCGTATAGGTGGCAGGGTTGGAGCGAGGGGTGCGGCCGATGGGACTCTGGTCGATATTGACCACCTTGTCCAGCTGCTTCACGCCCTCGATGTCCGTACATTTGCCAGGTTTCACCTTCATGCGCATCAGCTCCGCGCCGAGGCGCTTAAAGAGAATTTCATTGACTAGCGAGGACTTTCCGCTGCCGGACACACCGGTGACCACAGTAAAGGTACCCAACGGGAACTCCACATCTACGTTTCGCAGATTATTCTCCGCCGCGCCGATGACTTTCAGGCACTTGCCGTTTCCTTCGCGCCGCGATGCAGGCACCGGAATTTTCCGTTTTCCGGAGAGGTACTGTCCGGTCAGGGAATCGGGATTCGCCATGACCTCCTCCGGGGTGCCGCAGGCCACCACCTCGCCGCCGTGGATGCCGGCGCCGGGACCGATATCAATGAGGTAATCTGCAGCGCGCATGGTGTCCTCATCGTGCTCCACCACCAGCAGGGTGTTGCCCAAGTCCCGCAGATTCTGCAGGGTGGCAAGGAGTTTATCATTATCCCGCTGGTGCAACCCGATGGAGGGCTCATCCAGAATATACAGCACACCCATCAGGCTGGAGCCAATCTGAGTGGCCAGACGAATGCGCTGGCTCTCACCACCGGAGAGAGTCCCCGCGCTGCGGGACAACGTCAGATAGCCCAGACCAACGGACTGCAAAAAGCCGAGGCGGGCGTTGATCTCTTTCAAAATGCGGTCAGCGATCAGGTGCTGCTGGTGGGTCAGTTCCAGTGTTTCCACCCATGCCAGCTCATCCAGCACAGACATGGTGGTAAAATCGTGGATGTTTTTGCCGCCCACCGTTACCGCCAGCGACTCCTTCCGCAGGCGGCGGCCACCGCAATCGGGGCAGGGGCATTCCGCCATCAGTTCTTCCAGTTCCTTTTTACTGGCATCGCTCTGGGTCTCCTGAAACCGGCGGCTGACGTTGTTGCACACACCCTCAAAAGCCTGATACAGCACTCCCTTGCCGCGAGGCTGATCGTAATGCAGTTCCAGCTTCTCGCCGCCGGTGCCGTAGAGAATAATATTTTTTGCTTCGTCACTCAGGTCGTTCCACGGCGTGGTGAGGGAAAAATGATACTTCTTGGACAGCGCGTCAAAATACATGCGGGAAATGCCATCGGAGCGAATATTGCCCCAGCCGGAAGCCTGAATGGCGCCATCTAAAATGCTGACCTTGCCATCCGGCACCACCAGTGCGGGATCCACCTTCAGCTGACTGCCAAGACCGGTACAGGTGGGACAGGCGCCGTAGGGATTGTTGAAGGAGAACATGCGGGGTGTCAGTTCCTCGATGGAAATGCCGCAGTCCTCGCAGGCGTAATTCTGGGAAAAGGTCAGATCCTGCTCTTCCCGCAGGAGGTTGATGACCACAAGGCCCCCGGAGAGGCCGGAGGCGGTCTCCACGCTGTCGGTCAACCGCTGCTGGATATCCGCGCGGATGATCAGGCGGTCTACGATGATCTCAATATTGTGCTTTTTATTTTTCTCCAGCTTGATCTCTTCATCCAGTTCGTAGAGATTGCCGTCCACGCGGGCGCGGACATAGCCGGAGCGTTTCGCGTCCTCAAAAATCTTCTGGTGCTCGCCCTTCTTGCCGCGAATGACAGGAGCCATCACCTGAATGCGGGTCCCCTCCGGCAGAGCCAGCACCTGATCGATGATCTGGTCAATGGTCTGCTGGCGGATCTCCTTGCCGCATTTGGGGCAGTGGGGCGTGCCCACCCGCGCCCACAGTAGACGCAAATAATCGTAAATCTCCGTCACCGTGCCCACCGTGGAACGGGGGTTCTTGCTGGTGGTTTTCTGATCAATGGAAATGGCGGGAGAAAGGCCCTCGATATAGTCCACATCCGGCTTGTCCATCTGACCGAGGAACATGCGGGCATAGGAGGAAAGGCTCTCCACATACCGCCGCTGGCCCTCGGCATAGATCGTGTCGAACGCCAGAGAGGACTTGCCGGAACCGGAAAGTCCTGTCATCACCACCAGCTTGTCACGGGGGATGGTCACGTCAATATTCTTCAAATTGTTGGCGCGAGCGCCTTTGACAATCAGTTTATCCTGCATGGAATACTCCTTTGAGAGGTTCTCAGCCCACGACCACATCAGCCATATCTGCGCCGACCAAATCAATCAGGTCCTGCGGAGACACTTCCACCTGAAAACCAACCTTTCCGGCAGAAACGCAGATGGTATCAAACAACTGGCAGGTCTCGTGGAACACTGTGGGAAACTGCTTTTTCATGCCCACAGGGCTGCATCCGCCGTGGATATAGCCGGTGAGCGGCAGCAGTTCACGGCTCAAAATCATGGCAATGGACTTCTCTCCCACCGCTTTGGCCGCCTTTTTCAAATCCAGTGTGTCCGCCACGGGGATATCAAATACATAATAGCCGCCGGATGCGCCCCGGGTCACCAGCGTTTTGAATACAGCCTCAGGGTCCTGGCCCAGTATACGAGCCACCGTCACGCCGTCCGGGGCTTCATCATCGTGGGGATACTCGTGTGCGGTATAGGAAATTCCCTTCTGCTCCAGCACCCGCATCACATTGGTTTTTTCATCCTTTTTCTTCGCCATATCAGTTACCTCAAAATCACAACACCGGACAGCACCAGTACAATACCGACAGCCGTCATGGCGGTCATGGGTTCTCCAAACATAAAAACGCCTGCAAGGGCGGCCACCACCGGTTCCAGACTGGCCATGATGGAGGCCTTGCCAGACTCCACACAGGAGAGGCCTTTCGTATAGAAAATATAGGGCAGCACGGTAGAAAACACCACCAATCCTGCCGCCATCACCCAGCTCAGGGGCATGGAAAAGGTGATATGCAGTTCCTCCAGCCGCAGCATCAGGAGAGACGCCGGTCCCGCAAACAGGAACGTCCAGACCGTGACAGTCATGGAATCGTAATGGGCCAGCGCATAGCGGCCGAAAACGCTGTACAGGGCGTAGAAGAAACCCGCACCCAAACCCAGCAGGATGCCTGCGGCAGTTATCGTCAGTCCGCCGGAAAACACGCCGCACACACAGGCACAACCCACAATGGTCAGCACCAGTGCCAGCAGTTTTTTCTTTGTCACCGGTTCCTTCCAAAGGATAGCCGACAGAACCACCACAAAGGACGGCGCTGTATACAGCAAAATGGAAGCCACCGCCAGAGAGCAGATTCTCTGGCAAGAGAAATAACACACGGTGAACAGCAGCACGCTGACAATGCCGGTGCCCACAAAATACTTCAGATGCTCCCGCTTTACCCGGAACACACTGCGGTCACGGATGGCAAACACAATTACCAGCAGCGCCATGCCGCCGAAATTTCGCACCGTTACGATGCCGGTGGGCGACAGTCCCGCCGCCATCAGCGTCCGGTTCCACATCCCGATGACGCCCCACAGCGCCGCCGCCAGCAGAATGCTGGCATACGCACTGCCCTGTGAGGTTTTTTTACTTGTCTCGTGCATGCCGGGATCAATCCTCCCAAACCGCGCCGTTTCCGGTGGTGGTGTAATAGAATGTGTCATTCATCACGCACAGCACAATGTCCGGCTTGTGTTCTGTAATATAGTCCTTCAGGCTCTGCTCTGTGTAATGGCGCAGGTCCAGAATCCGCGTCTCGTCAAAGGAAGCGTACAGCAGCGTTTCCAGCGCGTTGGTAAAGGAGTCGCCGAAGATCAGCACATCCGGCAGTTCCGGACGATTGGTCTCCAGCACCGTTTCGCCGAAGTCGCCGCCCATATACAGGTTGTAAGTGGTGGGCAGATCCTCCTGCGCAGGCACCACAAACAGCGGCTTTTCGCTGGGCCGGCCGTTATCCGTGCGGGTGAAAGGCACCGGCGTTTCCGCCAGAATTGCGGCCTTTTCCTCGTTCTCCCACAGATTGTAGAGTTTGCGGTTGCGGGAGCCGATATAGGGGTTAGGCAGTTCCGCAAAGCCGATCTCGTCCTCGGTGAGCACCGGCAACCCCCAGCCATCTTCAGCTAGCGCTTCCATGATGGCACGGTATCCGGCATAGGCACCGTAATAATTATAGTGGTGATCCACCACAGAGTAATATTCCGCAGGATTCCCCTGCTCAGCATACACCTGCCGCATATCCAGTGCGTGAACACCGGCATTCTCCAGCGCTGTCATAAAGACCTCATCGGCCACAGCGGCTTCCGTTTCATGGTTGTTCATGTAATCGGGAAACCGGTCTTCAAAATAGACCCGCTGTTCGGGGAATCCCACAAAATAGAATTTGCCGCCGTTTTCCTCGACATGGTCATTCAGCTTGCCGAAGTTTTCCGCGATGGGCGGAACGGTCTCTTCATAGGCCTTCCGGCTGTATTCCGAATAACTCATCTTCGGCACCAGCACGCCGTCAGCATCCAGCACAATATCATTGACCACCGGACGCTGCAGCAGCTTCATCTGCACAGCGGTGTCGATCTTCAACAGCGTGGTGCGGCCGGGAACATGATCGGAAAACCAGCTTTCAAAATCGCTGCCGAAGCTGCCGTTCCAGAGGCTTTCCGCTGTCACTTCCGGTTTGGCCGCAAGGGTACGGTTTTCATAGTAGGCGCTGGTCTCCTTATGAGACCACAGGGCAACACCCAGCGGCACTGCCACCAGCACCGCCAGCAGGCCCGCCAGAAAGGCCCGGTCAAAAAAGCGTTTCATCCACGGACCCCCTTAAAACTGAAAATACAGGAAGGAACGGAAGGTGGAACTCAGCAGCCGCACGGCCGAGCAGCCCAGCAGCACCACAGCCAGCACCTTCGGCCCCAGTTCCAGCGTCCAACGGCACACACCGCATCCGCCCTCAGCTTTTGCAGACAGCTTACCCTGCATCCAGTTCTTCACCGGCAGCGCGGCAGGGATGGCAACTGCCCACTCCCATGCAAACTGCCGCAGATAGTATTCCGTTTCCATGCCGTGGAATCCTGCAGGGGCGAATCCAAACATGGCGGAAATCATATCCCCCACCAGTTGGAGGCTGGTAGCGCGGAACAGCACCCAGCCGATGATGATCAGTACCATGGCATACCCGTGCTGCACAGCGGCAGGCAGCTTCTGCAGCCGCTTGCCCCACAGGAATTTTTCACCCATCAGCAGCAGAGCATAGTACAAGCCCCACAGCACAAAATTCCATGCACTGCCGTGCCACAATCCTGTCAGCATCCACACCACCAGCAGGTTCCCGACCTGCCGCCCCCTGGCGCAGCGGTTGCCGCCCAGCGGAATGTAAACATAGTCCCGGAACCAGTAGGAAAGCGTCATATGCCAGCGCCGCCAGAACTCAGAGGCAGACTTCGCGATGTACGGATAGTTGAAATTCTCCGGAATCCGGAAACCCAGAACACGGCCGAGACCAATGGCCATATCGGTATAACCGGAAAAATCGAAATACAGCTGCAGCGTGTAGGCAATGGCCCCCAGCCACGCCAGCGTGACTGTCAGCCGGTCGCCGGCGGAAAAGGCTGCGTCCGCCGCCTGCCCCAGTGCATCCGCCAGCAGCACCTTTTTGGCAAGGCCGCAGCAGAAGCGCACGGCGCCTTCCGCTGCTTCGGCGGCAGTCTCCTGCCGCTCCGTCAGCGCGGGGCCGAAGTCGTTCCAGCGCAGGATAGGACCTTGCAGCAGCTGGGGAAACAAGGCCATAAACAGCACTACCCGTGCAGGATTCCGCTCGGCGCGCACGATGCCGCGATACACATCCGTCAGATAGGCGATCGCCTGAAAGGTAAAAAACGAGATGCCCGCAGGCAGTGCAATGGAGGGCACCGCCACATCCAGTCCCAGCGCATTCAGATTACCCAGCAGAAATCCGGTATATTTGTAATAGCCCAGCATGGTAACATTCAGTACCAGTGCGGTGACATAGACTGCTTTGCGGTGGCTTTTCACCTTGTCCACCAGCAGTGCCGCACCCCAGTTCAGCAGACAGGAAGCCAAAAACACCGGCAGCAGGGCCATGCCGCCCCAGCAGTAAAATACAAGACTGAACGCCAGCAAAACAAAATTCCGCGCCGCACGAAACCGCGCAGGAATCACAAAATAGCAGAGCAGGACGGCCGGCAGAAAACCGAACAGAAACGTCATACTGCTGAATGCCATGCACTCACTTCTTTCTTTAAAAACTTATTTTTCGCCTTTCAGCTCCATAATACGGTCACGCAGGACAGCGGCATACTCGAACTCCAAAAGCTTCGCCGCTTCTTTCATTTCCTGTTCCAGCTTGGCGATCTCCGCGGTGCGCTCCTGTTCGGAAAGTTTGCGTTTCTTCCGCCCGCGGGCAGTATCGCCCTCCGCTGTCTTGGAAATTTCCAGCACCTCTCGAACACCCTTGATAATGGTTTTGGGTACGATGCCGTTTGCCTCGTTATAGGCCGACTGGATCCCACGGCGGCGCTCGGTCTCGTCCATGGCTGCCCGCATAGACGGCGTGATCTCGTCGGCATACATGATGACAAGGCCATCTGCGTTACGGGCCGCGCGGCCTATGGTCTGGATCAGGGACGTCTCACTCCGCAGGAAGCCCTCCTTATCGGCGTCCAGAATGGCCACCAGACTGACCTCCGGCAGGTCAAGGCCCTCGCGCAGCAGGTTGATGCCCACCAGCACGTCAAACTCGCCCAGACGCAAATCCCGCAGAATCTCCATGCGTTCGATGGTCTGCACATCGGAGTGCATATACCGCACACGGATATCAGCGGCGCGGAAGAAGTCCGTCAGATCCTCCGCCATTTTCTTGGTCAGGGTCGTCACCAGCACCCGCTCATTACGGTCGGCGCGGGCACGGATCTCGTCCATCAGATCGTCGATCTGCCCCTCCACAGGCCGCACTTCCACTCGCGGGTCCAGCAGGCCTGTAGGACGAATGACCTGCTCCACAATGTTGTCGGCCCGTTCCTTTTCATAGGGGCCGGGAGTCGCAGAAACAAACACTGCCTGTCCGATACGCCCTTCAAACTCCTCGAACTTCAGCGGGCGGTTATCGTAGGCACAGGGCAGCCGGAAACCGTACTTCACCAGCGAATCCTTGCGGGCATGGTCGCCGTTATACATGGCCCGCACCTGCGGCAGGGTCACATGGCTTTCATCCACAAAGAGAACAAAATCCTCAGGGAAGAAGTCCAGCAGCGTCATGGGTGCGGAGCCTGCGGGACGCTCGGAAATAATGCGGGAGTAGTTTTCAATGCCGGAGCAGTAGCCCAGCTCCGCCATCATCTCCATATCGTATTCTGTCCGCTGGCGAATGCGCTGTGCCTCCACCAGTTGCTCGTTTTCGTTGAAATACTGTACCTGCTCTTCCAGCTCCTCGCGGATCTGATGCAGTGCCCGCTCCATCTTATCCTTGGTGGTGACATAATGGCTGGCAGGATAGATAGCCACATGATTCAGCACCCGGTTGACCGTACCGGTAAGCGGATGGAAATCGCTGATCCGGTCGATTTCATCGCCGAAAAACTCCACGCGGATAGCATGGTCCTTATAATAGGCGGGGTAAATCTCCACCGTATCCCCCCGCACGCGGAACATATTGCGCTCAAAAGCCACATCGTTGCGCTCATACCGGATCTCCACCAGACGGCGCAGCAGCTCGTCCCGATCCCATTCCGCACCCACACGGAGGGACACCACCATCTGGGCAAAGTCGTCCGGTTCGCCCAGTCCGTAAATGCAGGACACAGAGGCCACCACGATCACATCCCGCCGTTCCAGCAGCGCACAGGTGGCACTCAAGCGCAGGCGGTCGATCTCCTCATTGGTGGAAGCGTCCTTGGCGATATAGGTGTCCGTATGGGGAATATAGGCCTCAGGCTGGTAGTAATCGTAATAAGACACAAAGTATTCCACCGCGTTGTTGGGGAAAAACTCCTTGAACTCGGCGCAAAGCTGGGCCGCCAGCGTCTTGTTGTGGGCCAGCACCAGCGTAGGGCGCTGGATTCGCTCGATGACCTTGGCCATGGTATAGGTCTTGCCGGAGCCGGTGACACCCAGCAGCACCTGCTCCTTCAATCCGTTTTCGATGCCCTCTGCCAGCGCTTCGATGGCCTGCGGCTGGTCACCGGAGGGGCGGTATTCAGAAACGACTTCAAATTTCGGCATAGTGTTCTCCTGAAAGCAGTTACTGCAGATAACCGGACTGCTGCAATGACACAAAGTCTCCATCCGCGATGATCATATGATCCACCAGCGCAACGCTGATCGTCTCCAGCGCGGCTTTGGCCCGCGACGTAGCTGCAATATCCTCCGCCGAGGGCAGGGCGATCCCGCTGGGATGGTTATGGGCCAGCACCACACCGCTGGCGTGGGTCAGAATGGCATTTTCCACGATACGGCGCACATCCATTTCGGCACCGGCCACACCGCCTTCGTTCAGGCGCTTGCAGGCCAGCAGCTTGCCTTTCCGGTCAAGGCACAGCTGGTAAATCACCTCGTTGGTCTCCCCGGAAAACCGTTCCAGAAGATAGGTGCCTACGCGGGGAACTGTGCTTAAAACCGTCTCTTTTTCCACATCGGCCAAGCGGGCCTTTGCTGCAACCTGCGGCGCTAGTTTCAGTAAAATGGCGGCGCTTTCTCCAATCCCCTCCACCTTTTTCAGGTCTTCCACCGGTGCCGCCAGCACTGCCGAAAGGGAGCCGTAGCGCTCTATCAAGGCATGGGCGACAGGGTTGGTATCCCGGCGGGGGATGGCATAATAGAGCAGCAGCTCCAGTGCTTCATGGTCAGCAAAACTCTCCAGTCCGCCCCTCAAAAAACGCTGCCGCATCTTTTCGCGATGTCCGTCATGGATACCCACCAAAAGTTCGCCCCTTTCCCGCAAAAGTGCCTGAAATCCCATTTTTATCGGAATATCATATTATACCACACCACCTAAGGTTTCACAAGAGAGATTCCCCTTGCAAAATTCCTTTATTCCCTTTTGCGCGCCTTGACAGCGGGATTTTTTTAGCATAATATATATCGTGGAAGTAAAATTACATATCGTCCGGTAGGTAAGGCTACCACAGGGATATGGATCGCTGCCGCGAAGTGATGGAGACATCATAAGATGGTTTGAACAGGCGATATCGAACACGAAGGTATCATCTAATGCGATTTCACCGCCTTGTGAGGCTAAAGCTTGAACGGTAGGGATCGCGCGCTGACAACCGCTTTCCGTCAGATGGGCACACTCCAGTCGTACCGGATAGGACGATTGGAGTTTTTTGTTTCATCCCGAAAGAAGGTCTTTTTGTGAACACAGCGCAGCTTTGCGGTGCAGTCAGCGTCATCCTTCTGGTCGTTGTGGTGGGGCTGTTATCCGGCCGCAAGGTAAAGGGAGCCTCCGATTTCATCTCCGGCGGAGGCACTGCCGGCTGCGGAACCGTTGCCGGTATGGTCATGGGTACGCTGGTGGGCGGTGCATGTACCATCGGCACGGCACAACTGGCATATGACTACGGCATTTCCGCATGGTGGTACACACTGGGCTGCGGCCTTGCCTGTGCATTCATCGGCTTCGTCTATGCCAAGCCGTTCCGCCGCTCGAAATTCGATACCATGGCAGAAATTCTGCTGGAGGAATATGGCCGGAATATCAATATTATATCCTCCCTGCTCAGCGTGCTGGGGCAGCTTTTGACACTGGCGGCACAGTTAGTCTCCGCCTCCACGATCGTCCCCTATATCTTTTCCGGTTTGAACAGTGCAGGCTGCTTATTGCTGACCGTTGCGCTGATGCTGGTATATGTGGTGTTCGGCGGTACGTTGGGCGCGGGCGAAATCGGCAAGATCAAAGTTGTTCTGCTTTATGCCGCCATTATCGCAGGTGCTGTGATCATCCGGCGCAGCGGCAGTATTCCCTCCTTCCGGGTGGAATTGGAGCCTACCGTCTATTTTGACCTGTTTCTGTTCGGTGCCGGGGAGGAAGCCGGCAAGGCCCTGTCTGTTGTTTTAGGTCTTGCCAGTACACAAAGCTACATGCAGGCCATGCGGATGGCCCGTTCTGACCGCGCCGCCCGAAACGGCGAGCTGATCAGCGCAGTCCTGATCCCGCTGATCGGTGCCGGAAGCATCCTGATCGGTCTGTTTATGCGCATCCAACAGCCGGAGCTTGTAAATAGTAAGGACGCTTTTTCCCTGTTCATTTTGCAATATATGCCCGACTGGTTGAGCGGCATTTTTATGGGCACACTGTTTCTGGTGGTCATCGGCGCGGGAGCCAGTGTGGCTTTGACTGCCGCCACCATTCTGATCCGGGGCGTTGTCCGCCCCCTCTGGCCCCGATTCAACAACGAAAAAGCCTGTCTGGTTTTGATCCGTCTGAGCATTATCGCCATTTTGGCCATCAGCTGCATGCTGGCAACCGGGCCTCTTGGCACTGTGGTTTTGAATTTCACATTCCTCTCCACACGCATCATGGCAGCCACCCTGTTTGCTCCGCTGATGTGCGCCCTGTTCCTGCCCGGAAAAGTACACCGGACATGGGCCTGCCTGTCTGCCGCAGCCGGTCCCGCGGCGGTGCTTCTGTTTACCGTCTGGGAGATCCTGCCCTTTGACAGTATGTTTGCCGGCATTTTGGCCGGTGCGGCCTGCTGTGTCATCGGTTTCGCGCGCAACGATCATAATCTCCGCCCCACAGCACATTGACCCGCTGCATTTAAATTCCCCAAAAATCAGAAAGGAGGTCACGCAAATGGATGAAAACAAGTTTGAAGAGATGATCGAAGAAGTCATCGAAGACGTATACGAAGATGTGTATGACGACATGGAAGCCGTGGAAGAGCGTTTGGACGAGCTGTCCGAAACCGTAGAGGAGTTGCTCACCCGAAAACAGTATGCGGCGCTGCGTGACCTTCTGATGCCGTTGGAAGCCGCGGATATCGCCGCCATGTTCAACGATCTGGACGAGCGGGTGCCTGTCCTGTTCCGCCTGCTGCCCAAGGAGTTGGCGGCAGAGGTCTTCGTCGAGCTGGAATCCGACCAGCAGGAATTGTTGATTCACGGATTCTCCAACGCGGAGCTGAAAGAGGTTCTGGACGAGCTGTATCTGGACGATACCGTTGACATCGTGGAAGAAATGCCCGCCAATGTGGTGCGCCGCATTCTGACCCAGTCCGATCCCGAAATTCGCAAGAGTATCAACGAGATCCTCAAATATCCCGAAGACTCCACCGGCAGTATTATGACCACGGAGTTCGTGGACCTGAAGGAAAACATGACGGTGGAGGACGCTCTCAAACGCATCCGCCGTACCGGTCCCGACAAGGAGACCATCAACATCTCTTTCGTCATGGACGACCAGCGCCACCTGATCGGCGTTCTGGGCATCCGCACGCTGCTGCTGGCCGAGGATGACGACATCATCGGCGACATCATGGAGCGCAACTTCATTGCCGTTCAGACGCTGGACGACCAGGAGACCACTGCACAAGCGCTGAGCAAATACGACTTTCTGGCGCTGCCGGTGGTGGACACCGAGAACCGTCTGGTCGGTATCGTCACCATCGACGACGCCATCGACGTTCTGGAAGAAGAGACCACCGAGGACTTTGAAAAGATGGCCGCTATGCTGCCCTCTGACAAGCCCTATCTGAAAACCAGCGTGTGGGAAACGTGGAAAGCCCGCACCCCGTGGCTTTTGATGCTGATGCTCTCCGCCACCTTTACCGGCATCATTCTGACCCACTTTGAAAGCGCACTGGCTGCATGCGGCATTCTGACCGCTTTCATCCCCATGCTGTCGGGCACCGGCGGTAACAGCGGCACACAGGCCTCCACCGCCATCATCCGCGCCCTGTCACTGGATGAAGTCCGCTTCTCCGACCTGCTGCAGGTCATCTGGAAGGAATTCCGTGTGTCAATCTGCTGCGGCATCTGCCTTGCGGTGGCCAACTTTGTGAAAATGATGGTCGTGGATTGCTGGCTGATGAACAATCCCGCCGTCACGCCTCTGGTGGCACTGGTAGTCTGTGCCACGCTGGTGGGCACAGTGGTGTGCGCCAAACTGGTTGGCTGCTCGCTGCCTATTTTGGCGGAAAAAATTGGATTTGACCCCGCTGTCATGGCATCTCCGTTCATCACAACCATTGTGGACGCACTGTCACTGCTGATCTACTTCCGCTTTGCAACACTGCTGTTAGGCATTTAAATTAAAAAGCGAAAAACGAGGAGCCGATTCGGCTCCTCGTTTTTTTGCATGGTTTTCTTTTTTTCGCGCACACTATCTCCGGCGAACCGCCAAAATCTTTCATTCAGGAGGATCTGACCATGAACAACACTCCCAACGAGAGCATCAAGTGCACCGTGAACAACTGTGTCCATCACTGTCAGGACAAGAACTACTGCAGCCTGACCGCCATTCAGGTCGGCACCCACGAGACCAACCCCACCGAGGTCAAGTGCACCGACTGCGAGAGCTTCAAGCTGAAGTAAATCGCTTCCTGTCGACTTCCGGGGCGAAACCGTCCCGGAAGGCTACATAGAGGAAGGAGTGAGGACGTGAAGCGAAACTGGATCGCCTCTCTGGCCGGTGGCGCGGAGGGACTGGCCAACGGCCTGTTTGGCGGCGGAGGCGGCATGGTATTTCTGCCGATTCTCTCCCGCTGGAGCAGCCTGCCGCAGCGAAAGCTGTACGCCACCTGTGTGGGCGTTATTTTTCCGGTTTGTCTTGTGTCGGCCGCTGTGTATGTGTGGCGGGGCGGCATTTCCGTATGGACTGCCCTACCCTATCTGGCCGGTGGCCTGATCGGCGGATTTCTGGGCGGAAAGCTGTACGGAAAGGTTTCCACAACGGTTCTAAAGTGGCTGTTTGCCGCCTTTCTCTTTTATGCGGGGGTGAAATATCTGTTGTGACGGAATGGCTGCTTCCCTTTCTCTGCGGCTTGGGTGCGGGGACAATCTCGGCATGGGGCGTCGGCGGCGGCACCTTGCTGCTTCTGGTAATGACGCTGCTGCTGGGCGTGGACCAGCGCACCGCGCAGGGCATCAACCTGCTGTTTTTTCTTCCCACCGCCGCAAGCGCCCTCATCTGCCACTGGCGCAGCGGGCATCTGGACCGCCCCACGCTGAAAGCGGCCATCCCCTTTGCCGTGGCGGCGGCACTGCTGGGCGCATGGGTCGCCACCGCCATCGACGTGGAGCTGCTGCGCAAACCCTTCGGCGTGTATCTGCTCTTCTCCGGCATCAGCCTGATCCTTCCCAAAAAAACCGAAAAAAAGTGACCGGAATCCCGGTCACTTTTTGTTTTTTATTCCACCGCTTCCTCCAGCTGCAGAACCACATCCATCTGCGTTCCGTCACGCCAGAGGGTCAGGGTCATCTGTTCGCCCAAATGATGCTGCCGCCGTACCCGCAGCAGGTCCTGACTGGTGCGCAATTCGTCTCCGTCGGCAAAGAGGATATAATCTCCCACCTGCACGCCGGCAAGGTCCGCGGCGGCGCCGGGCACCATTTCCACCACTTTCAATCCCCAGACGTTCGACTCCACCTCTGTGCTGACCAGGGAAACAGAAACGCCCAGCAAGGGTTCCGGCTTTAGCTCTCCGTAAGTCAGAAGATCATTCACAATGCGGTCAATGGAGGAAGTGGGAATGGCAAAGCCCAGTCCCTCCACACTGGCGTAGGCGGAGCTCATCTTGATCACGTTGATGCCCACCACCTGACCATACTGGTTGATCAGCGGACCACCGGAGTTGCCGGTATTCAGCGCAGCATTGGTCTGGAGCAGCGTCATAGTCCGCCCGTCGACCTCCACATCCCGGTTGATGGCCGAAATGATGCCGTCCGTCAGCGTTCCCCGCAGCTCCACACCCAGCGGATTGCCAATGGCATAGGCCGGATCGCCTACCGTCAGGTCATCGGAGTCACCAAACTCCGCCGCAGGCAGTCCTGTCTCATCCACCTTCAAAATGGCCAGGTCGTTTTCCGCGTCTCCCGCCACATATTTGGCATGATAGCTGTATCCCGTCTCCAAAATGACAATGCACCGCTGCCCGCCCTTTACGATATGATGGTTGGTCAGAATATAACCATCTTCGGTGAAGATCACGCCCGCACCCACGGAGCTGCTATCCGGCAAATGTGCCACAACTGTCACCACGGCGGGATTTACCTTCTTGTAAACCTCCTGAATGGTGAGCACCTCACCGTGCTGCCGCGTGACATCCAGTTCCGCCCCCTGCCCCACAGGCCACGCGGGAATGGTGATCTCATCCGATGGCTCATCCCGTTCCATGTAGATCTCCCCGTGCCATTTGAAGAAGGGATCTTCATCCCTCTCCGGCACCGGTTCCGGCTGCAGCAGCCAGGCAGCCACTGCCAGTGCCGCCGTCACCGCAAAGCACCCCAGAAAGACCCACAGCCACACCAGCTTCCGCCGCGGGCGTGCCGGTTTCGCAGGCGCAGGCTGCACCGTCTTCAGCCACGGAAGGGGGCAGGAATAGACCTCCACCACCTCCTGTGGTCCCGGCTGGCGGTAAACCTCCACCACTTCGTTGGGCAGTCGGGGTTCCGTTATGTTTTCGTTTCGGTTTTCCATACAACCTCATTCCGTGCGCAGGGAGAAACTAAAAGTGGTCACACCGTCCTCACTGGTCACATTGATGGTCTCTTTATGCTGTTCTAAAATGGTCTTTACAATATAAAGTCCCAATCCCACGCCGTCCTTGTCCTCGCTGCGGGACTTGTCGCTCTTGTGGAACCGCTCGAACAGCAGCGGCAGTTCCTCCGCCGGGATGGTATCACCCAGATTTCGTACCACTACAAACGCCTTGGTGTCCATCACCATCACACCCAGATACAGGGCCGTTCCCTTACGGGCAAACTTTGCCGCGTTTTCCAGCAGGTTGTAGATCACCTGCGTGATCATATCGTTATCGCCCCGCACCAGAATGGGCTCTTCCGGAATGTCAGCCTCCACATCCAGATCACGGTCCGTGATCTTCTTCTCCATGGAGATCAGCACACGGCGCATACTTTCACAGATGTCAAACACCACGCCGCCCCGCAGCGGGTCCATAGCCTGTAACTGGCTGACATCCAGCATCCGCCGCACCATGCGGCTGAGCCGGCGGCTTTCATCGGAGATGATCTGCAGATACTGCTTCTCATTTTCCGGAGGGATCGTGCCGTCTAAAATACCGTCGGTGTATCCCGCGATGGTGGTCATAGGAGTTTTCAGCTCGTGGGAGATGTTGGCGATAAACTCCCGCCGCTGGCGTTCCGTCTGCTGGAGACTCTCCGCCATATTGTTGAACGAAGCCGCCAGCTCCCCGATCTCATCCCCGCGGCCGTAGTCATTCATGCGGATATCGAAATTACCTTCCGCATACTGCCGGGTCGCCCAGGCCATCTCACGAATGGGTCGGATCTGCCGCATGGTCGTCACAGAGGAAGCCATGAATGCGATCATCAAAACCACCAGAGCGGTCATAAAGAACAATCCCACAAAGCCCTTCCACATATTGTCCAGAGCCTGCAGGGTTGACACAGCGACTACAACGCCAACCGTCTCCCGGCTGGTGGCATTGACCGCCGGAACGCCTAACACAAACTGCTTCTGTCCATACAGTCCGTTCAGATCGTCCTTGTGCACGGTACGGCCTGTCTCCATGATCTCCAGCACCATTTCCCCGGGTACACGGACCACATGTCCGCTCAGGCTCTGATCGGTGGACAGCAGCACCTGTCCATCCATATCACAGATCATGAAATGCACATCCGACACCATGGCAGCAAAGGACGCCAGCTGCCGGAAATCCGGATCGTTCTGCAGGTCTTCAATGGAAAGATACCGTCCGCTTTCCAGATAGCTGACAGACAGCTGGCTCATCACGTTTGCTTTATTCTCAATTTCCTCGGTTTTCTGGCTGCGGGCATAGTTGTAGCTCAGCGCAAAGAATGACGCACCCAAAAGTCCCAGCGTCAGCAGTACCATACCTACGGTGACCTGCATCTGCCGCCAATACAAACCGCGAACCCGGTTTTTCAGTTCCTTCATTCGCCGCTCTTTTCCGCCGGCTTGGCGCCGATGACTTCAAATTTGTATCCAACGCCCCATACCGTCTTCAACGCCCACTGGTCGGAGATGTTCTCCACCTTTTCCCGCAGGCGCTTGATGTGGACATCCACGGTGCGGCTGTCGCCGAAATAGTCGAAGCCCCACACCTCGTCCAGCAGCTGGTTGCGGGTATACACCCGGTTGGGGGTCGCCGCCAGATGATACAGCAGTTCCAGCTCCTTGGGCGGCGTATCCACCTTGCTGCCGTCTACCATCAGCTCATAGGAGTCCAGATCGATGACCAGTTTATCAAACTGCAGGCGCTTGCTGGTATCGTTGGGAATCTCCGTACGCCGCAGCACCGCGTTGATGCGGGCAATCAATTCCTTCATTTCAAAGGGCTTGACGATGTAATCGTCCGCGCCCATTTCCAGACCGTGAATACGGTCAAAGACCTCACTCTTTGCCGTCAGCATGATAATGGGCACTTTGCTGCTCTCGCGAATCTTGGCGCAGACGGCCCAGCCGTCCATCACAGGCAGCATAATATCCAGCAGGATCAGATCGGGGACCTGCTTCCGGAACTCCTCAATGGCGCGGCCGCCGTCGCCGACACTCCGCACATCAAAGCCCTCTTTCAGCAAATACATCTGGATCAGATCAGAAATATTGCGATCGTCTTCCACCACAAGAATGTTACGACCCATGATACTCCTCCTGTTCTTGTGCTTTTGTAGTTCCATTATACCCGTTCTGTGGGCAGGGTGTTGAATTTTCTGTGAATAGTTGGGCTTCAGGCCGTCTCCGACCAGGCGAGGCAGCGGTTTTCCGCATCATCCGAAAGGGCTAAAAATGCCCGCAGGCCGGAACTGTTGACGCTTTCTCCCAACCAAATGGAAATACTCCGTCCCCGCGTCGGGAGCCGGTCCTGCAGGCTCTCCGCATGCGCGGCGTTATAAAGCGAATAACCGGACCGGTCCAGTGTTTCCACCAGACAGCGGTAACCTGCCGCCTCCACGGCTTTCCGGTCCTCTTCGCTGCCGTTTTTCAGCCGCACCAGCCGCGTCCCGCCGCAGGTCGCCTGCTGCAGCAGCCGCTGGCCGCTTTGCAGCTGTTCCGCCACACTCATATCCGTGCGCTCCGCATCCACCAGCAGGCCGATGCCGTGTCCCTCCGCCGTCATCCGCCGCAGCAATCCTCTCTGCTGCGTCAGAAATGCCGTGTCGCAGAAAAACGCGGCCTGCGCATCATAGCGGTCCAGCGTATCCAGCAGCCCCGCCGTATTCTCCCCGGCGGACATGCACAGATAGAGCCGTTTGCCGGAAATCGTAGAGGCAGGCGGTAGTTCCGGAACCGTCTCCGGTGTGGAGGGTGTTTTGCTTTTCATATAGGTCGCGTAATACTGGGCAATGGTATACGTTGCCGCATTGGCAAACTGCCGTTCTGTCAGACCGAAATCTTTCTGCCGGATCCACACCAGATGGCCCTGTTCCACTTCTGTGACAGAGTAGTCCAGCCCGAAATACTTCGCAACCATAGCCGCAGGCACATAGACCTGTCCGTTCCGCATAATGCCGCCGGGATGGCGAATTTGGTCCAAGCTGTCCACTGCATAGTTCTTCCGCAGGTCAAACTTCAGGAAAAGGTTGCCGTAGGCATACAAAACCGCTGTCTTTTCGGATTCCACATAAGCGTGGTTGATGCCTAAGTTTTCGCGCACCGAACCAGAAAAAATGGAGGCGGCGATATACAGGTATCCGTTGTGCCAGAAGGGCATCGTCTCATCCGAAAGCCGCTGCACCTCGTTACCGGCCGCGACAAAATACAGTTTTTCATCCGCCCGCGCAGCCGGAACGCACAACTGCATCACCAGCAGCACACACAGCGCCAGCGAAGCCATTCGTTTTTTCATGCCGCAGCCCCCTTCCACCTTTATAAATTATTATTTTATCACGTCTGCAAATCATTTGTAAAGCGATATGGGCCAATGCTGACATCCGTATAGTAATGCAGCAGGACCTCCTGCCAACCGGCGCCATTCTTTGCCATTTGATTGGCGCCGTGCTGACTCAGCCCCACACCGTGTCCGTAGCCGGTGACAAAAAACACAAGGGAATCCCCCTGTACCTCCCATGTAAAGCAGGCAGAGCGCAGCCCCAACAACGCCCGCAGCGTACTGCCCCGCACTGTGACGCCGCCCACGTTCACGGTTTTCACGTTGCCTGCACTGTCCGTTACCGCACCCGTTATCCACTCCTGCGGACTGCCGGAAAAATCCGCACCACCGTAGGCCGCCAGCACCTTCTCCCGAAACGCTGCCGTGGAAAACTCTGCGCGGCTGTAATAGTTTGGAATCTCTGCTCCGGTTTCGGCGGACGGCACCGCCTGCAGATACGGCAGGTCACTGCTCCACACCTCACCGGCCTTTCGGGTCAAGCCCGCAGACGCGGCATGAAACACCGCCAAAATTGGCTGCCCGCCGTATAAAACAGCCTGTCCCGCCGTATCCGCTACCGCCTGCGCCACCTTTTCCTCATATGCCTCCGCCCGCTCTCCCCAGTTTGCCGCGGCAGAAGCGGCATCCAGATAGGCCTGACAGCAGGTCGAATCCGTGCAGATATCCGCCTCAGGCCCATGATTTCCTCCGGTCGTCATTTTATAAAGAGTATATGTCCGCGCCGCCACCGCCTGCGCCTTCAGCGCCTCCGGTTCAAAGGAGGCAGGCATCTCCGCCCGTACCACACCCACCAGATAATCCTCCAAAGCCATTTCGATGACCTGTCCGTTTTGCAGTACGCGTAATCGCGTTTCCTCCTGCATCGGCACCGCCTCGGGCACTGTCTGCACCGGAGCCGTTATTACAGTTGGCTTTGTTTCCGGCGGTTTCGGCTGTGCCGCAGATACAACCGGATAGGGTTCCACCAAAATCACCGGCAGCAGAAACAATGCCGCCATCAGCACAGCCGATGCCGCCATGCTGCGGCGGACCTGCACTTTTTCATTCATAGGAGCCTCCTCTTTCGTTTCGCAAAGTTGTCCTCTCCGGACACTTTATGCGCCGCCAACCGGAAAGATGCGGTCATCGTGGACAAACCACTGCCAATGTGGTATAGTAACGGCAGCGTTTCCCGACCGTTTCATCCGAAAGGATCCTGATATATGAAAAAACAGTTTCTTCTGCCCGTCACCGCCGCCGCAGCCGGTGCGGTCCTGTTTGTTCTGCGGCTGCTGCAGCGAAAAACCGCCTTTGAATCCGCCACAGGTCTGGCCGTAAAGGGACACCCCCTCACAATCGCGCCGGTAATTCTGCTTCTGGCAGCAGGTGTCGTCCTGTTTCTGCTGGCGCGAAAGCTGCCCCGCGGCACGGAAGATACCTTCCCCGCCTCCTTCTCCACAACTGACGCCGGAATCCTGACCCTGCCCGTGATGGGCATTCTTCTGATGCTGTTGTCCGGCTGTGTCAATGTACTCTCCTTTGTGCAGCCGGACCTGATCCCCGGCAGCGGGATGCTGTCCGCAACAACGCACCTTCTTTATGCGGTTACAGCGGCCGTGCCCGCGCTGACACTGTTTCCCGCCGTATCGGCCTGCCGTCTGCGGGACGATGCCGCACAGCGCAAGCCCTTTGACGGTACGTGCCTGTTAGCCGCGCCGGTTTGTCTGGTGGTACGACTGGTGTTGTCCTACCGCATCTACTCCATCAATCCCGTTTTGGAAACTTATTACGCGGAAGTATTGGCGCTGGTGCTGATGACGCTGGCATTTTACCACTTAAGTTCCTTTTCCTTTTCCAGCGGCCGCAGCGGCAGGTTTGCCTTTTACAGCAGTTTCGCCGTGGTTGTGAGCCTTTCCGCACTGGGCGGCAGCGAAAGCTTTTTCGATCTGCTGCTGTATGCCGGAGGCGCACTGACGCTGTTGGGTTTTCTGCTGTTGTATCTGCAGGAATCTCCCGCTGAATCAAATGATCTATCAAAATGAAAAAGAGGTCAGCTTTTGCTGACCTCTCAGCGTGTCGAAAAAGTCTTTTCGCCCCGCTGAGCAAGTCCCAAAACTTCGGGAGTTTTGAAACTTATGATTTCAATCGCGCAGGACACCCCTCCTGGGTTTCCCGCGCACACCCTTCCCTCCCGTTAAAAAAGTCTTGGTTGTTTATCGACAATCTCAAAAATGAAAAAGAGGTCAGCTTTCGCTGACCTCTTTTTCTATGTTTTGGAAGATTGGATGAAAAGAAGTTTCGTCTCTTGCAATTCTTAAGATACAGGAGAGTTATTAAACAAACCAGCAGCAATTGTTACAAAAGTATTAAATCTCGAAAAGTTTTACGTCAACCTTCCTTTTTCTGCCGCAGGGCAGCAAAAAAGTCTGCCAGCACCCCGCGGCACGGTTCCTCCAAGATGCCGCCCACCAGCGCAGGCCGATTGGGGAATGCTTCCATATACAGGTTGGTCACGCCGCCGCAGGCGCCCATGGCCTCGTCCCGGGCGCCGTACCACACCCGCCGGATGCGGGCGTTCAGGATCGCACCGGCGCACATGGGGCACGGCTCCAGCGTGACATACAACTCGCAATCCTCCAACCGCCATGTCCCAAGCCGACTGTTGGCCTCGGCAATCGCCTCCATCTCCGCGTGGGATGCGGTGGCCTGTTTTTCCTCCCGCCGATTGCGGCCGCGGCCCACAATTTCACCGTCCCGCACGATGACGCAGCCCACAGGCACCTCGCCTGCCGCCGCGGCCTCCCGCGCCAGATGCAGGGCTTCCTCCATAAACAACTCCTGTTGTGTCAGCATAAGATGCCTCCCTTGCATGAAATCTGGAATATTTGTCCAAACTCTCCATAAACGTATATGGTAGGAGGGACATTGCCATGAAGTCTGTTCTGTTTTCTAAAAAACACACGCCCGACCCGGAACTGGCCGCCCTGAAAGCGGAACTGCAGGAGGCTCAAAATGAACTGGCCCGGGCATACTGCCAATTCAACCACGCGGTAGACCCGGAACTGGTGGAGTCCTGTATCTACCAGATCAGCGCCATCAAAGCCCGCTGCAACTATCTGATCCGCACCATCAAGGCCCGTTCACCGGATACACTGGCCGCCGCCCGCACAGAGGGGGACGCCCTATGGACCTGAGCCAGAAGATCATGGCCGGTGTATTGGCGGCCTTTCTCCTGATTTCCCTGCTGCGAATCTTCAGCGCCCCGATCCGGTTGGCGCTGAAGGTTTTAGGCAACACGCTTCTGGGGTTCCTGGCCCTGTGGGCAGTAAATCTCACCGCCGGTGTCACCGGTATCGCACTGGGGCTGAACCTGATGAACGCACTGGTCATCGGCATTCTGGGACTGCCGGGCTTTGTTCTGCTGCTGTTGGTGCAGTGGGTTCTTTAGGGTACATATAGGTCTGACAGGGAGAGGCTTTCAGCCTCTCCCCATCCTTTTTAAAATGTTTTGAAATTCGAACGTGAGCATTCACGAGATAATCGAAGATAATTAGAGAAAAAACGAGTTCTATATGAGATAAATAAATTTTGTGTTGACACTGTGTTTTCTGCGTGGTATAAATATCCTTGCTCCGATTTTACCCCGGAGCTCTTGATTTGTAAAGCAAATGCAAAATATAAAATAAGGAGAATACACCATGTCCACTTTTATGGCAAACAAGGCCAACATCGAGCGTAAGTGGTACATCCTGGACGCTGCCGGCAAGCCCCTGGGCAAGACCGCTGTCCGGGCTGCTGACCTGCTGCGCGGCAAGACCAAGCCCACTTTCACCCCCAACGCTGACTGCGGTGACCATGTCATCATCATCAACGCAGGCAAGGCTGTTCTGACCGGCAAGAAGGGCGAGCAGAAGTTCTATCGCCATCACTCCGGTTGGGTCGGCGGCCTGAAGGAGACCCCCTACCGCATTCTGATGCAGGAGAAGCCCGAGCTGGCTATGCACGAGGCTGTCCGCGGCATGATGCCCAAGAACACTCTCTCCAGAGCTTCCATGAAGCGTCTGCACATCTATGCTGACGCCAACTATGAGCAGCAGGCTCAGAAGCCCGTTGAACTGGACGTCTAATAAGGAGGAGTAAGAGAATGTATCAGTCTAAGAAGCCTTATCTGTATGGCACCGGCCGCCGCAAGTCTTCCGTGGCCCGCGTCCATCTGTTCCCCAACGGCACTGGTGCGATCACCATCAACGGCCGTGATATCGACGATTACTTTGGTCTGGACACCCTGAAGATGGTCGTCCGTCAGCCCCTGGAAGCTACCGGCAACACCGGCAAGATGGACATCGTTGCCACCGTCGCCGGCGGCGGCGTTTCCGGCCAGGCCGGCGCCCTGCGTCACGGCATCTCCCGCGCTCTGCTGCTGGCCAGCGAGGACTATCGTCCCATCCTGAAGAAGGCTGGCTTCCTGACCCGCGATCCTCGTATGAAGGAGCGTAAGAAGTACGGTCTGAAGGCCGCACGTCG
>JAFYQM010000096.1 GCA_017547085.1 Oscillibacter sp.
GGCCGTGTGACTCTGTGTCCCCAGCGTCGTTCCATTGGCTCCTATGATGACGGCGCCATGGCGAATTACGTTGTTGTCCCTGCCAAGTACAGCTTCAAGTTGCCGGAGTCTGCAAAGACGCTTGAGAATAAGAAAATCTATGCTCTGGCAGAACCCTTCTGCTGTATCGTGCGCGGTGTGTATGAACGCATTGATGTGAAGCCGGGTGATGTTGCCGTAGTCAGCGGTCCCGGTCCCATGGGCATGATGACTGCCCAGCTGCTGAAATCCCGTGGGGCCTATGTTATCGTATCCGGCCTGCCCATGGATCAGGAGAAGCTGGATTTGGTGAAGAGCATGGGCGCGGACGAGACGGTTACCAGCTTTGAGGAACTGCAGGAGGCTGTCTATCGCAAGAATCCTTACGGCGCACATATTACCTGCGACTGCGTGGGCATCCCTGTGTCTCTGGATAACTGCATTAAGATCATTGCCCCCAACGGCGTACATTTGGAGATTGCCTGCTGGTCTGGTCCCGTTCAGGCGGACCTGAATGCGCTGTTCCTGAAGGAGGCCAACTATGTGACTACCAACTCCACCGCTGTTTCCTCCTGGGAAATCGGTATGAAGCTGATGGCCGAGGGTAAGGTTGATCTGAAGCCTCTGATGAATCTGGAACTGCCTCTGACGGAGTGGCAGGAAGGATTTGAGGCAGCTATCAGTAAGCGGAAGTACAAGGTGGTTCTGCTGCCGGACAACACGTTCGATCAGGAATAACGGTTGTAGAAAGGATAGATATCATGAAGGTTATCGAAAGAAGTAGCGTACCTGAGCAGTTGCTGCCCGGTCGCTTCATGCAGAAAATCGTTGGTAAAGCTACGGATGGGTATCAGTCCGACAGCCAGATTTTAAACATCGGCTATTGCAGATATTGTGCAGAAGCTGGTCCCATGGAGCCCCATATGCACGCTGAAGAAACGGTACAGGTGCTCAGTTCCGACCGGGCGTGGGTGCGGTTTGGTCCTGCCAAGGATGATTTGCCCAACAAGATTATGTTGGAAAAGGACATGACCCTACATATCCCTGAAGCTGAGTGGCATGTTTTCGAATATGAAGAGGGCGGTTCTTTGGAGATCCTGTTCATCTACGGCAGCAAAGTTGCACTGTGAAATTCTCTTGTTAGAGAGAAGGAACGTTTCCGTATTTAAAGTAACTTATACGAAACACAAATAATTTTGTTTAGAAGCTTTTGCGCTTTTTCCCTTTTTCCTCCTTTACCCCATACGCAGTCAAAGAGCCGGATCGTAAGATCTGGCTCTTTGACTAAACAGAGTTTTACAAAGCAATAGATATATTGTTTTCAAATTGTTCATGCAATGCTTCTTTCATCTTGATATAATAATTTCAAACTCAAAGATTGCGTGAAAATATTGTTGTTTCGGATCGTGGGATGGCAAAGTGGACACGAGAACGGTCTTTGATACGAGACAGCCTGCTCCCCGGCGTTATGGCGGGACATAAGTGCATCCGGGAATTGTAGATTGGCTGTGCGTCAAGAGGTTTGATTTGTCATTTGGTATATGCCAATATGACCCTATTGTGGGGAGTAGGCTGGCAGACACGCGGGGGAGGCGAACCCCCTGCCCATGTGTCTGTTAGTTGAAAGCCGGAAGTTTCCCGAATTAATTGTGCCTGTGTTGGTGATTTCGACATCAGGTGCATACTTGTGCCAAATGTAAAGCGCTTGTCCTGTGGGCGATGGGCGGCGTTAGCGTTTCTGTATGATCCGCAGAATGAGGCGAACTAAGCCCGCTATCACACGAGGGCACGGTAACGCAGCTGTGTAACGCCAGTGATATTTACGAAGGACTGTGGGGAGGGGGAAATTACGCCCTTTTCCAAGAAGAATTGAAGAGTGAAGGCGCATTTGCGTCAGAGATTGAAGGAGTACAGCTTTTCAAAAGCCGTACTCTTTTTGTATCTGTATTGTTGTTAGAATTTTGGTTCCTGCCGCCGGAGTAGTTCCCTAAAAACTACCATCGGCGAATCCACAAAGGAGGTGGTGCGTATGCTACGATCCCTTATTTCCCGCAAATATAGCATACACCTTGCGCAAATCCCCATCACCTCCGGCGGCGGAACCAACACATGAGAATTTTGTATTGCGTGATTCTGGTGAAAGGGCGGACAAGTTATGTTCCGTTCTTTCTATCCAGCGTCAACTGAATTAACTGAAACTGCCACTTTTGGGCAGTATGCTGATTTTTATACACGCAGAGTAGGATTGACTCAAAACAAGTTGGCCGCTTGCGCAAGGGTCAATCAATCGAGACTGAATAAAATTGTAAATGAGACAATTAGAGATGTACCTGTGAATCTCTTGGTGAATTTGTGTCTGGTTCTTGGTTTGGATCAAGTCGAGGCAAAGGATTTTCTTGCACGGAAGGAGCGGGCATTTTCTCCCGCAAACCCGATGCATCAATGTTATTTAGAACTGATTCAGATATATGCGGAAAAAGAACTTGATTACCGGTGCATTCCGGTATGTGATTTGTCATCCGTTTTAGATGAGGCAGATACCTATCTTGAAAAACGAGGTTTTTCTACGCTTCCGAACTATTATTTGTTATAGAAAAATATTAGACAGAGGACAAAACTATTCCCTGGCGGAATAAGTGAAGTCCGCTGTCTTCTGTTATTCTATACTTGCAATCAAGATTGCATCCCACACGGCACACAAGGCTTGTGCACCTATCCATCCAGCAGAGTCCGATCAACTCTGCGCCAATTAAGAAAGTATGAGGTTTAATATACTATGTTGAATATTCGTGATTTGAAAATTGATGCCGCTGCCACCCTGGGTTCCAAGAAGCTGCTTGTCGATGTTGTGCCCGTTTACGAGTACAAGGACAATCAGCGGATGGACAAGGTCGTGGCGTACCGCTATGTCGTTGCTTTGCCTGAAAGGGCATTTGAGAAGATTGGTGTCCGCATCGACGGCCCCCAGCTGATCGATACCCCTGACGGGTTTGTAGAAGTGACCTTCCACGGCCTGGAGCTGACTGCTTACGAGTCCGGCGGCAAGGTCAACATTATCGCAAAGGCCACTGGCATCTCCCTGGCAAATACCAAGCACTGATACCGGGGCGAGGCCGATCCGGCCGGGAATCAGATAATTTCCCTTACGGAAAGTATCTCCCGGCTCGGGGAGGCCCGCCCCGCTCCCCAGGGGTTAGTATTACCCCTGGGGAGCAAGGTAGCGGTAGCGAACGATTCGTGAAAGGAGGGCCTTATGTCCGAACTCAAAAACAACACGCAGTCCAGAAAATGGCTGCTTACCATCAACAATCCCCAGTCCTGTGACCTCGACCACGGACGGATCGTCGAAATCCTGCACCTGTTCCATCCAACGTATTTCTGCATGGCAGACGAGATCGCAACCACAGGAACTTATCATACGCATATTTACCTGTACTCCAAATCGCCCATCCGCTTCAGTACGGTCAAAAAACGTTTTCCTACGGCCCATATTGACAAGGCTGTAGGAACAGCTATGGATAACCGTGACTATATTCGTAAAGAGGGCAAATGGGCTGATACGGCCAAAGTGGAAACCCGCGTGGAGGGGACCTTTCTAGAATTCGGTACTCCGCCCTCTCCGGCGGAAGAGAATTCTCCCAAGATGCACCAGTTGCTTCAGAATGTAAAAGATGGTTTTTCCACCTCTGAAATTGTGGAAGAAAATCCTTCCTTCTGTCTCCAGACACAGAAGATCGATCAGCTGCGGGATAACATCGAGAGCGAACCTTTCCGCAATCAGTTTCGGGAACTGAAAGTTCATTATCTGTTTGGCGCATCCGGTGCAGGTAAAACCCGGAGCATTTTCGAGAAGCATGAGATGCAGGACATCTGTCGCATTACCGATTACGGCGGCAGGAACGGTGTCCGCTTCGATGCCTACCACACCCAGTCCGTGCTTGTGTTTGAAGAATTCCACTCCCAGATCCCCATTGAAGCGATGCTCAATTATCTGGATGTCTATCCCTTGATGCTTCCGGCCCGATACCAGGACAAGGTCGCCTGTTATACAACGGTCTATATCACTTCCAATATTCCGTTGGAGGATCAGTACCCTGACATTCAGAAATACAAGCTGGAAACCTGGCGAGCATTCCTGCGGCGCATCCATACCGTAACTCAGTATTTCAGCGATGGCACCACCATGGAGGTTATGCATGACACGCGATGAAAAGTTTAAGCTCCGGCGCAGGACGACCAGACGGGAGATTTGGAGCAGAGTTGCGGAGATTCCAAATTTGCCGATAAAAGTAGCCCTGCTGGCAGTATACCTTTTGGGTGCCGTCTATGTGCAGAGCAAGCAGGAAACAGCAGATGCCTTTATGGAAACGCTGATCCTTCCTGCTCCGTTGGTGGAGGCCGTCTGCGACAATTTGCTTCGTTCCTATCTTCTGGCGGGTGTCATCGTCTTTGGCGTTCTGCTGATATATCCCTTTGACCGAAAGATGGTGGAAGATCAGTTCCAGAGCATTGGCCTCGCCAACTCCGCTGGAATAGTTCCAAGGCTGCTCCGTAAGCGCAGAGACAAAGACCACCCTCGTGTGACCATTTGGGAGTTCAACAATCCCAGTCTCCCGCTGAAAATGTGGGAAGACAAACGGTTGGCAATCGAGGCTGCTCTGGACATCAATATCATCAGTATGAAATATGGAAAGAGCAAGGGCCGGATCATTGTTTATGCCGTCCCCGCGAAAGATGATCTGCCGGAGCATATCGAATGGAAAGAGGAATATCTCTCCCCGGACAGCTTTGTGCTGACTTTGGGCGATGGGTATATCGGCCCCGTCACGGTTGATTTGGCAAAGATCCCGCATATCCTGTTGGGGGGTTCCACTGGCAGCGGTAAAAGTGTTTTGCTAAAGCTACTGCTTATGCAGGCACTGTACAAGGGTGCGGAAGTCTATGTTGCTGATTTCAAGGGCGGTGTGGATTTTCCTCCCGCATGGCATGAACGCTGCCGGATGTGTTTTGAGGAAGACGACCTACTTGAACTGTTGACAGGTCTTGCAGACGAGTTGGAACGGCGCAAGAGGCTGTTCAAAAAGACAGGGTGTCCCAATCTGGACGAGTACAACAAGGTCAAGGGAACACACCTGAAACGGCTTATATTCGCCTGTGATGAGGTTGCAGAGATTCTGGACAAGTCCGGTGCTGATAAGACTCGCAAGGATAAGCTATCTTCTATTGAAAGCAAGCTGTCCATTATTGCGCGGCAGGGCAGAGCCTTTGGTATCCATCTGATTCTCGCCACCCAGCGCCCAGACGCTAATCTGATCCCTGGCCAGATCAGAACCAATCTTGGATGCCGTATCTGCGGCAGGGCGGACAGTATTCTATCCCAAATCATTCTGGATAGCACAGCGGCGGCAGATCAGATTTCCAAGGAAGCACGAGGCCGTTTCCTGCTCCATGATGGTACAGTGTTTCAGGGATACTGGTTTGACGAGCGACAGTTTGAAAGGTCAGGGTGAGTATGACTGTAGAGATCGAGAAAGTACCAATTCACCTGAAAGTGACGCTAACCATCAGGGAAGCTGCGGAGTACAGCAATATTGGGATCAACAAAATTGACAGTATGCTTCGTTCTCCCAATTGTCCCTTTGTTCTCTTTGTTGGAACGAAGAAACTGGTCAAGCGTAAGGAATTTGAGCATTTTATCAGCAGTAAACTGATGATTTGAGTACACTTCGCTATTGAGAAATAGGAGCCCTTATGCTACAATCAAAGTTGTTGCATGGGCTTCTTTTTCTTTGCGGGAAAGGAGTTCAATCATGGGCAAAAGCCTAAAAGGCAGAGAATGTGGCAAGGGTATCTGTCAGAGAAAGGACGGTTTATACAGCGCAAGATTTGTTAATAAACAGGGCAAGCGAACCGTAAAATGCTTTTCTACATTACCGGAAGCGCGCAACTGGCTGGAAGATGCAAAGTATGCGGACAGGCATGATCATCTGTTTGTTCCATCGGATATGACCGTAGACACATGGTTTGAATATTGGGTCGAAAACATCGTTGGTGATCTGGCACCCAATACCCGAAGAAATTACCGGGAGAGATACAAGCATAACATCCAGCCCGTGATTGGCGGTATGCGCCTTGCAGCAGTCAAGCCGATGCACTGCAAAATGGTTTTAAACCGCATGGAGGATCGTTATGCCGGATCTACGATCCGACAGGCATATATCGCCATGGGAACCATGTTCAAATCGGCAAAGATGAATGATCTGATTGCAAAACACCCCATGGATGGTGTAAGATACACAAAGCCTGTCCGTGCTGTGGATGACATCAAGTTTTTGACGGTGGAAGAACAGCAGAAATTTCTGGAAGTGGCAAAGCGGTCACACAATTACGCGCAGTACGCACTGATTTTGGAAACAGGGCTGCGTACCGGCGAACTGGTTGGTTTGACTTGGGATGCCATCGACTGGAAGAAACGGACGCTGACGATCAATAAAACTCTGGAATATCGGCACAGTCAGAAGTTCTGGCGAGCTGGACCTCCCAAGACACAGCAGAGCTATCGCACCATTCCCTTGACGAATCGCGCGTTTGAGATTCTTCAGGAAGTGCAGACAAAAGCATGTGACAGGAAGGAATCGGTCTTGCTGGACCAGACGTTGGAGTACATGGACCGGAGAACCGGAGCGAAAGCAAATCTTGTGATGCGGGATCTCGTTTTCATCAATTGGAGAACGGGAGAGCCTGCCAAAAACAGTTCTTATGATACCCATCTTTATAAGCTGTGTGACGAGGCCGGAATCAAGCGCTTCTGCATGCACGCTCTGCGGCACACTTACGCCACCAGAGCGATCGAAAGCGGAATGCAGCCGAAGGTGTTGCAAAAGCTGCTTGGTCATGCGAGCATCAAGACAACCATGGACAGGTATGTTCATGTGACTGATGATTCCATGTCAAAGGCTGTCTTACAGTTTGAGCAGAATCAGAAAATACAAAATGGTACAGTAATGGTACAGTAGAGGCCATTACGAACCGCCGAAACCATTGAAAATAAAGGAGATATCGAGGAATATGAAATTAGGTATCGTGGGCCTGCCTAACGTGGGCAAGAGCACCCTGTTTAATGCCATCACCAACGCCGGCGCTGAAAGCGCCAACTATCCCTTCTGCACCATCGACCCTAACGTGGGCATGGTGGCTGTGCCCGATGAGCGGCTGGACAAGCTGGCAGAGATGTATGAGCCGGATAAGAAGACCCCTGCCGTTATCGAGTTTGTGGACATCGCAGGTTTGGTGAAGGGCGCCAGCCAGGGTGCGGGGCTTGGCAACAAGTTCTTGTCCAACATCCGTGAAACGGACGCCATCGTGCATGTTGTCCGCTGCTTTGATGATGAGAATATCATGCACGTGGTGGCCGATGCCAGCCTGAACGTGCCCGTGGATCCTCTGGGGGATATTGAGACCATTGATCTGGAGCTGATCATGGCTGACCTTGAGATGGTGAACCGCCGCATCGAAAAGGCCCAGAAGGCCGCCAAGGGCGACAAGAAATTCCTCCATGAGGTGGATGTGTTCAAGGGTTTGGCCGAGCATCTGAATGCCGGCAAGTCCGCCCGTACCTACGACTGCGCCGACGAGGACAAGGCATTGATCGCCACCAGCGATCTCCTGAGTCTCAAGCCCATTATTTACGCCGCCAACACCGACGAGGATGGCTTCACCGATTTGGAGAACAATAAGTATTACCAGCAGGTGAAGGAACTGGCTGAGAAGGAGGGCGCACAGGTGCTGCCCATCTGTGCCAAGATGGAACAGGACATCGCCGAGCTGGAAGGCGAGGACCGCCAGATGTTCCTCGAGGAACTGGGTGTGACCGAGTCCGGTCTGGACCGCCTTATTAAGTGTTCCTACGCACTGCTGGGCCTGATCTCCTTCCTGACCTACGGTAAGGACGAGTGCCGCGCATGGACCATCCGCAAGGGGACCAAGGCGCCGCAGGCCGCAGGCAAGATCCACTCCGACATCGAGCGTGGCTTCATTCGCGCTGAGGTCATCGCCTACGATGAGATGGTGAAGTATGGCGGCGTCAACGCTGCCAAGGAAAAGGGCCAGCTCCGCAGCGAAGGCAAGGAGTACGTCATGCAGGACGGCGACATGGTCTATTTCCGCTTCAACGTTTGATACCGCGTTCCCATCCCGCCGGAACTTCCGGCGGGATTTTTTTCGCTAAGGGGAACGTTTTCGCATGCCAGGGCGTGTTACAAACAGAAAGCGCTTTTGAAAGGAGGCATTGCCGTGACGGAAACACAGCTGCGCAATGCCATGACAACTTACGGAGACACGGTGTACCGGCTGGCCCTGTGCCGGATGCAGAATGTCGCGGATGCAGAGGACGTTTATCAGGACGTGTTCCTGCGCCTGTTCCGGCAGGAAACGGATGGTTGGGTGGCGGAACGGGTAAAAGCGTGGCTCCTCCGCACCGCAGTGAACCGCTGCAACGACTTGCACAGGTTCCGCCTGCGGCGGAGTATTCTGCCGCTGGAGGAAGTGCCGGACATGGCTGCGCCGGAGGATGACGCGGCGGAGCTCTGGGCGGCGGTGGCACAGCTGCCGCCGAAGCTGCGGACGGTCATCCATCTTCACTACGCGGAAGGCTATGCTACCGAAGAGATTGCCGTGATTTTAGATATACCGCCTGCTACCGTCCGCACCCGGCTCCATCGGGGACGGCTCCGTTTAAAAGAACTTCTGGGAGGAATGGACCATGAATCATAAGTATCAGAATTTTGCCGAAACGATGCGTGTCCCTGCAGAATGGAACGAGCGGGTGCTTGCTGCCGTACGAGAGATGCCTGAACGGAACCCGATGTGTCGGTTTTGGCCTGCGGCAGCCTGTGCTGCAATGGCGCTGGCAATGGTGCTGGTGGTTATGGTGACACTGCAGGGGAAAAGCGGCGACAACCCGCTGGCGGAGCGCGTTGCACCTGCCGGAAACCTGCTGGCAGCGCCAGAGACATTGGCGTTTTCCGGTGCGGAGCCGTGCGCCAACGGTGCGGTATTTTTGCCCTCCCTGACGGCGGAGGAGACGGTGCGGCTTCACGGCACGACCCAAACTCTCTCCCTCACCTTTTTGGATGGGACAGAGGGGAGCGGCACGTATTCTCTGCAGGAAGAGAAAGTAGCGGCCTTTTTCGCCGCCGACGGCACACAGGTGCTGGCACCGGTATTGGCGGGAGACCCATCCGAGACGGTTACAGGCCTGTATGCCGTGTCCGAGACGGAAAGCCGCTGGCTGTGCTGGCCGGTAGAGGGGGCGAACACCGTCAGTCTCAGTGCACCTTACGGACTGCGCGGCAGTTTTTTCCACTCCGGTATTGACATTCCCGCGGAGCAGGGGGCAGTGGTGACTGCCGCGGCAGCCGGAACGGTAAAAGCAGCAGACTTTGTCCCTGACAGAGGCAACTACCTTATTCTGGACCATGGGGACGGCATGGAGACGGTGTATGCCCACTGCTTCAGTTTGTCGGTAAAAGCGGGGGACACAGTGGAAGAAGGACGGGAGATCGCCACTGTGGGCAGCACGGGTATGGCAACCGGCCCGCACCTCCACTTTGAGGTGCAGCAGGACGGCGAGCCACAGAATCCTGTGGCTTACTTTGAGGCGGAGATCCGCGATACGTTACAAATGAAATAGCCGACACAAAACCTCTCTGTTGAAGAGAGGTTTTATTTTGATTTTAATAAAATTAAACTTGACTTAAATAAAATTTAATTATATTATAATTTTATGAAAGGGGAGTGAAGGAATGGCAACGATGCCTGCATGGCTGGCGGAGCTGGACGAGGAAGATCTGGCTTTTGTGAAAAAATTTCTGCTGGCTTCCGGTTCCTTGAAGGAAGTGGCGGCGCTGTATGGCGTCAGCTATCCCACCGTACGGCTGCGGCTGGACCGGCTGATCCAAAAGATCCGTCTGACGGAAACGGCGGAAACGGATTCCTATGTGTCGCTGGTGAAGCGGCTGGCAGTGGACGATAAACTGGATTTCGACACGGCGAAGCTGCTGATTACAGAATACCGCAAGGCAAAGGAGGCTGAATGAAATGAGATTCATAACGACAACGATCCTCTTGGTGGCTTTTCTTGTGGGAACCATCCTGCTGCAGATATTCCTCTCCAAACGAGAGAGCAAATGGCCGGGACTGGTGCTGCCTGCCATCACATTTTTGTTTTCCATACTCATGGTACTGAATGTGTCTGCTATGGAGAATACAAGGGCTGTGGTTATGGCCATCCTTTCCGTATTGATTGGAGGGAACATCCCTACTCTCATCCTGTTGGCCATTTATGCTGCCTGCCGCAGTGGACAGAAGAAGCGGGCGGAGATGGACAAAATGAAAATCGAAGATTTGTAAATCTATAAAAAAGGGAACCGCAGCAGGCGCTGCGGTTCCTTCCTTATTACCTCTTCTTTTTTTCAGATTTGTCTGTGGCCACATAGGGTGTGCTTTCCGGAGTGTCGTCCATCATGTGCTTTTGGGTGCTGGGGCCTTGCATGATGCGGGCAGTGACCAGCATTAAAATCAGAAGAATGGCTGCCAGCGTGTAGGTCAGGGGGGATTCCTCCACCTCTACCCAGAGGAGTTTACCTCTGGATGTCCCCACACCCATTTCTTCTGCCGTGACGCTGAAGGTGCCGTCCTCAAAACGGATGCGGTCACGGAACTGCTCAAAGCATTCCTTCATAAAGGCTTCGCTGTCAGGATGGTCCATGTCGATGCTGAGGACCACCTGATTGTCCATCTGATGAATTCCCATGCCGGACAAGCCGCTTTCCCCCATACGGGGCAACAGCGCTTGCTGCACCTCCAGAAGTTCCTGATAGGAGTAGCGCTGGGAGTGGAATTTAATGGAATCAGGGTCTTCCACCATGTCCTGAATTTCCCACTGGCCCCGCTCACCGGAGGGATCACGGGTCAGGGCGATGGTAAGGGTTTTTCCGTCATCCTCTGTCCATACGCCGCAGACATAGTCGGGATAAGGACTTTGGAAAGGGTCCGTCTCGTTGGACATCCAGTGCTGATACAATGCGTGCCCGTCGGCAAAGTCTGCCGCAAGGGCGGCGGGGCAACAGAGGCAAATCAACAGCAAAGCGAGCAGCAGGCTGCGCAGTCGTTTCATTGGTAAGTCTCCTTTGGGAAAATCAGTCATGGGCGCGGGGAAGATTCCAGTGAAAATGGGCGGATAGTGCCCGGATCAGGATCACCAGCCCGGCACCCAGCAGCATGGAGGGCATCTCTCCGACATGATGCCACAGCAGGCCGCACACCAGCGCACCGGCCAGCGAGGCACTGGCATAGACGTGCTTGACAAAAATGTAGGGCGTATCACCTGCCAGAATATCCCGCAGGATGCCGCCGCCCACACCGGTGATGACACCGACGAAGATCAGCAGAAACAAACTGGCATTTGGGACGTGGGCGTAGGCGATACGGATACCCACTACAGTGAAAATGCCGAGACCGGCAGTATCCATCCAAAACAGTACCCGGTCAAACAGGTGGACATTGTGCATCAGAAAGTGCCGCAGTTTGGAAAGAAACAGTACCAACGCCGTAATCACGGCAACAGTAGCGTAGACGGGGTTCTGAAAGGTGGCAGGTGGTGTGTTGCCGAGAATGAGGTCGCGGATCACACCGCCGCCTACGGCAGTGGTCAGGCCCAGAATGCACACACCAAAAATATCCATGTTTTTCCGCAGTCCGGTCAGTGCGCCGGATGCAGCAAAGGCCAGCGTGCCTAACAGTTCCAGAATCAGGAGCAGAATATCCATGGCTTCAGAGCCTACCTTTCCGCACCATCTCCATGAAGGCGGTGGCTGCCGCGGTAGGATGGACATCCCGCAGGGTGCACATGTCCACGCTGCGGGCAGGGATGGCAAAGTCGGTTTTCAGCGCGCGGATGGCACCGCTTTCCAAATCCTTCCGCACAAATTCCAGTGTCACGCCGGCTACGCCCAGACCGATGCGGGCCAAAGAGACCAGCAAACTGCGGGAGGACAGTTCGATCTCCGGCATCAGGGAAACACCGCTTTTCAGGAACTCCTGTTCCAAAAAGACGCGGCTGCTGGCTTTGCGTTCCAGCAGGATCAGAGGAAAGTCGGCAATTTCTTCCCGCGTGTAGATGTGGTCAAAATCACAGGGATATTCGCTGCCCGCCACAAAGACGGAGTGGGTGGCGAAGCAGGGCCAGCCCTCGATGGCGGGATCAGCGGGGGAGGAAGCAAAGGCAATGTCCACCGCGCCGGATTTCAGCATGCTCAGCACCTTGGCACTGCGGCCGCTGACAATTTTCAGGCGAATGCCGGGGTGCAGGCGGTGGAAGGCGTCCAGATAGGGTGTGAGGAAAAAGCTGGTGACCGTGTCGCTGGCGCCGATGACTAACGTGCCCAACAACAGCTGCTGGGCCTGCGACAGCTTGTCCTCTCCCGTGGCCAGCAGCCCCAGTGCGCTGCGGACATACTGATAGAGCATCTGCCCCTCGCTGGTGAGCGTCACACCCCGGGGACTGCGGGCAAACAGCCGCGCCTGCAAAGAGGTTTCCAGCTGCTTGATGGATTGGCTCACCGCAGACTGGGAAATATACAGATTCTTAGCTGCAACGGAGATGTTGCCCGCCTCGGCAACTTCCTTGAATACGCGATAGAGTTCCAGCTTGACTGCCATCCTGATCCACTCCCATAATTAGAAAATCTTATCTTAACGCAGTTATTATAAGTCAAGATGGAAAAAAACGCAATGCTGACTTGCGGGAGCGGAACGTACATGATACAATCATTTTTAACATGGAAAACTGTCACCGTGGAGGAGTTGTCATGCTGCTTTCCGTGCTCGCCGTAGGCGATGTGGTGGGGGAGAACGGGCTGCGCCATCTGGAGCGAAGCCTGCGTCCCTTACAGAAACTGAAAAAGATCGCATTCACCGTGGTCAACGGCGAAAATGCTTCCAACGTGGGACTGACGCCGGAACAGGCGTGGCGTATTTACGATGCGGGCGCCGATGTGGTGACGCTGGGCAACCACACCTTTGGGAAAATGCAGATCGGTACCTTGCTGGATGAGGCCTCGTGGATCCTCCGTCCTGCCAATTACAGCGGGCGGGTTCCCGGCCGCGGCTGCGGGGTCTATGATGTGAACGGCGTTCGGATTCGGGTGATGAATCTGATTGGCCGGTGTGATCTGGACTGGAAGGCCGCTGATCCCTTTACTACGGCGGACAACCTGCTGAAAAAGGAGAGCGCCGATTTGACGCTGGTGGATTTCCATGCCGAGGCCACCAGCGAAAAGCTGGCGCTGGGCTATTATCTGGACGGACGCGTCAGTGCCTTGTGGGGCACCCACACCCATGTGCCTACGGCGGATGAGCGAGTCTATCCCAAGGGGACAGGCTATATCACCGATGTAGGCATGACCGGCGCGGTGGAGTCTGTGCTGGGCATCGAGCCGTGGCAGAGCGTGGAGAGCTTCCTCGGCGGCCTGCCGGGCCGGTACAAAAGCGCAGAGGGCCCATGCAAGCTGCAAGGTGCCATCTTCACGCTGGATACCGTCACGGGCCTTTGTGCGGCGGTAGAACGCATTGATATTCGTTAAAATACTCTGAGAACAGAGAAAATACAGGAGAAAAGCGATCATGTCTATTACAAAAGTACGTGCCTATTTCGAGGACTTCGGCATTGCCGACCGTATCCGTGAGTTTGATGTTTCTTCTGCCACCGTGGAGCTGGCGGCAGTTGCCGTGGGCGTGGAGGGGGCCCGTATCGCCAAGTCCATGAGCTTTAAGGTGAATGACGAGGCCATCATTATTGTGATGGCAGGCGATGCCAAGGTGAACAACAGCAGCTACAAGGCCCAGTTCCATACCAAGGCCAAGATGCTGACCTTCGAGGAAGCCCATGAGATGGTGGGTCACGACCCCGGCGGTGTCTGTTCTTTCGCCCTGCCCGAAAATGTCAAGACCTATCTGGATGTCTCCCTGCAGCGCTTTGAGACCGTATTCCCTGCCGCAGGCAGCAGCAACAGCGCCATTGAGATGACCTGCGAAGAGCTGGAGAAGTATTCCTCCAACTTTGTGGAGTGGGTGGATGTGTGCAAGGGTTGGCGGCCCGAGGAGCAGGCATAACCCTTACAGCCTTTCAATGCATAGGAGGAACACTATGCTCAAATTCATTCATGCTGCGGATTTCCATCTGGACAGCGCGTTTGGCGCCTTGTCGGCCCGTCAGGCGGCTGCCCGCCGACAGGAGAGCCGGGATCTGGGATTCCGCCTTGCAAATTACGTCAATCAGAATGAGATCGATCTGGTGCTGCTGGCCGGAGACCTGTTTGATTCCTCCAGCGCCTTCCGTGAAACGAAGGAGCAGCTGGCGGAGGCGCTGGGGCAGATGCGCGCGCAGGTGTTCATCGCCCCCGGCAACCACGACTGGTACGGCCCCGCGTGGCAGACGGTCAACTGGCCGGATAATGTCCATATTTTCAAAAGCAGCACACTGACGGCGGTAGAACTGCCCCAGTGGAATCTGGTGATCCACGGCGCGGCCTTTGCCGCAGCGGAGCAAGCGGTGGGCCTTTTGACCGGCTTTACCGCTCCGCAGGACGGCAAGCGCCACATCGGTCTGCTCCACGGCGAGATCGACAGCGCGGAGATGCGATATAACACCATCCGTAAGGAAGAAATTGCTGCCAGTGGTCTTGCCTATCTGGCACTGGGGCATATCCATAAGCGGATGGAGCCGATGCGCTGCGGGACCACCCTTTGCGCGTGGCCCGGCTGCATCGAAGGCCGCGGGTTTGATGAGCTGGGAGCGAAAGGCTTTTACGAGGGCACGTTGGATGACCACGGCGGCGTTTCCCTGCGGTTTGTCCCCTTTGCCAGACGGCGCTATGAGATCATAGAAGTGGATGTCACCGGAAAGACGCCCCGCGCGGCCATCGAAGCGGTATTGCCGGCAGATACCGCGCAGCACCTCTACCGTATTTTGCTGACCGGTGAGACCAGTGAGGGCGGCGTGGATGCGGCAGCACTGTGGGAAACCTTGAGTGACAGGTTTTATGCGCTGGACATCCGGGACCACACCCGCATGGCGGAGGATGTGTGGCAGCGGGCAGATGAGGACTCCCTGCGGGGGTTGTTCCTGCGGGAACTGCGTGCCAAATGGAATACCGCCCGCACGGAGGAAGAACGGGAGACGGTGACCCGTGCCGCCCGTTTTGGCCTTGCCGCACTGGATCACAGAGACTTGGGATGATTCTTTTTCTTGAAAGAAAAAGAACCAAAAAGAACTTTAATGCGCTCTGGAAGCTGCACTTGCACAGACATTGCGCCCGGTAATGAAAGCTTGATTTCATTTGGAGACTTGCTGAAATGAAGAAAATTTTACTGATCGGCACCGGCGGCACCATTGCCTCTGATGTGACCAGCGACGGTCTTGTACCCGAGCTGACCACGGAGCAGCTGCTGGCCCACATTCCCGCGATTTCAGAGATCTGCGAGGTGGACTGTGTCCAGCTGCTGAATCTGGACTCCACCAACATGACGCCGGAGCACTGGCTGATGATGGCCCGCTGCCTGCGGCAGCACTATGCCCGCTATGACGGATTCGTGATCACCCATGGAACTGACACCATGGCCTACACGGCTGCGGCCCTGAGCTATCTGGTGCAGAGTAGCCCCAAGCCCATCATCCTCACCGGTGCGCAAAAGCCCATCGGCTTTGATTCCACCGATTCCAAGGTGAATCTGATCGATGCGTTCCGCTGCGCGTCGGAAGACCTGCCGGGTGTTTCTATCGTGTTCAACAACAAGGTGATTCTGGGCACTCGTGCCAGAAAGACCCGCTCCAAGAGTTTTCAGGCCTTTTCCAGCATCAACTATCCTCATTTAGGTGTGCTGCGGGACGGCGTTCTGCTGCGTTATATACGGCAGGACTGCGGCGCTGCACCGGTATTCTATGATGCCCTGAACACTAAGGTGGCGCTGCTGAAGCTGACACCGGGTGTGGACCGTGCACAGGCGGACTTCCTGTTGGAGAGAAACGACGCGCTGATCATCGAGAGCTTCGGCGTGGGCGGACTGCCGGAACACGGCGGATTTTACGACTGCGTCCGGGAATGGATGGATGCTGGCAAACTGATCGTCCTGACCACGCAGGTGCCCAGCGAAGGCAGTGATCTGGGCGTTTACCATGTGGGGTACCGCCTGAAGCGGGACTTAGGTGTGCTGGAGGCCTATGATATGACCACCGAGGCCGTGGTGGCGAAGCTGATGTGGATTCTGGGACAGACACAGGACCGTGCATGGGCGGAGCGGCTGTTCTATACCCCTATCGCCAAGGATATCCTCTGGCCGGTGGACTGAGTTAGAGTCTTCAGTTTTGTGCTGAACTGGGCTTTTATTAAGACGATACACAGAAAAAGGCCGTGTCTTTCGACACGGCCTTTTTGCACCAGTTTTCTGCATGGATTCTATAGGGACGGCATGTTGCGCTATAAAATTATGTAAACAAAAATCAGTACAACTCGCAGAGAAGTTTCACGCAGGTTTCTGCTCCCAATTCACCACTGTCCAGTGTGATGTGATAGTTTTCCGCATTCCCCCAGACGGCACCGGTATATTTCTGATAGTAGGCCTTGCGGCTCTTATCCTTGTCGGCAATGCGTTTTGCAGGGGCAGTATCCGTTTCACCGTAGACATTCACGATCCGTTCGGCCCGCTTTTCGTCATCGGCGTGGATAAACACCCGTAGACAGTCTGCATGGTCTTTCAGAATGTGGTCTGCGCAGCGGCCCACAATGACACAGGGCCCCTTTTCGGCCAATTCCAAAATGACTTTTTTCTGGGCGTCCCAGAGAACATCCTGCGTAATGGGCGTATCGTACACGCGGTCGGAAAAAAGACCGGAAAGCAGGCCTGTGCGGGTATATTCGCTGTCTTTTTTTACATATTCTTCGGAAAAACCGCTTTCTTTAGCAGACATGGCGATCAATTCCTGATCGTAGCAGGGAATCCCTAACTGTGCGGCGACCGCTTTGCCGATGCTTCTGCCGCCGCTGCCGAACTGGCGGCTGATCGTGATGATACGATGCTTCATAAAAACGCCTCCGTTTTCGTGTGGTTTATCTATGCTATAAGATATCATACGGAAGGGGACATGTCACCCGCAGAAAGAAAAAGATACCGTTCAGCTTTCGTCAAGAAGATCCAGCACCTCATCCACCAGATCCTCCAGTTCTTCGTGCTGTTCGCCCCAATCCTCATAGGCTTCGCTTTCCATGTCCTCAGGTTCTGTGGCGTCCAGCTCCGCAATCTGTGCACGCAGCTGTTCCAGATAGGCGGTCAGTTCTTCGCGGTCCATGTCCGCCGGATCATGAAAGGCGGCAAAGGGAATAATGTCTGCCATGTAAAAGCCTCCCTTATTTTGATGAATGTATTATATCAGTTTTTTTGAAATGATACAATGGGATGGCTTGTAAACACTTCTGTGCCTTGACAAATTCTGTCAGTTCAAATACTATAGAAATTGAATTTGACAATATATTGGCTTTTTTGTCGGGAGGCTGGACGATGGAACTGAATCGGGCCGTTGCGGAAAACATCAAGCGCATCCGGAAAAGTAAAAAACTGAGCATGGAGCGGCTGGCAGCGGAAGCCGGTGTGTCCCGCAGTATGCTGGGCCAGATCGAACGGGGAGAGGCAAATCCTTCTGTGGCGATCATTGGGAAACTGGCGGCGACGCTGAAGGTACCTGCCAACCTGCTGCTGGAAAACGACAGCTTTGAACCGCTGGCGGAGTATCCCGAGGTGGGAACGAAGCCGGTTCGCGTGGACGGCGGCAAGGCCATTTTGCGGGAGAATTTTCCCTATGATGAAGTGACCCGTATAGAAAGCTATTTCTTGGATCTTTACATCAGTGCCTGTTACGAGCCTGAACTTTCTGTTCCGGGCTGTATATGTTATGTAACCCAGATGAGCGGCAATGTCACGTTGAAAACGGAGGGACAGGATATCCGCATTCTCGAACGCGGCGCCGTTCGTTTTGCGGCAGACCGGCCCTACCGGTTTGAAAATATGACCAATACCACCGCGCGGCTGATGCTGGTCTATCAGTATTTGAAGTAAATGCGGGCATGGCCGCGTACCGCCGGTGCGGTATGCGGCCTGCCTTTTTGGGAAGACTTGATTTGTTCATATTTTTCCGATATGATGGCGGTAAGCTGTAAAATATGGAAGGAGTTTTAATATGCCGTTTCAGTTTCATTTCGGCGGGTTCAACCCCGGCGACTTCAGCGGCTTCGGCGGATTTCAGGAGGCTTCCGGTGGAGAAGCCGCCAGCGGCGGAGATGTACCGCCCCGTCCCCAGAAGGTGCACAAGGAGAGAAAGCCCATCGGCAATGCCTTTACCCGTACGCTGATCAATTTGGCGGTCACGCTGGTTTTTGCCGCCGTTTATTTCTATGTGGAGCTGCCCGCGCTGAACTTCCACGCAGAGGAGTTCTATGTGTTCGTGTTCCTGATCTGCGCGGTGTATTGCGGCTGCGCCGTATTCACCTCCGGTTTTCAGGGCAAGGGTGTCAAGGGCTATGTGGGCTTTGTGAAAAAGCAGTGCATTGTGCCCTTTGTGGTGTTTCTTGCACTGATCGCCGCCATCGCCGTGGGCGCCATCACCTCATGGGTAGTGCTGCGGGCACCAGCGTACAGTGAGCTGCTGACCATCGAACCCGGCGACTTTACCGCTGAAGTAGAGGAGATCAGTTACGATCAGATCCCCATGCTGGATGCGGATTCCGCAGCGCAGTTGGGCAGCCGCAAGTTGGGTGAACTGGCGGATATGGTGTCCCAGTTTGAGATTTTGTCCTCCTATAATCAGATCAACTATCAGGGCCGTCCCGTCCGTGTGACCAGCCTCGCCTATGGTGACCTGATCAAGTGGTTCACCAACCGTGCTGAGGGTCTGCCCGCCTATCTGATTATCGACATGGTGACGCAGGAGGCAGAGGTGGTGCGCCTGAGCGAGGGCATGAAGTACACCACCGCGGAGCACTTTGGACGCAATCTGTACCGCCATCTGCGGTTCCTCTACCCCACCATGATGTTCGATGCGCCGGTCTTTGAGATCGACGAGGAGGGCACGCCCTATTGGGTCTGTTCCCGCATCGTCAAGACCATCGGCCTGTTCGGCGGCACGGATATCAAGGGTGCCGTGCTGGTGAACGCCATTACCGGTGAGAGCCAGTATTTTGAGGAAGTCCCCACTTGGGTGGACCGCGTCTACTCCTATGACATCATCATGGAGCAGTATGACTACTACGGCATGTACCATAACGGGTTTATCAACTCCATCTTCGGCCAGCGGGACGTGACCCTGACCACGGAGGGGTGGAACTATATTGCCATTGAAGATGACGTCTATATGTATACCGGCGTCACCTCCGTGACCAGCGACCAGTCCAACATCGGCTTCATCCTCACCAACCAGCGTACCAAGGAAACGAAATTCTATCCCTGTGCCGGTGCAACGGAATATTCCGCCATGGCTTCTGCGGAGAGCCAGGTGCAGCAGATGCGCTACGAGTCCACCTTCCCGCTGCTGCTGAACATTGCGGAGCAGCCCACCTATTTTATGGCGCTGAAAGGCGCAGACGGACTGGTGAAGATGTACGCCATGGTCAACGTGCAGCAGTATCAGATCGTGGAGACCGGCGGCACGGTGGCAGAGTGCGAGGCAAACTACCGGCAGGAACTGGCCCACAACGGCCTGATCGAAGAAAATGAAAGTGCCGTGGAAGAACCCAACACGGACTTTGGCCCCGCTGAATTTGAAATCACAGAGATTCGTACCGTGAATATTGACGGCGATACCCACTATTTCCTTGGTGCGGGACGGGATGAGGCTACGGGCAGGGAGACTTATTATCAGCTGAATGCAGCAGATGATCCCCGTGTGGCGTTCTTCCGGGTTGGAGACAGCGTGATGCTGGTCTATGACCGTGCACAGAAACCTTTGGAAATTCTGGATTGGGACAGCAGGGAGGCAATGGTTCAGATCTATCAGGCACAGTATTCTTATGGTGGTGCCGGAGAAGATTCCATTCTGCTGGATCGCCAGACAGTATCCGAACCTGCGGTTGTCCCCGTTGTGCCGGAGGAGGAAGCGCCTCAGCCGGAACTGCTGGAGGAAACTGCCTAGGAAAACGCATATAAAGAAGGAACTGCCATCCGGCAGTTCCTTTTTTTGGCGCTGTGCGTTGACAACCTTTTTCAAGAAGAATATACTGAATGCCATAACGAAAAGGAGCGTGAGAGCCATGGAATTAACATTGAATCAGGCTGTTTGGGGAGTCGAGATCACTGGTATCCGCCAGTTTACTTTTTTAGTACGGGATACACCGGGTGCCTGCGGCCTGACCATTGGTGAGCCGGATCAGAATACCCCCGACGTCATCAAGGAGGCCACCAAGGCTGCGCTGGACGCCAACGATACCCACTATCCTCCCGGCAACGGCTATCGGTATACGCTGGAAGCGATCTCCGCATATGAAGCAGAGCATCACGGACTGAACTATTCCGTCAATGAGATCGCCCTGACCATCGGTGCCACAGAGGCACTGTTTTCCAGCTTTGCCACCATTCTGAATCCCGGTGACGAGGTCATCATTCCCACGCCGGCGTTCGGTATGTATGAGTCCATCGTCAAGCTACTGCGGGGTGTGCCGGTTGGCCTGCCTACGGAGAAGAACCGCTATCAGATCGACGCTGCCGCGCTGAAAGCTGCTATTACCGAAAAGACCAAGGCCATCGTGCTGACCTCTCCCAACAACCCCACCGGCTGCATCTATACCAAGGAGACACTGGATGCCATCCACGAGGTGTTGAAGGATAAGCCGATCTTCGTCATCTGTGACGATGTGTATCGTGAACTGGTTTACACTGAGGGTTACCACAGTTTCTCTGAATATCAGGATATGCGTGACCGCATCATCGTGATTCAGGCATTCTCCAAGCCCTATGCCATGACCGGCTGGCGACTTGGCTATGTTATGGCCGATGCCCCCATCCTTGACCGGATCCAGATTTTCCATCAGCACATGGTAGTTTCCGCTCCCTCTTTTGTGCAGCCCGGCTGTGTGGCGGCACTGAAACATGACGTTTCTGACGTGCGGGAACTGTTCCGCAAGCGTCGTGACTATGTCTATGAGCGCCTGACGAAGATGGGACTGGACGTACAGGAGCCGGAAGGCGCCTTCTACATGTTCATCAACATTGAGAAGTACGGCATGAAGTCTGAGGACTTCTGCAAGAAGATGCTGCGGGAAGGTCTGGTGGGCCTGATCCCCGGCGCCTATTTCGGTACCGAGGGCTACATGCGTTTGTCCTACTGCTATTCCGACGAAGATCTGAAGGAAGCACTGGACCGCGTGGAGGCATTCCTCAAGACTCTGTAATACATTTCTTTGTAAATACGAGAACAGACGAGATCATGGATCTCGTCTGTTCTTTTTGTCAGATAAAAACAACTTTAGTTTTACGGATGGTAGCAGCTATTTGGGCAAAGGCGACCCGATTGTGGCGGGGCTGAAAAGAACGGAAAGCTGCATTCAGATGCGTTGTTGTCAGTCTTTGCCCGCTGCCGTGTCAATGCCGGCGGCGCCGACCAGCCCCAGACGTTTGGCAGCGTCTTCCCGCATTTTGTATTTCAGAATTTTGCCTGCAGCGTTCATCGGGAAGGAATCCACAAATTCAATGTACTTGGGGACCTTGTGGCGGGCCATGCTGGCAGCAATATAGTCGTGCATTTCCTGCTCGGTGACGCTCTGGCCCTCTTTCAGAATGATGCAGGCCATGGCCTCCTCGCCGTAACGTTTGTCAGGCACGCCGATTACCTGCACGTCCCGTACCGCAGGGTGGGTGTAGATAAATTCCTCGATCTCCTTGGGATACAGGTTTTCACCGCCGCGGATGATCATGTCCTTCAGACGGCCGGTGATACGGTAGTTGCCATCTTTGTCTCGGCATGCCAGATCGCCGGAGTGGAGCCAGCCCTCACGGTCGATGGTATCGCGGGTGGCCTCGGGCATTTTATAGTAGCCCTTCATCGTGTTATAGCCGCGGGCACAGAATTCGCCGTTTTCGCCGTCGGCCACTTCCTCGCCGGTTTCAGGGTTGACGATTTTGCACTGCACATGGGGGAAGTTGTAGCCAACGGTGTCGCAGCGCAGATCCAACGGGTCGGTCCAGGAGGACATGGTGTTGCCGGGAGAGCATTCGGTCTGACCGTATACACTGACAATGCCGGTCATGTTCATTTCATCAGGCCGTGCGGCACGCCGCATCAGTTCGGGGGGACAGCCTGCGCCTGCCATGATGCCGGTGCGCATGTAGGAGAAGTCGGTTTTGCGGTAGTCCTCGTGGTTGAACATAGCGATAAACATGGTGGGAACGCCGTTGAAGCAGGTGATGCGTTCCTGATTGATGCAGGCCAGCGAGGATTTGGCAGAGAAATAAGGCATGGGACAGACGGTGGCGCCATGGGTCATGGAGGCAGTCATGGACAGCACCATGCCGAAGCAGTGGAACATGGGCACCTGAATCATCATGCGGTCGGCGGTGGACAGGCCCATGCGGTCACCGATACATTTGCCGTTGTTGACCACATTGTAGTGCGTCAGCATCACGCCCTTGGGGAAACCGGTGGTGCCGGAGGTGTACTGCATGTTGCACACATCGTCAGGCTTGACGAGGGAGGCCATGCGGTTGACTTCCTCCTGCGGGACCAGATCAGCACGGGCCATGGCTTCATCGAAGGTGAGGCAGCCGGCCTGACGGAAACCAACGGTGATGACGTTGCGCAGGAAGGGCAGGCGCTTGCAGTGCAGCGGCTGACCGGGCTTGCTGGCAGCGATCTCCGGGCACAGCTCGTTGATGATCTCGCGGTAGTTGGAGTCCAGACAAGAGTCGATCATCACCAGCGTATGGGTGTCGGACTGGCGGAAGAGGTATTCCGCCTCGTGGCTCTTATAGGCTGTATTCACGGTGACCAGCACGGCACCAATTTTGGTGGCAGCCCAGAAGGTGATGTACCATGCGGGAACGTTGGTAGCCCATACGGCCACCTTGCTGCCTGCCTTGACGCCGAGAGAAACCAGTGCGCGAGCAAAGTTATCCACATCCTCGCGGAATTCCTCGTAGGTACGGGTGTAATCCAGCGTGGTGTACTTGAAAGCGTACTGGTCGGGGAATTCCTCCACCATCCGGTCGAGGACCTGCGAGAAGGTCAGGTTGATCAGCTCGTCCTTTTTCCAGACATACTGGCCGGTGCCATTGTGGTTGGGATAGAGGACTTTCTTCTTGCCACGGGTGTTTTCAAAGCGGCTCATGTAGTTGACAAAGTGGGGGAGGATGATCTCGGGGTCCTGCAGGTCCTCCATCCACTCGGGTTTCCATTCCAGAGAGATGAAACCATCGTAGTCAATCGAGGACAGGGCGCGCATCATTTCGTCCACAGGGAGCGTACCCTCGCCGATGAGGTTGTAGGTGTCCTTGTCATCGGAGTCGCGCAGGTGAACGTGCTTGACGTAAGCGCCTAAATTGCGGATGGTGGCGTCGGCGCTTTCCTCGTAGTCGCGATAGGGGTGGTGGATATCCCACAGGGCGGCCAGCTGGTCGCAGGCGAAGCTGTCCATCAGGGTGCGCAGACGGGCGGTATCAGAATAGATGCCGCTGGTCTTCATCAGCACGCACACGCCGGCCTCTTCGGCGGCGGGCAGCAGGACATTCAGCCGTTCCCGCACCCGGTCTTCGTGATCGGTCAGGGCAACTGCCACCACATAGGGTACCTGCATATGCTTAGCCACCTGAATCAGATCCAACAGGAGAGGAACTACGTCTTCTTCGTCGGAAATGTCGTAGGAGGTGTCAAAGCAGGGGATGGTCAGCTTCTTCTCCCGCAGCAGGCGGAGGGTGGCAGCCATATTGTATTTGTGGAAGGGAGCACCCTTGTCACGCAGGGCGGGGAATTTGGGCAGGTTGTAGACCTCGATGCCTTCAAAGTCCATTTCCGTGGCGCTTTCCAGCCATGCTTCCCAGTTCAGATGTGCCCAGCCGCGGGTGGAAAAGGAGAGTCTCATGCTTCGGCCTCCTCGTAGACAATTTTGTTCAATGCGTTGATATAGGCCTGAATACCGGCACCCACGATGTCGGTGGAGATGCCGCGGCCGGAATACAACTTACCGTTGGAACGCAGCTTCACCAGCGTTTCGCCCATGGCCTCGCGGCCTTCGGTGACGGCCTGAATCTGGAAGTCGTCCAGCTCGTAATGGCAGCCGACGATCTGTTCCAAGGCCAGGAAGGCGGCATCGATGGAGCCGTCGCCGGGGGTCAGGCCTTCCAGAACTTCCTCGCCCTTCTTTACCTTAATATGTGCCACGGAGGAGATGATGTTGCTGGAGGTGATGACATAGCTGTCCAGCAGATAGGTGGCGGGAACCTGCATGGCGGTGGAGGCTACGATGGTGTCCAGCTCCTTGGAGGAGATCTGCTCCTTACGGCTGGCAATTCGGCGGAAGGCCTCCCACACATGGGCACCGTCTTCTTCGCTCAGATCATAGCCCAGCTTTTCCACGGCTTTCAGCACGGCGGACATATCATCATGGCTGGTGAGGGTGAAATCATTTTCGGGTTCGTGTGCGCCGTTGTCAAAGGGAGAGTTCTTGCTGCGGCCGGTTTCGCACATCCAGGTGATCTGGTTGATGATGCGCTTCATTTCCGTGGTGCGCACGGAGCAGTAGACGCCGCAGGCATCGCCCTTAATGGCCAGCAGGCGGGACACATCGGCCAGAGAAATATTGTCCATGGTGTACGCCGCGGCTTTGATCTCGCGGGCGCCGGTACGGATGCCGGCGATGGCGCAGGCGTCTGCCATGGCCAGCGCGTTGGAACAGGAGATGCCAAGGGTGACGTTTGCCAGCGCGGGGACATTGTCGTACAGGTGCTTCAGGAATGCGGAGAACTCATCGGGCAGCATGGCACCAGCGGTATCGCAGACGGTAATGGTGCCCGCGCCTGCGGCGATGGCGGTGTTCACCGCGTCAAAGAGGAAGCTTTCATCGCTGCGGGTGGCGTCGTCGGCCACGAACTCCACATCTGTCGCCACTTCACAGCAGGCGGCAACGGTATCCCGAATGGCCTCCAACATGGCAGAGGCTTTTTTGTGGAAAATATACTCCATCTGAACGGGACTGACAGAAGCGACTACCTGCAGGCGGGGATGACGGGCCTCTTTCAGTGCATTCCAGGTGAGCTGCACGCTCTCGCGGTTCAGTGCTACGGGAACCGCCAGAATGCTGTGTTTCACAGCGGATGCCACAGACTTGATGCGCAGAGAGTCGATTTTGGTTTGTTCGATGCCTTCCAGTTCGATGACAGAGACACCCAGCTTATCCAACAGCTTGGAAAGCTCCAGCTTTTCCTTAAAGGAAAGGGAGAACCCTTTTCCGGCCTGTTTCATGGTTACGTCGCTGATTCTGACTTCGTTCATGGTGTTTCCTCCTTATGGAAATGAAAAAGTCCCTGAAGCTGCAACTACAGCTTCAGGGACGAATCGATGATTCGCGGTACCACCCTTATTACCCCCACCCTCACAGGCAGGGATCACTCTCGAACTCCAACAAGTTCAAAGCCGATAACGGGGCAACCGTACTCCATTACTGACTGCTTGTATGCAGTGTTTACAGAGTCGACTCAGGAAGCAGACTGTCCTCTTCTTTCCGTACCGGCTCGCACCGACCGCCGGTTCTCTGAAACGCTCCGGAAGAGACATAATTCCGTCAATGTCTTTGGGGTATCATTAATTTACACTATTAAAGCACAGACGGCGCGATGCGTCAATTAGCCAAACATGACAAACCAGTTTGCTCCGGCTTTTAGGGAACTGAGCATTTTTGACGAATATTCCATCGTACAGAAGGCTGCTGGCGGCGCAAAACCTGCGGGCCGGGATACCTGTCTGGCTTGTATATCGGGGAAATGGAGGAAAAACGCCTTCCGGAATATCCGGAAGGCGTTTGGAATATGCAGTGCTTACAGCAGGGAGCAGGCGGCTTCGTCTGCGATAACAGTGACATCGGGGTGGAACTGCAGAATGGAGGCGGGGACCTCGGGAGTGACGGGGCCGAAGAAAGACTTCTTCAGGATCTCGGCCTTGTCGGCACCGGTGATGACCATGATGATCTTGCGGGCTGCCATGACGGTGCCGATGCCCATAGTGTAGGCGGCGGTGGGAACCTCGCCGATAGAGTTGAAGAAGCGCTTGTTGGCCTGGCGGGTGATGTCGGCCAGTTCCACCTCGTGAGTCATGCCGGGGAAGGTCTCCTCCGGCTCGTTGAAGCCGATGTGGCCATCGTGACCGATGCCCAGCAGCTGCAGGTCAACGCCGCCCCACTCTTCGATTTGTGCCTCGTAAGCAGAGCACATGGCCTGCACATCTTCGGCCAGGCCATCAGGAACGATGGTGTTTTCCGGCTTGATGGAAATATGGTTGAACAGATTTTCCTGCATGAAGTAACGGTAGCTCTGGGGATGGTCGGGAGCAAGACCCTTGTACTCGTCCAAATTGGCGGAACGTACTTTGGAGAAGTCGATGCGGCCGGCTTTTTCACGCTCGATCAACTCACGGTAGAGCGGCAGCGGGGTAGAACCAGTGGCCAGACCGATGACACAGGCAGGCTTGGAGGCGATCATTTCTTCGAACAGATCGGCGGCGCGCTTGCCCATTTCGGCAGGGTCTTTTACTTTTAACAGTTTTACATGCAGCATAATATTCCTCCTGAATTAAAGTCCATTGGGTATCTGAGGATCAATGAAACTATTATACACCTAAGAAATTTATTTTGAAACGGTAAATTTGAACAGCTTTAGAAAATTTTCTGGTGCGGCCCCTGACCGGATAGAAAAGGTGTTGGTGGAGCATGATGGGCTTTGCAGAACAGTGGAACCTGAGGAGAGATGATGCCATAGGAGAACAGATGTGACCTTGCAAATCCCGGTAGAAGGTATATACTGAAATCAGGAAAGGAAGGTGCATGGTATGGAGCGTTTTTCCATCGTTGTGGGAGACATTACCCAGTCGGACGCTGAGGCGATCGTCAATGCTGCCAACACCTCTTTGCTGGGCGGCAGCGGCGTGGATGGCGCCATTCACCGGGCCGCCGGACCCGCTTTGCTGGCAGAATGCCGGGGTCTGGGCGGCTGCGAAACGGGAAAGGCCAAGCTGACCCACGGGTACAATCTGCGGGCACGGTATGTATTGCATACCCCCGGTCCTGTCTGGCAGGGAGGCGGACTGGGTGAACCGGCCCTGTTGGCTTCCTGCTACCGGTCCTGTTTGGCGATTGCCGAGGAAAAAGGCATTCGCAGCGTGGATTTCCCCTCGATTTCCACCGGGATTTACGGCTATCCCCTGCCGTTGGCCGCCACCGTGGCGCTGAAGGCGATCATGGACTTTCTGGCAGAACACGAGCTGCCGGAGCGGGTACGCATGGTGTGCCACAGCGAGGCTGCCGCCGAAATCTATCGGCAGACCTGGAACCTCTGGTATGCAGAGGACAAGGCCGGTCGGATGTGACAGATGAATATCAAACGCCGTCTGCCCTCCGGGGCAGACGGCGTTAAAACTTGTCAATGGACGAAAAAAGGCGTATAATTCCTTTGAAAAGCAATGTAAGGAGTGTTCGTATGGAGGATTTTAAGCAGTATCTGGAGGGAGAGCTGTACTCCCGGCAGGAAGAACTGACCTTTTGGGACTGTGACTGCAATAAGCGGGCACGGATGGCAACGCTGCTGAGCAAAATGGCGGCCTTCGGTGGCTATCACTATGACGCGCTGGGCTTTGCCCATGAGGTGCTGGCGGAGGCGGGCTTTGCCTTTTTGCTGTCCCGCGTGGCCATTCATATCCACCACTGTCCCCGTTTTCGGGACGTGCTGACGGTGAACACCTGGGAGAACGGTACAAAGGGTGTGCATACCCAGCGTGTGTTCCAGATGCGGGATCAGACGGGGCGGCTTTGCGTCAGTGGCAGAAGCGACTGGATCCTTGCGGACCCCAACACCCATAAACTGCTGCGTCCGTCTTCCTTTACGCTGCGGCCCTACGGGACCTGTCCGGTGGAGATCGACTGCCCTGAGCCCCGCAAGCTTGTGATGCCCAAGGAGGGACTGACGGATCTGGGCACGCGGCAGGTGGTATGGTCGGATCTGGACGGCAACGGCCATCTGTTCAGCGGCAACTACGGCGATATCATCTGGGATGCCCTGCCGGCAGAACTACAGGGAGAAACACCGGTGGAGTTCTATATCAACTATAACCGGGAGGCAACGCTGGGTGACCGGCTGCAGCTGGAAGGCATTCAGACGGAGCATGGCTACCAGATGGAGGCCATCGGACCCAACGGTACTTGCTTTGCAGCGCTGTGCGTGTTTTGATGCTTACCGCAGATAGGGCTTGAGTCGTCGGGAAACCGTCAGTGCCAGCCCTGTTTTGATCAGGTCGGGAAGGATGAAGGGAAACACGCACCAGCGAAGTGCTGTGGAGAGATCGGTGGAGGCGGAGTAAAAAAGAAGATACCAGACGATACCGGAGAGATAGCAAATCGTGAGGCTCAAGAGACAGGCGGGCAGCGGTGGCAGGCGCGATTCTGCAAACCGATAAATCAGCGCGGCAGGCAGAAGGCCCAGCAGAAAGCCTCCGGCAGCGCCAAACAGGACGCCGAGTCCGCCCTGAAAGCTGGAAAAGACCGGAAGACCCACGGCTCCTAACAGCAGGTAAACCACCACGGTATAAAACCCGCGGCGGCCGCCCAGTGTGGTCAATACCAGAAAAACAGAGAAGGTTTGTAAGGTGAAGGGGATCGGTCCTGCGGGGATGGCAATCCACGCGCAGACAGCTGTCAGCACGGCAAACAAGGCAATATAGGCCATGTCCAGTGTGCGGAGAGGGGATCGTGTCATAGGCGGTTCCTTTGCAATACGGAAAGATAAGAGGAGGGGCGCCCCTCCTCTTTGATTTATATGGGGGTGTTTGGGCACAGCTCCCGCACCTTTGCCTGAATGGATTTCAAATCTTCAAAGGTTTCGGGACGTTTTCCCACATCCCGCAGCAGGGCGGCAGGGTGGTAGATGGCGGTCATCTGTATGCCGCCGCGCTGGAACCACTGGCCGTGTTCCTGGGTGATCTTGAAATCCTCCTTGATGATGGCCTTGGCTGCAATGCGGCCGAGACAGACAATGATTTTGGGACGCAGCAGCGCTGTCTGCCGGCGGAGAAAACCAATGCAGGCATCCTGTTCCACATTCAGGGGATCCCGGTTCTGGGGCGGACGGCATTTGACGATGTTGGCGATATAGACCTTGGTGCGGTCCAGACCGATGATTTCCAGCATATCGTCCAGCAGTTGTCCCGCCTTGCCTACAAAGGGGATGCCCTGTTCGTCCTCAGTTTGGCCGGGGCCTTCGCCGATCAGGAGGATCTCTGCGGTTTGGGCGCCGTCACCGAAGACTACATGAGTGCGGGTCTCTGCCAGCGCGCAGCCGCGGCAGGCCATACATTCACTTTTCAAAAGTTCCCAGCTGTCAGCCATGGCGGTATCCTCCTTTTTTGTCACAACAGCATCATATCATGGTTTTTGCCGCGGTGCAATGCTGGAATCAGATGGACGGTTTTGGGAAAGACTGGCGAAGGAGGCGATAAAATGATACTGTGGTATTTCTGGATCTACAGCTTTTTAGGATATCTGTTGGAGAAGGTCTTTGCTAAAGCCACCGGAGCTGCGCAGCAGGGACGCAAATGCTTTTTGCTGCTGCCACTGTGTCCGGTCTATGGGCTGGGAATGCTGGCGGTACTGGCACTGCCGGACCTGCAGGGACTCTGGTTGGTTTTATGGGGCGGAGTTGCTGCGACTGCGGTGGAGTATATCGTACACTGGGCGTATGAGATCTGTTTTGGGGTTCATTTCTGGGACTATTCCGGTGTACGGGGAAATCTCCGTGGGCGGGTCTGCCTGCCGTTCAGCCTGATCTGGGGCGGATTAACAGCCGCGGCGGTTTGGTGGGTGCAGCCGGAAGTGGAGGCACTGGCGCTGCGGACGATCCCGGAGGTGACATGGCTGTGCCTCATGGTGTTTACGGTAGACACCGTACTCTCTGCACGGGTCCTGCGGCGGACAGGAGATGGCGAGGCGCTGCGGGCAGACCGGCGGAGACTGACCACGGGAACATAAAAAAGCCTCTGACGAAAGTCAGAGGCTTTTTTTTCACACCACCTGAAACAGGTAGAACTTGAGATAATTGGTCTCCTCCACGCCCCAGAGGATGGGGTGGTCGCAGCTTTGCTGACGGGCTTCGATCTGCCGCAGCTGTACGCCGGCATCCCGTGCGGCGTCATGGAGCATGGCGATGAACTTTTCTTCCGTGGCAAAATGAGAGCAGGAGCAGGTGGCCAGATAACCGCCCCGGGGCAGCAGCCGCATGGCGCGGTAGTTGATCTCCTTATAGCCGGTAATGGCGTTGGCCACTGTTTTGCGGGACTTGGTGAAGGCCGGAGGATCGAGAATGATGAAATCGTACTTCCGGGGTTCCTTTTCCAGCTGGGGCAGCAGGTCAAAGACATTAGCGGCTACGCACTCCATCACATCGTCCAGTCCGTTTCGCGTCACGTTGGCACGGGCCATCTCCACTGCGGATTCCGACACATCCACGGCCGTGACATGCTTGGCGCCGCCTTTGGCTGCGTTCAGGGCGAAGGAACCGGTATGCGTGAAGCAGTCCAGCACGGTTTTGCCGCGGGCCAGCCGCGCCACCGCCTGCCGGTTATACTTCTGGTCGAGGAAGAAACCGGTTTTCTGGCCGTTTTCCACATCCACCAGATATTTAATGCCGTTTTCCGTGATCTCGGTGACAGGGGAATCGGGCAGCGGTTCGTCCTTCAGCGGGAACCACGCCTTGTACTGGGGCAGGCCTTCCTTTTCCCGCAGGGCCACATCATTGCGCTCAAACACGCCGCGGATGACCTGACCGTCTTCGCGGAGAATGCGTACCAGCATGGGGAGCAGCAGGCCCTTGATGCCCTCCATACCGATGGAGAGGACCTGCACACTGAGCAGGTCGTGGAACTTATCCACCGTCAGTCCGGGGAAGGCGTCCGCCTCACCGAAAATGACGCGGCAGCAGTCCAGATCTTCAGCGGCCATGACGCTCTTGCGGTATTCCCACGCCCAACGTAGCTTCCGCTCCCAGAAGGCTTCGTCAAAGCGGTCGTTGGCGTTGCGGGAAATGAGCCGCACACGGATTTTGGATTGCTCAGAGAGGAAACCTGTGCCGATATATTGACCTTTTTTACCCACTATATCCACTAATTTTCCGTTTTCTGGGGTGCCGTCGATGGCGAGGATCTCGGCGTCATAGACCCAGGGGTGGCCCCGCAGGATGGCATGTTCCGCCTTGGGGGTGATGGTGAATTTCGGGTATCCGCGTTCAGCTTTCATTGGCGTACGCTCCTTTTGTGGATGGTTTTTCCGGAATAGTGTAGCACACTTTTTACAGAAATACCATAACCATATAAAGAGGAGGGGAGACCATGCCCATCATTTATTTAAGTCCGTCCACACAGGACTGGAACATGTATGTGACCGGCAGCGGTAGTGAGGAGTACCAGATGAATCTGATCGCGGATGCGCTGGAACCCTACCTACTGTCTAACGGTATTCAATATAGAAGAAACCGCCCCGAGATGACCGCTGGGTCCTCTATTCGGGAGGCCAACAGCGGCTATTACGATTTTTATCTGGCTCTTCATTCCAACGCTGCACCGGAAGGACGGTATGGCGAGGAACGGGGCATCATTGCCTTTTACTACCCCGGCAGCGTGCAGGGACAGCGGGCGGCGGAACTGTTTGCAGAGGAACTGCGGGAGATCTATCCGCTGCCGAACCGGGTCACGACCCGCCCGACGACTTCGCTGGGGGAGGTGCGGCAGTCCCGGGCTCCGGCGGTGCTGCTGGAGATTGGCTACCATGACAACTGGGCGGATGCTACATGGGTGGAGACCCATACGGACGCCATTGCCGAGCAGCTGGCGCGGGCGTTGACCCGCTTTTTCGGGCTGCCGTTCATCTATCCCATGGACCCGCAGGATGGCGAGGTGGATGTGGAGTACGGAACGCTGAATCTGCGCAGCCGCCCAACGCCGGATGGAACCATCCTTGCCAATATGCCGGATGGCGCGCGTGTCCGCGTGTACGGCGAGTGGCAGGGGTGGTATGTGGTGCATTACCAGAATTATGTGGGATACGCGGCTGCGGCGTATATTGACATATAAGAAAAGGCATAGCGTATGGTATGATTTGAGAGAAAAAACGCAGAAATACGCCTCTTGACACCCTGCAGGATTCCTGATAAGATACTTGCGTATGTAAATTGAATAGCGTGTTGATCGGGAAGAGTAACCGTTCACCCAACGCACAGAGAGGGCGCGTCACCGGCTGCAAGCGTGCCTGCGGAGGAAACGGCGAAGTGCGCCCGGGAGCGCGGGGGATGCAGAAGCCCTCCGTCCGGCCTTGCGTCAAAGGCTTCCTTGAGTGATAAATGAGAGTGGAACCGCGAGTCAATCGCCTCTCGTACCATAGGTACGGGAGGCGTTTTTTGTTGATGTGCTCCCGGCCGACACAAGGAGAATCGTTACTATGTCCAAGGAACCCCGTCTGGGCGGACTGCTTTCCGCCTACCAGCGCCGTGACCCTGCGGCGCGCAGCAAACTGGAGATTTTTCTCCTCTATCCCGGCGTTCACGCTGTGATCTACCACCGCGTGGCACATTGGTGCTACTGCCACCACCTGAAATTCCTTGCCCGCTGTGTCTCCCAATGGAGCCGCTTCTGGACGGGCATCGAGATCCACCCCGGCGCGAAAATCGGCCGGCGGCTCGTCATCGACCACGGCATGGGCATCGTCATTGGCGAGACTGCGGAAGTCGGGGATGACTGCCTGATCTACCATGGCGTGACCCTCGGCGGTACCGGTAAGGATCAGGGCAAGCGCCACCCCACCATCGGTAACAACGTGCTGATCTCCAGCGGTGCCAAAGTGTTAGGCCCCTTCAAGGTGGGCGACAACGCCCGTATTGCCTCCAACGCTGTCGTTCTGCGGGAGGTGCCGGAGGACGCCACTGCCGTTGGTATTCCCGCGCAGATCGTCCGCATTGCAGGAAAGACGACTCATTACGCAGACGATGTGGATCAGATTAACGTGAAAGACCCCGTTCTGGAAAAGCTGGCTGCCGTTTCCTCTCGTCTGGAACTGCTGGAAAAGCTGCTGGACGAACACTATATGAAAAACAATGGGCAGAGCGGAGCCTCTGCCGATACGGAAGAATAAAGGAGTGCTATTATGTATCTTTACAACTCTGCCACCCATAAGAAGGAAGAATTTCAGACCCATACCCCCAATCATGTGGAAATGTATACCTGCGGCCCCACCGTGTATCACTTCGCCCACATCGGCAACCTGCGTTCCTATATCATGGAGGACGTGCTGGAGAAGTTCCTGCGCTATGCCGGTTATGATGTGAACCGCGTCATGAACATCACCGACGTGGGCCACCTGACCTCCGATGCCGACGAGGGCGAAGACAAGATGCTCAAGGGCGCCAAGCGCGAGAATAAGACCGTCATGGATATCGCCAAGTTCTACACCGATGCGTTCTTCGCCGACTGCGCCAAGCTGAACATCAAGATCCCCGACGTGGTGGAGCCTGCCACCAACTGCATCGACAACTATATCAGCATCGTGGAGACTCTGCTGGAGAAGGAAAAGGCCTATATCGCCGGCGGCAACGTCTACTTCGATTCCTCCA
>JAFYQM010000097.1 GCA_017547085.1 Oscillibacter sp.
AGAACGGCCTTCAGGTTCACGACGGGATAGCCGGCCAGAGGACCATGGACGCAGGCCTCACGCAGGCCCTTTTCAACGGCGGGGAAGAAGTTTCTGGGCACGGAGCCGCCGAAGACTTCTTCTGCGAAGACCATTTCTTCCTCATCGGGATTGAACTCGAAACGGACCCAAACATCACCGAACTGGCCGCTGCCGCCGGTCTGCTTCTTATGACGGCCCTGCTTCTGAACGGTCTTGCGGATCTTTTCACGATAGGCAACGCGGGTGGGCTTCAGCTCGGCTTCCACGTTGAAACGGGTCTTCAGCTTGCTGACCAGCACGTCGATCTGCATGTCGCCGGCACCGGAGAGGACCATCTGGTGGGTCTCGGCGTTGTTGGTGACGGAGAAGGAGGGATCTTCCTCGTTCAGACGGTTCAGGCCCTGAGCGATCTTATCTTCCTGACCGCGGGTCTTGGGCACGATGGCCACGGAGTAGCAGGGCTCTGCGAAGGGGATGTTCTTCAGGGACACAACCTTACGGGCATCGCACAGGGTATCGCCGGTCTTGACCTTATCCATCTTGGCGATGACGCCGATGTCGCCGCAGCCCAGTTCCTTGACCTCGGTGGTCTTCTTGCCGCGCATGGAGTACAGGCGGCCCAGCTTTTCGCTGTTGCCGGTACGGGCGTTGACCATGGCCATATCGGGGGTGATGCTGCCGGAGAGGACCTTCACGAAGGAGTACTTGCCGTACTGGTCGGAAACGGTCTTGAACACGAATGCGGTGGGCACGCCGCCGGGAGACACCACGAACTCCTCGGTGGAGCCGTCGGCTGCGGTGGCCTTGTGATAGTTGCCCTCGGTGGGGTTGGGCAGCAGGTCGACGATGTAGTCCATCAGCATCAGGCTGCCCATGCAGTTGACGGCGCTGCCGCAGAACACGGGGAACATGCTCAGATCGCGGACACCCTGACGCAGGCCCTGAATCATTTCGGCGTAGGTGAAATCCTCACCGCCGAAGAACTTCTCCATGAACTCCTCGCTGGTCTCAGCGACGGATTCCTTCAGTGCATCGTGGAACTCTTCCACCACATCCTGCTTGTCGGAGGGCAGCTCGATCTCCACACGCTTGAGGTTCTGCATCTCATAGGCGCGCTTGTTCAGCACGTCGATGATGCCGGTGACCTTGCGGTCATCGTTCCAGATGGGCACGACCAGAGGAGCGATCTTGTTGCCGAACTTCTCGCGCAGGGCCTCGAAGGTGGCGTTGTAGTCGCTGTTCTCTTCATCGGTCTTGGAAATATAGATGAAGCGGGGCATGTTGCGCTCTTCGCAGTACTTCCATGCCTTCTCCAGACCAACGGACACGCCGTCCTTGGCGGAGCAGACGATGATCGCAGCGTCGGAAGCACGCAGAGCCTCCATCACTTCGCCGGCGAAATCAAATGCACCCGGGGTGTCCAGCACGTTGATGCGGCAGCCGGTAAAATCGATGGGCGCCACAGAGGTGGACAGGGAGATCTGCCGCTTGACTTCTTCGGGATCGTAGTCGCAGACGGTGTTGCCGTCCACAGCGCGGCCCATGCGGTCGATGGCGCCGGTCATATACAGCAGGCTCTCCGTCAGGGCGGTCTTACCACTGCCGCTGTGACCCAGCAAGCAGACGTTGCGGATGTTCTGTACAGAATTGCTCATTTGATTTACACTCCTTATGTTGATGCTTTCAAAGCGTTCCGAACGGTGCATCGGCCTGTGTTCAGCTCATTACACCGTGAAAACCCTAATGTATGAATTATACAATGTTCACTGCACGAATACAACTAAAATTTCAACAGCTTTCACATTTTGGGCAAGACGGCGAAAAAAGCCTGTGATTTTTTTCACTTCCGCTCAAAAAAACGCGGAAACCGAAGGGACTTTCTCCGGTTTCCGCGTTATGGATTCAATATCGGCCCGTCCAGTCCGCCATCAGCAGCACCGGCAGCGTCCACAGCAGCAGGAATGCTACCAGCGCCATAGGCGTCAGCAGGGCGTAGGACCCCAGGAACATCAGGTAGAAGGCCAGCAGCGTGCCCACGATGCTGCCCAGCAGGGACAGCGTCACAGACCGCCGCACCGCCTGACACAACCGGCGGCTGCCCGCCACCACCTCGGCAAAGGGCAGCATACCCTCCCGCTGCAGCAGGGCCCGGGGCAGGTCCCGGTCATTTTCCGCCTCGCTGAGGGCCACACGGGTGGTGATGTCCGGATACTGGACCCGCACGCCCTTGTGGAACTTGCGCTGCAGCAGCTGGGGCGTGATGTTGGGGTCACGCACCGCCAGAATCGGCGTAATATGGCTGCGCTGGGTCATCCGCAGGGCGAAGTCCACATGCTCCGAGGGCTGGTACTTCACGGCGAACACCGCCGTCAGCTGGCGGTCCACCGCCAGAAAGATGCCGGTTTTCAGATTGATGTCGGTTGGGATGCGCACGTCCATCTTCTTCATAAACGAGGCCGTTCCCAGCAGGATGCTCTCGCCCCGGATGGTGCCGGACCAGCCACCCTCGGCATAGAAGCTGAAGTCCTCCAGCGTTTCGTAATGGCCCAGCTCGCTGCGGAGCAGCCCGTCAAACAGCCGCTCCAGTCCACTCCCGGCGGCACGGGCCACCGTAGCCGCGTGAGACACGGCCACCCGCATCTCCTCGCTGTAAACCTTCACGCCGTTGAGCTGGATGGTGCCGGGCGGAAACAGGTCCGCATCCGTGACGATCATGCTCTTGCGGCGGCTGATGGCCTCCGCGCCGGACCAGCCTGCCACAGCGCACCCCGTCTTTTGCAGGTGGGCCGTCAGCTTGGACCACGGCAGCGGCCAGCTCAGCGGCATGGAAAAGGTTGCTCCCGCCGCCAGAATCACCGACCAGTTCAGCAGGAAATCGCCGCCGCGTCCCTGCCCGAAGGAGCTGAGCACGGCAAATACCATGCTGCCCACCAGCACCACAGGCATCAGTGCCGCCTGCCACAGGGTAGACGTATCGGGCTTTTCCGCCGCGGTATAGAATCCGGCAATGGCCCCCCGCTGCTTACAGGCGCCGCGGGCGGTATCCGTCACCAGATAGGGCGGCGCATCGTCGATGGCCGCCGCGCGGTAAGTATCGTACATGCCGCGGTACCGGCGGAACACGCCCGCCTGTGCAAAGGCCAGCGCCAGCACGGCCGCGCTGCCGTAAGGCGGCGTGGCGGTACGGGTCTCAGAAACCATACACGCGACGCAGTCCGCGGCAGCAACCAGTGCAGACACACAGACCGCCAGTTCACAGGTGCAGCGCCGCGTTCGCACTTGCCGCACCGCATACCCAAACACCTGCCGACACAACAGTGAAGTGATGAGCAGGCAGGTCAGCAGCACGATGCTCTGCACCCCAATGTCTCCCGTCCAGTAGGGGATCACCAATCCACCCACCTGCTCCGCCAGCATCAGCACCACCGGCACCAGTGCCGTCAAAAAAGCAGGCAGCAGCGTGCTGCGGGCGCTTTGCATCTGCAGGCGGTTTTCGGCGGCAGCCTCGTACAGATCCTTCTCCGGACCGATAGGCTCCGGCATGATCTCTGGCTCCGGTTCCGGCACAGCCTCCGTATCGTACAGCTGCTCTGTCTCCTCTAACTTCCGTCTGGAAAAGAGGCTCCGCTTGGGAGGCAGGATATTCTCCCGGTTTTCCTCCATGACGGCGTCCACCGTGTCGCCCACCACATCCTTCAGGGTCAGGGGCTTGGGAGGCTCGGGCAGGACCGGCTTTTCCGGTTTTTTCTCTTTGGGTGCTTTAGGCGTTTCGGGCACAGGTGCGGGAGGCTGCGGATGCATCTTTTTCAGCGGGTCCAGCTCATGCTCCACATCCCGCATCAGCTTCTGCTCCCGTCCTCCGCCGTATTCGGCCAGGATCTCCTCCAGCAGGAAATCGTCCTCCGGCAGAGCCGCGCCGTATTTGGTTGTCTCGTCTCTGCTTGTCATAAAGGCTCCTTACTGTGGGATCAGCTTCTCTGGCGCACGGCCTCGTACAGCAAAATGGCTGCGGCGGCGGAGGCGTTCAGGGAATTCAGCTTGCCCCGCATGGGAATGCTGACAAGGAAGTCGCAGTTCTCCTCGGCAAGGCGGGTCATGCCCTCGCCCTCGCTGCCGATGACGATGGCAGCCGCGCCCTTGAGGTCGGCGTCATAGAGGTTGGTGGTGCCGTTGGCTGCCGTACCGAACACCCACACGCCCTGCTTCTTCAGGTCCTTCAGCAGGGAAGGAATGTTGGGCACACGGGCCACAGGCACATGGGCCACGGCGCCTGCGGAGGTCTTGGCCACCACGGCGGTAAGGCCCGCGCTGCGGCGCTTGGGGATGACGACGCCATGGGCTCCGGCGCACTCGGCGGTACGGATGATGGCGCCTAAGTTATGATGGTCGGAGATCTCGTCGCAGATCACCAGCAGGGGCTTTTCCCCCTTGGCGGCAGCGGCTTCGAGAATGCTCTCCACGCTGACGTATTCCCGCACGGCAGCCAGCGCGATGACGCCCTGATGGGCGTGGGTACGGCTCATGTTGTCCAGCTTGCGCTTGTCCGCGTCCACCACCACGATACCGGCGGCACGGGCCTTGGAGGCGATGTGGCCCAGCGTCTTGTCCGTCTCGCCCTTCAGAATGTAAATTTTATCGATGTTCTCGCCTGCCCGCAGGGCCTCGATGACGGCATTGCGTCCTTCGATGACGCCGTCAGCTTCTGCGGTCATGGCATTTTTTCTCTGTTCGTCCATATCGTTACTCCCCGTTCGAAGATTTTTATCTATATTCCGTAGTAGTATACCATATCCACGGGGTACAATAAAGGGTGAATTTACAGAAACTTCACGAAAAAGACACGGCTCGTTCTTGTGGGGCCGCTGCAACTGTGATATACTGCCTTATACTTTGAAATATTTCGGCTGTGATCCGAAAGGAGTATCAATACATGAATCCCAACAACAAGAAAAAAAACCCTCCCCGGGGCGGAAAGGGCGGCAGCAACTGGCGCGGCTTTCTGTCCCTGATCTGCTGGGCGGTGCTGCTGACCACCATCCTCGGCTACGCCGGCAACTACATGACCAGCGCAGGCCATCAGGCCTCCAACGTGGAAGTGGAATACAGCGAGTTCCGCGACATGGTAAAGTCCCAGCAGGTCTCCAGTGTGGACTTTGACACCGATGAGGCCATCCTCCTCATCACACCGGAGGACGGCTACGTCTATACCGACGCCGAGGGCGTGGCCCACACCAAATCCACTGACGAGGACGGCAACAGCGTCTACACCTATCTGGATAAGAACGGCAAGGAGCAGCAGGTTCATCTGCAGCTGTTCACCGTGCAGATCGAATCCAACGACGCCACCATCGCCTTCCTGAACGAGTGGGACAACGGCGATCTCCGCATCAACGAGGACTATGTGCCTCCCATGAGCCCCATTCTGCTGTTCCTTGTGAATCTGGCTCCCTTCTTCATCGTCCTGCTGGTGATGACCGTCATTATGAACGTGATGGGCAAGCGCGGCGGCATGGGCGGCATCGGCGGCGTAGGCAAGGCCAACGCCAAGGTCTACATGGAACGCAAGACCGGCGTGACCTTCCGCGACGTGGCGGGACAGGACGAGGCCAAAGAGTCTCTGACGGAGATCATCGACTTCCTCCACAACCCCGGTAAGTACACCGAGATCGGTGCAAAGCTGCCCAAGGGCGCGCTGCTGGTAGGCCCTCCGGGCACCGGTAAGACCCTCCTCGCCAAGGCTGTGGCCGGTGAGGCCAATGTTCCCTTCTTCTCCATCTCCGGTTCCGACTTTGTGGAGATGTTCGTAGGTGTGGGCGCAAGCCGTGTCCGTGACCTCTTCAAGGAAGCGGCGAAAGTCGCCCCCTGCATCGTTTTCATCGACGAGATCGACACCATCGGCAAATCCCGTGACGGCGGCCGTCTGGGCGGCAATGACGAACGGGAACAGACCCTGAACCAGCTGCTGGCGGAAATGGACGGCTTCGACCCCACCCGCGGCATCATCCTGCTGGCGGCCACCAACCGCCCCGAGGTACTGGATCAGGCCCTGCTGCGGCCCGGTCGTTTTGACCGCCGCATCACCATCGACCGTCCCAATCTGGCAGGCCGTATCGCCACGCTGCAGGTGCACACCCGCAACATCAAGCTGGGTGAGGATGTCGACCTGAAGAAAGTGGCCCTCGCCACCGCAGGCTGCGTGGGCGCGGACCTTGCAAACCTTGTCAACGAAGCCGCCCTCCGCGCCGTGCGCAAGGGCCGCAAGCTGGTAACGCAGGAGGACCTGCTCTCCGCCTTCGAGCTGGTGATTGCCGGTACGGAGAAAAAAGGCAGCGTCCTCACGGAGTTTGAAAAGAAGCTGGTGGCCTACCACGAAGTGGGTCACGCCATGGTGGCCTACAAGCAGAAGAACGCCGAGCCGGTGCAGAAGATCACTATTGTCCCCCACACACAGGGCAGCCTCGGCTACACCCTGCTGATGCCCGAGGAAGACAAGACGGAATTGCGCACCAAGGACGAGCTGATGGGCCGCATCGCCGTGTCCATGGGCGGCCGCGCCGCGGAGGAAGTGGTACTGAACACCATGACCAACGGCGCCGCACAGGACATTCAGGACGCCACCGCCGTGGCCCGCAACATGGTGGCCATGTTCGGCATGAGCGACGAGTTCGGCATGATGGCGCTGGCCTCCCGCCGCAGCCAGTATCTGGACGGCGGCTACGGCATCGACTGCGCACAGGACACCGCCGCCCGCATGGATAAGGCCGTGAAGGAACTGCTGGACAAGGCCTACGCTGACGCGGTGGAGATCCTCAAGGCCAACCGCGAGGACATGGACAAGGTGGTTGCCTACCTGATGGAAAAGGAAACCATCACCGGCGGCGAGATGGTGGCCATTATCGAGGGCCGCGACCCTGCACTGGTGGAGAATCCCTATGCCTCCACCAAACCCCGCGACACAGCCATCGAAGCCCCGGCCAAGAAGGTGCACATGATCTCTGAGAAGATTGAGGCCCCTGCGGAAGCCGAAGCACCTGCCGCCCCCGAACCCTCCGCAGAAACCGAAAACACTTCCAAGCCGGAAGAAACCGCTGAATAACTTGCAAGGCGCACCTGTGTGGGTGCGCCTTGTTCTTATTGCATAAACCCATACAATCCTTGCACAAAACCATGCAATCGAAGATTTAGTAAAATCTTCCCGGTAGTGTAAGAGATAAAGAAATTGTTATTGCTACTGTCAGAGAAAGAGGCGTTTTTCCTTTGCGTCTCACAAGCCCTTTTGTGGAAAATCCTGTGGAGAACCACAAATTTCTGTGGAAAACCGCAGGAACAAATTTAGCACAACACTTCTGCTAACCGGCAGTTGACAAAAAGAAAGGCGGCGGTTGGTGGATTTCAGCCATCAGATTTGTTATACTGGCACCATCAAAGCAAAGGAGCGAGGCCCATGACCCTTGGACAGCGCATCGCGCAGAAACGAAAAGAATTGGGCCTGTCACAGGAAGCGCTGGGCGAAAGTCTGGGGCTGTCCCGTCAGGCCATCTATAAATGGGAGGCGGACGCCGCCACACCGGAAATCGACAAGCTGATCGCCCTGTCAAAGCGCTTCGGCGTGTCGGTGGGCTGGCTGCTGGGCGTGGAGGACGAAGCGCCGGAACAGGCCCCGCAGCCCGAAGCCGAGCTGACGGAGGCGCAGCTTGCCATGGTGGAGGAGATCGTGGCCCGCTATCTGGCGGCCCAGCCCAAGCCCGCAAAGCGGCGAAAGTGGCCGTGGGTGCTGCTGGGGTTCCTCGCACTGCTGGTCAGCTTTCACCTCATCAACCGTTTGGACCAGATCGACGAGCAGTATGAGCGGGTGCAGATGACGGTGAGCAACGTGCAGGATTCCGTCAACAGCCAGATCTACGGCATCTCCAACCGCGTGGAGGAAATTCTGAAGGCCCAGAACAGCCTGACGGCGGAATACGGCGCGGAGATCCTGCGCCTCAACCTGAAGGAAAACCGCATCCTCTTTTCCGTCCACGCCACGCCCAAAACCTACATCGAGGGCATGACGGTAAAATTCGCCGCGGACGACCACGGCGGCAGTATCAATCAAACCAATGGGGAAATGGGCACCAACCGCAGCTTCACCGGCACGCTGGCCAGCCAGATCACCGACGAGATCACCCTCTCCGTCACCTTCACCTACCCCGACGGGCGGCAGGAAACGCAGGTGCTGGACACCTTCACAGACCTCTGGTCCGACAGCCTGCCGGAGCTGGAGGTGCAGGCCATGTACCTGTTCGGTGAAGACGTGGTGGACGGCGCCTTTGATTTCAGCGGACAGTATGTCACTACCCGCTACCGCAACCTGCGCAAGGACTTCTACGGCAATCCCGCCGCAGAGGTGTCGGAGGTGCAGCTGGGCGTGTTCCGCAACCAGCGGCTGCTGGGCTGGGCTACCGCCTGTGAGCAGCCCTCTCATTTCCACGGCGACTACACCGACCAGCAGTTCTACCTCTTGCCGGATGTCAGCGTCGACCACTTGACCGACACCGACAAGCTGTATATCGCCGCGCTGGTGACGGACAGCTACGGACGGCAGTTCATGTCCAGCAACATTCCTTTCGTGGTGGAAACGAATACCTCCCGCGATCATGCTTTCCTCACCTACCCCTCCGACGGGCGCTACGACTGCAACCCCGCCAACTGGAGCTTTTCATAAACAAAAAAGCGGCGCCGTTTGGCGTCGCTTTTTCTATTCAATTGGGTTTCTCTGTCTCAACAGGCTCTTCTGCGGCGATGTATTGTTCCTCCGCCTGCTGCTGGGCGGCGATGAGGAGGGCTTTTGCCGTGCCGAAGTTCATCTGCTCCATGGCCTCCACCGCGTCGGTGCAGGCATTGAACAGCAGGGTGTATAGCTTCTGATAGTTCTGCATAACATCACCTCATTGATTATTTTAAGGGATATTCCCTTAAAATGCAATAAGGAATATTTCCTTAACGGATAATGGTGTCGGGTGATGTTATGTATCAACTTCGACTTCGTGACCTGCGTGAGGATCAAGACTTAAACCAAACGCAAGTCGCAGAACTGCTGCAGGTTCACCAGACCACATATTCTGACTACGAGTTGGGACGGGTGAATGTACCTGTTTCTGCGCTTCACACACTGGCCGACTTTTACAAGGTCAGTGTGGACTACCTGCTGGGACGTACCAGCGTCAAAGACCCCTATCCGAAGAAATAAGCGCTGACACAGTCAGCGCTTTTTCTTTACGTCAACAGAACTTCAGGGGAGAT
>JAFYQM010000008.1 GCA_017547085.1 Oscillibacter sp.
ATATGGGAAAGTTTGACGGCGTTTTGCTGGCCAGCGATTTTGACAATACCCTGATTTATACCGAGGGCGCTCTGCGCGCGGGTACGCCCATGCCGCCGTTGTCCGAGAAAAACCGGGCCGCGCTGGAATACTTCATGGCAGAGGGCGGCCGGTTTGCCATTGCCACCGGCCGGGCGCTGCCGGCCTTTATCCGCTTTGTGGCAGAGGTGCCCATGAATGCGCCGGGTGTGGTGTGCAATGGAGCGTCCCTGTATGATTTTGAGGCGGAGGCCTATTTGGAAAACGCGCTGCTGGACGGGCGGGTTCATGTCTGGGGACAGGCGCTGCTGGACCGCTTCCCGCAGGTGGCCGTGGAGGCCTATCACATCAACAATACCATCTATGCCGTCCGCCCCAATGCGATTACCCGCCAGCATGAACACCTGACCAAGGTGGCTATCACCGAGGCGGGCAGCCTGACGGAGGTGCCGCAGCCGCTGGGAAAGCTGCTGTTTGAAGCGGAGCATGACGATCTGCTGGCACTGGAGGCGGAAATGCGGGAACAGGGATATGCGGAGGACTATGAGATGGTGTTTTCCACGCCCGTCCTGCTGGAACTGACGGCAAAGGGCGCCAACAAGGGCGGCATGGTCCGCCGTCTGGCGGATCGGCTGGGTATTTCCATGGAGCATGTCTACTGCGTGGGCGATGAGGCCAACGATATCCCCATGCTGACCGTCGCCGCGCAGGGCTTTGCCCCTGCCAACTGCAAGGACAGCGTCCGGCAGTGCGGCGCCACCGTGGTGTCCGACGCGGAGCATGACGCACTGGCGGATGTGATTGCTATTTTGGATGCCAAATACACACAAAAACCCAAGGATTGAAACCGCAGTCGGGATTACCCGACTATCGGTGCGCGGTAAAATTTTTCTTTGGAGGCTGTATGTCCTTTTTGGATACGTTATTTGGAAAACTGTTATTGACGTTCGGTATGTCCATGGTGCCGGTGCTGGAACTGCGGGGCGCCATTCCTGCGGGCATCGCAGCGGGACTGCCGCCCGCGGCAGCCTTTGTTACGGCAGTCATCGGCAATCTGGTGCCGGTGCCGTTTATCATGCTGCTGATCCGCAGGATCTTTGCGCTGCTGCGCAGGCGCTCTGTCCTGAATGAAAAAATCGACCGGTTGGAAAAGCGCGCCCATCTGAAGGGCCGCGTAGTTCGGAAGTACCGTCTGCCGGGCCTGATCATTCTCGTGGGCATCCCCCTGCCCGGTACTGGCGCGTGGACCGGAGCGCTGGTGGCGGCGCTGCTGGACATCCGCCTGCGGGATGCACTGCCTGCCATTTTGCTGGGCCTTGTCATTGCGGGCGGCATTACCACCGCCGTGACCATGGGCCTGATCCATCTGTTTTAAGAAAAAGCGGACGAAAGTCCGCTTTTTTCTTTATCCCAGCGCAACGTCCAGTACCATCATAATAAGAAATCCGGTCACAAACCCGCAGGTCCCCGTCCGGCTGTGGGCCTGCGGGATCAGCTCCTCCACCACCACATACAGCATGGCGCCGGCGGAAAAGCTCAGCAGCCACGGCATCAGCGGTTCTGCCCAGCCGGCGGCCAGTACCACAAGCATACCGAACACCGGTTCCACGATGCCGGAGAGCATCCCGCTGCGAAAGGCCTGCACGCGGCTTTTGCCCTCCTGCCGCAGCGGCAGGGAGATGGCAGCGCCCTCGGGAAAGTTCTGGATGCCGATGCCGATGGCCAGCGCCGCCGCTCCGGCAAAATGCTCGCCGCCTGCTGCCAATGCGAAGGCGAGTCCCACCGCCATCCCCTCGGGAATGTTATGTAGGGTGATGGCGGTCATCAGCAGTGCGTTTTGTCGCCAGCGGTCATCGGAGGGGGCTTTGCGCAGGTGGGGCAGCGCACTGTCCAGTGCCGCCAGAAACAGCACCCCCAGCAGCATTCCCGCTGCCGCAGGCAGCCAGAGGGGGCGGATGTGCAGTGCTTCCGTCCGTTCCATGGCGGGAAGCAGCAGGCTCCAGACGGAGGCTGCCGTCATCACGCCCGCGGCAAAGCCGAGAAGAGCTTTTTGGAAACGGGGGCAGGGAGCGCCAGAGAGAAAAAAGACCATGGCGGCGCCCAGCGTGGTCATACCGAAGGTGAATCCGGTGCCCAGCGCGGCCCAGCCAAGTGATTGCAGCATACGATCAACGCCTTTACCTTGATTCGGGCGGGAAAAGGCCCGTATGACAGTATAGGCCAAAAGAAAAAACAGGTGACAAAAGTCACCTGTTTTTTGTTTGTGATCCTCAATCGCTGCCCTTGTCGGTGGGAAGATAGGGGATGAGGGACTGCGCCAGCTTGCTGATGGGCATGGTCTGCAGGTAGATCCGGCCCGGGCCGGTAATGACCGTGTTGAACAGGCCCTCGCCGCCCAGAAAAATGTTCTTTGCGCCCCGTACCGCCTGCACGGTCATGGAGCAGGTGGCATCCATGGCCGCCAGATGGCCGCTGCTGACCACAATGGACTGGCCGGCGTCCAGATCGTATTCCACCACATGGCCGTCAAATTCCGCAAAGACAATGCCGCTGCCGGATGCCTTTTGCATGATGAAGCCCTCGCCGCCGAAAAAGCCAGTGCCGCCCCGATGCTGGAAGTGAATGGAGAGGTCTACGGTAGCTTCCGCCGCCAGAAAACCGCCCTTTTGCAGGATGATCTCCCGGCCGGGGCCTATTTCAAAGGGGCGAATGCTGCCGGGGAAGCTGGAGGAGAATGCGATCAGGCCGGGGCCGCCTTGCGCGGTGTAGCGGTTTAAAAACAGGTTTTCCCCGGCAAACATGCGGCCCAGCGCCTTTTTCCAGCCGCCGCCGGAGGTGGTCTCCATTTGCATGTTGGGGGACATCCAGCTCATGCTGCCACCCTCGGTGATCATGGTTTCGCCGGCATTCAGATGGCAGACGACCACGGGCAGGGGGGTTCCGCCAATTTTGTATTCCATAGACAGGCTCCTTTCTGAATTTGTGCTGATATGGTAAAGGGCTGATCGTTTCATAAGACGGTCCTATTTTATCATCCCTATGTCTCGTCTACAAGAAGCAGTCTTGCATTTTGCTTTTTCCTGTGCTATGCTTTTTACAGAAAAAGGCACATACAATTGAAAAGACTCATATAATTTCGCAGAATGAAGGCGCGAAAGTTTCTACGGGGCAGCCAAATGCTCTACTATGGGTGTCTGTTGGAAGAGGGGGTGCCCTGTCCGGCAGGCGCTTCTTTTCTTTTTGAGCCGCTGTTGAATGGAGGATCCTTGTATGGCAATTACGATTTTGAAAGGCAACATCGTGTCCGCGCCGGAGCTGGGCAAGCTGGATGTGACAGAGCACGGCTATCTGGTGGCGGGGGACGGAATCATTTGCGGCGTGTTTGCGCAGTTGCCGGAGCAGTACGCTGGTGCGCCGGTGGAGGACTGTGGCGATGCGCTGATCGTGCAGTCCTTTGCGGACCTGCACCTCCACGCGCCCCAGTATCCTATGCTGGGTACAGGTATGGACCTGCAGCTGCTGGACTGGCTGAACACCTACACTTTCCCCACGGAAGCCCGTTTTGCGGACGTGGACTACGCCCGGACCATTTATCGCCAGCTGGCGGCGGAGCTGATCTCCGGCGGAACCACCCGCGTGTGCATGTTCTCCTCCCTGCATACCGATGCGACCCTTGTTCTGATGGAGGAACTGGAAAAGGCCGGAGTAACCGGTTATGTGGGTAAGGTCAATATGGACCGCAATGCTGCACCCGGCGTACTGGAGGAGACCACGGAGGAATCCAAGGCGGAAACCCTGCGCTGGCTGGAGGCCTGCGGTCAGTTTAAGTACATCAAGCCCATGCTGACACCCCGCTTTACCCCCTCCTGCACCGACGAGCTGATGGCATTTTTAGGAAAGCTGTCCGCGGAGAAAAAGCTGCCCGTCCAGTCCCACCTCTCTGAAAACCAGAAGGAGATCGCATGGGTCAGGGAACTGCATCCCGACTGCACCCAGTACTGGGAGACCTACGCCAAGTTCGGCCTGTGGGATGACCGCACGCTGATGGCCCACTGCGTCTGGTCCGATGCGCGGGAGCGCAAGGCTATGAAGGACGCCGGTGTTACGGTGGTACACTGTGCCGACTCCAATGTGAATGTGTGCTCCGGTGCTGCGCCGGTGCGGGTCATGCTGGACGAGGGACTGAAGGTGGCGCTGGGCAGCGACATTGCCGGCGGCGACCATCTGAATATGTTTGATGTGGTGACCTCCGCGATCCGGACGTCCAAGACCGTCCATGTGCGGGACAACTGGGAAACGCCTTTCCTGACGGTACCCGAGGGCTGGTATCTGGGCACCTCAGCAGGCGCGGCCTATTTCGGAGAGAAGCCGGGCTTTGCGGTCGGCAACCCGCTGCACGCCATTGTGCTGGCGGATGACGCCCTGCCCCAGCCCCATCCGCTGACCCCTGCCGAGCGGCTGGAACGCTGTGTGTACCGGCGGCAGAAGGATGCCGTCCGGGCCGTCTGGAGCGCAGGCCGAAAGGTCTATTCCGCAGAATAAAAAGAAGAACAGAAAACCCCCGCTGCGCTGCAGCGGGGGTTCGTTTCATTTTCAGAGCATCTCGCCGGAGACTTCCTGCACGGCGTAGCTGATCTGCGCAGGGGAGTGAGGATAGGCCCGGTTGTAGGCTTTGATCATACGGTCGCAGACCATGCAGCTGTTTTCATATGTTGCCATCTGCAAAATCACGGCGTACTGGTAGAGGCTGCTGCGGGTGACCACGTCACCGCGGCGGAGATTGAGACAAACCTGCTCGCCCAAACATTCCATGATGTACTCCAGACTGCGCTTGGGCAGCGGCTGGCCGTCCTTGCCGGAGGCGGTCAGAACGACCAGATGCACGGCAATGCCGCTGCGGGAAATCAGACGGACGGTGGACTGGAATACGGTTTTGAAGAAATCGTAATCGCATAGCAGGGCACCGCGGCGGGTTTCCTCCTCCTGCAGCGACTGATACAACTCCTCGATGGGAACAGTGTGGTCGTGGATATCCTGCATGGCCTCGTAGTACAGACGGCGGATCTCCTCGGCGGGCAGGGTGCCGAAGTTAGTGGCAAACACTTCCCGTACTTCCTCGTAGGCGGCAATGGCCTCCTGCTGGCGGCCTAGCGCCAACAGGGAACGCAGCAGATGGAAGTAAAGATTTTCGCTGAAGGGCTCTATCGCCAATGCGCTGCGGCAGAGGGACACGGTTTCCGCAGCCAGAGACTGCTGTTCCAGCAGCAGAAGCTGGGCGTGGACCGCATCCAGATAAAGGTCATGGAAATGGACGGCCAGCATGCGCGCCCAATCCTCGCCGGAGAGCTTTTGCAGAAAGTCCGTGCGGTAGAGGGCCAGAGCCTTGCGGTAGAGGTCCGTCTGTTCCGCAGGATCGGCGGCGGAAGCGGCCTTCGCGCAGAGGGCTTCAAACTGCTCGGCATCCAGTTGGATGGGGATGTCGGGGTTCCAGCGGTAGCCGTCCTTCTGGCGCAGCAGCAGCGTGCGGCCCATGTTGGGGCCTAGCTGGTCCAGCTGGGTGCGGGCGCGGTGCAGCATCACGCGCAGGGCATTTTGCGGGTCTTCCTTGCTTTCTTCGTTGCCCCAGAGCAGCTGATGCAGTTCATCCTGAGAAACGGTGCGGCTGCGGTGGAAGATCAGATAGGCTAAAAGCAGCCAGATCTTTTTTGTCCGGCTCTTGCTGTCGTCTATTTTCACGCCGCCGGATTGAATAGAGAATCCGTCCAGCATGCAGATATTCAGCTGATCCATCGTGCCACCGCCTCCTTCCTTGCAAGCTTTGTAATGGGCCTCAAAGGCCCTAATCTCCAATATATAAAGTATCATATCGTTTGCAAAACCGCAAGAAAAGGGGACGCAAAAAGTATGACTGGAAAAATTTTATTTTGCAGGAAATAATTCAAAAAGTAATGCTTGGTGTAATGGTCGACCTGTTATGATGGGTACATCAAATGAGAGGGGGGTATGCCGTTGAACAATCGAATCTGGGGTAATGCGTATCGCCTCACAACCATCTGCGTGGACACCTACGAGAACGGCGTTCCGGAAGGACGGTTTTACAACCCTTACATAGAAGAGGGAGAGCGGTTCCAAAGCCTGACGCAGTTCCTACTAAGAATGGAGATACTGCTGGAGGGCATGGACTTCCCGCAATCCTCCACTTCGCGAAGGAGCTTCGCCCATGCACCGCCCCACGAGATCCGGTTTCCGGCTATTACGGCGGCGAGGAAAGGAAAGCTTGCAACGTTCCATTTAAGGGTGCTGTTCCGGCAGCATGCCAGCTGGCAGGGCAGCCTCTACTGGATGGAAGAGGATCGGGAGGAAAGCTTCCGCAGTGTACTGGAACTGATCTTGCTGATGGAAAGTGCACTGACAAGGCGGTTCGAGAACGAACCGGATCGACCCGAAAAAGAATCCAGCGCATAGCAAACGGGAAAACAATAAGTACTCATCGATATTAAAAAAACAAGAAATTCGTGAAAAGGGCAAACCATTCGAAAGGATGGGACGCAAAGTTAAGGGGTCTAAGGCCGAAAGGCTATGACAGCCCGGCTGCCGGAGTTTCGCCCTTCTAAACAAGAAAGGAGAACGAAATGATGGCAAAGAAGAATATCCGCGATCTGGTAAGAAGAGGTACCGCCCTCTTCCTCGCTCTGGTGATGGCGACCAGTTTGCTGCAGCTGAGCGCATTTGCGGCACCCTACAAGAATCAGGTCATGGACGGTTACTACACCATTGACGCTGAAGGCAACATCGGCACCACCACCGAGTCCTCCGTCACCGAGGACGGCTTCACCCTGACCAAGAGTATCCAGCAGACCGGCAAGGACGCTTTCGACATCACTCTGACCGTCGAGACCTCCGAGACCGTTACCACCTCTGCTTCCAAGGCAGCAACGGTGCTGGTCATCGACCTGTCCAACTCCATGGACTACACACTGGATAACAGCACCCGTCTGAAAGAAGCCAAGAAGGTGGCTAAGGACTTCCTGGCCAGCTACGCCGGCACTGACGCCAATGCACAGCAGTATATCAGCGTGGTGTGGTTCGGCTCCGGCAGCGGCGTTGACAAAGAGTGGGTCAATGTGGCCGGCGGCGCAGGAAAGAACAGCTACGATAGCATTTACACTTACCTTGATCAGCTGGAAGCTCCCCACAGCGGCGACAGAGGCGGCACCAACCTGGAAGCCGGTCTCCAGACTGCTCTGGAGCAGCTGAGTGCGCGCAAGGACATTGTTGAGCACAAGAACGTGGTTCTGATCACTGACGGCAAGCCTACTTACCGCATCGGCGGTGGTAACGGACAGGATGGCAGCGCTCAGAATAACGCTGCAGCCGCTGCACAGGCAACTGCCATCAAGGAAGCTGACGCTACCCTCTACACCGTCTGCATCGCCGCCGAGGACGATGTTTGCTACGAGGGTACGGACATTCACATCTGTGAGCATTGTGAAAAGACCCGTGACCAGCACATCCGGGAAGAACTGTGCCGTAACTGTGGAAAGTCCCGCGATGAGCACGATTCCTACCGTTATTGGGGCCGCACCTATTACACTTGCCCCGGCATGAGCAATTCTTATTACAACGGCCAGACTTCTTACTACTGTGATGCAACCAAGGCTCAGCAGTATCAAGACAAGGTCATCAGCGGTGATGTGACCGTCGGCTACTTCCTGAGCAACGATATTGCCACCTCTGCTGATACCGCTTTCAATGCAAAGACGAAGGCTGATCTGGAAGCCGCCCTGAAGGCCATTGCCGCCAGCATTGAAATCAACGGCATGACCGGCGCAGGCACCACCGTCACCGACCCCATGGGTCAGTTCATCACGCTGGGCACCATCAGCACGGAAGCTGCAGGCAAGGGCGTGACCGCCTCCGGCAGCACCCTCAGCTGGGCGCTGGATCCCGAAAAGGCTGAGAAGAGTCTCTCCGAGGATGGCAAGACCACTACTTACACCTACTCCGTGACCTACCCCGTCACGCTGGACACCGCCGCCGAGGGCTTCGAGGAAGTCTACGAGGACGGCACCACCAAGTACTATCCCGCCAACGGCTACACCTATCTGGGCGTTCCTCAGGCCGATGGCTCCGTAAAGAAGATCGCATTCCTGGTTCCCGGCGTCTGCGGCGAGATCCCCGAAATGCCCTGGAGTGTTGAGTACTACTTGCAGGACGAAGCCGAGAGCGGCGACTATGCCAACTACAAGCTGGATGATAGCAAGAATTTTGATCCCGTGGACATCTGGACCACCGTTTCCGCTCCCGAAGGCTATGCTGAGAAGTACAGCAAGGATAACTACAAGTTCGTTTCCGGTAGCGTCGAGCTGCTGATCACCCCCGAGGGCGAAAACGTGATGCGTCTGTATTATGACTATGTCACCTCTCTCGTCACCGTCAACCACTGGTACAAGACCAACGTCTGGACCGCCGAGGGCGTGTTCGTGGAAGGCGAATACTCCACCGACAACATGGTGACCGGTTCCGAGCAGGTTCGTGTCAACACCGAGTACACCGCAGTAGAGCAGACCTCCTACAATCAGGGCGTCTATGAGCTGGTAGACGAGGAGCCCTCCAAGACCATCACCGTGTCTCTGGATCAGACCGAAAACGTGATTGATCTCTACTACCTCCGCGAGGTGGATGAACGTGCCATCACCAGCGCCCGCGTGGACCACACCTACGTCACTTATGGCTATGAGCTGAAGAACGGAACCTATGAGAAGATGGAGACCGGCCGCGTGAGCGAGAGCGCCGAGCAGGCCGCCGAGATTCGTGCCACCACCATGTTCAATGTCAGCCCCGCACCTCTGGCTGAGTATGAAGGCTACGAACTGAACAAGGATCTGGGCGACTATCAGGAACTGGTTCTCCCCAACGATACCCTGGGCTTCAAGGTCGTGGAAGACGCTTCCAAGAACGTCCGCGAGCTGGTCTTCGAGAAGGAAGTTGACGAGCGCGTGAAGACCGGTATCGTCGTCGAGCATTACTACACCAAGAATATCACCGAGGTCGACGAGTTCGGCGCAGTCCAGAACTACAACGATCCCGACGGCGTTCTGGGTGCATCCGAGCAGTTCGAGCTGTATGCGGGCGAGCGCTTCGTTGCAGTCGAGAAGAACCTGTATGACGGCGAAATCTACACCTCCGACGCTTCCAACGTTGACAAGCTGGTAGTGGAGAAGGTCGAAAGCGGCATGACCATCAAGCTGTACTACAGCCTGAGCGAGAAGCCCGAAGAGGCTGGGGTCATTGCAAACCATTACTGGAGAACTTATACCGATGTCACCGTGGAGCTGACCGAGGAAGTCGTGGATGAAGCTACCGGCGAGACTACGACTGTGGTCATCGGCACCGACGTTGTGACCCGCGAGTCCATCGATCACAAGATCGAGGGCATCGAGTACAACGACCTGTATATGGGCCAGAAGCACACCGAGGCCCAGAAGAGCTGGGGCGAGGGCTACACCTACAACGCAGAAGAGAGCAACCCCGAAGTCTATGCCGGCCGCGGCGTGGAAGCCAACCTGTACTATGACAAGTTCGCCGAAGACGATGAACGCAGCGATGCGGATATCACCGTGCACCACAACTACACCACCTACCTGACCACCATCGTGGACGGCGAGGTCAAGACCCTCACCGTGAAGGCAGGCCCTGTTGAGGAAGCTTACGACGGATTGAAGGCCGGTGATGCGTTCACTGCCGTGGCACAGCCCGTCTACGAGGGCAGCGAGTACACCCAGATCACCGACGACGCAGAGCTGTCCGTGATCCTGCAGCCCGGCACCAACGCCACCATCGTCATCAACTACGAGCGCGAGGCCTCCGATTTGGTGGACACCGATTACTCCGTCAGCTATGAGTACTACACTTACACCATGACTGTTGGCGAAGGCGGCGTGGCCGGCTACTGGGATGAGCCCGTCGTGGAATACGGCGAAGGCATCTCTGCCGCAGGTTATGTGGGCCAGAAGGTCTCCTTCACTTCCGGCGACCGCGAAGGCTTCACTCCCGCCGCATCCAACCCTGCCACCTCTCACATTCTGGCTGCCGAGGGCAATGACTGGACCTTTGTCCACGAAAAGCGCGTGCCTCTCGGCCGGGCACAGGTGGTTGTGAATCATCACTACAAGACCACCATCATCGACATCGACGGCAGCTTCTCTGAGAGCCGCCAGAGCCTGCTGGGTCTCCCCGTTGTGAAGTACGTGGGCGAGAGCTATGTGGCCCAGTCCGTTCCCAACGGCTTCGAGCTGGTTGACAGCCAGATCGACGGCGTGTCTACCGTGGCTGTTGAGGCCGAAATTACCGTGACCGTCACCGGCGAGACTGTTGTGGACTTCTACTACACGAAGACCATCGACAACAGCGTCCCCGCCAGCTATACCATCACCCATATCTACAACTACTACACCTATGACGGCGAGCTGATCTCCAGCAACTCTCCCGCCCCCACCACCGGCAGCGGCTTCGTGGGCAACCAGATCACCGCTGAGGCCGAGCCCAACAGCTACGAGCTGGTGAGCGCCACCTACAACGGCTCCGAGATGTCCGGCAGCCCCTACACCTTCTTCCTGCAGGACGGCAGCAACAATGTGGTCCTGACCTATGAGAAGTACGAGCCCCGCGCCTTCGTGGCCGTGACCGTGATCCACAACTACTACAAGGATGAGGCCGCTATGCTGGCTGAAGACTCCGCTCCCGAAAACCAGTACATCAGCGTATTCGTCAACGTGCCCGAGGACAGCGAGTATACCGCTAATTTCCACAATGTGGAAAACTACACTTTCCACTCCGCCAATCCTGAGAACCGCACCATCACCGTCGTCAAGGACGGCGAGAACGTGATCGTCATCAACTACATCCGCCAGGTTGCGGAGTACAAGGTGATCCACCGCTACTATGCCAACGGCGAGCTGGAAGGCAGCGTTGGTGACAACGACATCATTTCCGGTTACGTCGGCGACGAAGTGAAGGGCGAATCTATCGAGCGCATCCCCACCTTCGGCGAAAACGAGTACCAGTTCACCGGCATCACCGAGGACATCGTTCTGGCAGCCGATGCAGTGAAGGCCATCGTTCTCTCCTACAACCGCACCGTTTATATCCCCATCCCTCAGCCCGGCATCTCCATCGAAAAGACTGCCGTTCAGCAGATCGTGAGAGGCAATGCGTTCGACTACACCCTGAAGGTCACCTCCACCGGCGACGCGGATGCCACCAATGTGGTGGTTACCGACGTTCTGCCCGCAGGCGTGGAACTGCTGAACAAGGCCTTGAGCGAAAACGATCCTTATACCTATGATGCAGGGACCCGCACCATCCGCTGGGAGATCGGTACGTTGGAGATCGGCGCCTCCGTGGAACTGAAGTTCGAGGTGGTCGCAGTGGAGTCCGGCAATGTAAAGAATGTGGCCGTGGTGGAAGCTGACGGCGATCTGAGTGACGAGGACGAGGTTGTCACCATCGTAGTGACTCCCGATCCCGGCCCCGGCCCCGATCCCACGCCCGATCCGGACCCCGATCCCATCGTGATCCCCGATGAGCCCACTCCTCTGGCTCCCGCTCCCGTGGAAGAGCCCATCGAGGTCCTCGACGAAGAGGTTCCTCTGGCCAACGTCCCCAAGACCGGCGACATCTCCGCCCTGTGGTATGCCATGGGTGCCATCTCCGGCTTCGGCATGCTGGGTCTGGCTGTGACCGGCAAGAAGAAGGAAGAGGAGCTCTAAGCGATTTGCGAAAGAGTAAACAGCAGAAATTCCGGCGTACAACTTCATAAAACAAAAGAGCTCCGGCAGGCCTTCGGGCCTGCCGGAGTTCTTTCTGCCCCGCAGGGATTCGTTCTGGCTGTCTGTGTCGAAAGAGGGCGGCCATACACGGGTCAAAAGGCCACATTTTGCAGGCATGTCCGGACCGGCAGGACATAGAATTTTACTAAGAAAAGTAGAGGGAGAAAAAATTTGCGCAAGAGCATGGCAATATCGACCAAGAGACGGGGGAAAAATATGTCAAATACAGAGAAATTAAAAAGAATGTTGCGAAAATGTTTCCTATATAATATAATCATACATATGAAACGGGTTTCAAACATTGAAATAGTACATATGTGAGAGGCGCTATGAGCAGTATTCGTGAAGTTGCAAAACTGGCAGGGGTGTCGCCGGCCACGGTGTCCCGCGTAATGAACGGAACAGCCAACGTGGTTCCTGAAAAAAGGGAACGTGTGTTGGCTGCCATTGCGCAGACGGACTTTGTGCCCAACGAGGTGGCCAGAACCTTGTTTAAAAAATCTGCGAAAACCATTGGCTTGATCATCCCAAGCATCCGAAACCCTTATTTCACCCAACTGGCCGATTTTCTGGATGCGCTGGCGGAGCAGAACGGGTATCGCCTGAGTCTGTATAACGTAGGGCGCGATCCGGAAAAACAGCGGGCAGCCATTCAGATGCTGGTGGCCGCCAACGCTGACGGCGTGATTTATGCCGCGGAGACAGATGTGCTCCACGAGTCGCTGAAGAGCTGTCCGATTCCTGTGGTGGCGCTGGACACCCGCTTGTCCGGCGAATATGCGCAGGCTTGTATCTACGCGGATTACTATCAGGGTGCCCGCCTTGCCATGGAGCACCTGCTGGACTGTGGGTGCAAAAGCATTGTTTGTATCAAGGGCCCCCAGCAGGTTTACAGCGCCCGCTGCCGGTATGAGGCTTACCGGGATGTGTGCTGCGAGCGGGGACTGGCGGAGCAGACCGTGACCTGCGAATATGATTTTGGAGAAGGCCTTGCCGTGACAGAGACCTTGCTGGAGAGGTTTCCGGCAGTGGATGGCATTTTGGCCTGCAATGACATTGTGGCCATCTCCGCCTACAAGGTGCTACATCAGAGGAAAATTGCCGTGCCGCAGCAGATCCAGTTGGTAGGCTTTGACGACATCGACCTTTCAACGCTGCTGTCACCGGAACTGACAACGGTACGTCAGCCTCTGCGTGAAATGGCGGAAAAAGCCATGGAACAACTCATACGGCGGGATAACGAAACAGAAATGAAAAAGGAATTTATGTTCCCGGTGGTGCTGATCCAACGGGAAACAACAAAAAGGAGAGGAACAGAGCAATGAAACGAGCAGGAATCCTGAACAGCGAGATTTCGAGAGTACTGTCCTATCTGGGCCACACCGACTGTATCTGCATCGGCGACTGCGGTCTGCCCATCCCCGACGAAGTGGAGCGCATCGATCTGGCACTGGCCTTCGGTGAGCCGACCTTCATGCGGACGCTGGAAGTCGTTGCCGGTGACATGAAGGTGGAGAAGATCGTACTGGCAGAGGAGATCAAAACCCAGAACCCCGCCGTTCTCCAGCAGGTGGAAGACCTGTTTGCAGGACAGGGCATCCAAGTGGAATTTGTTTCCCACACGGAGCTGAAAGCACGGACACATGACTGCAAGGCAGTGATCAGAACGGGCGAGACGACACCGTATGCAAATGTGATTTTGCAGTCCGGTTGCATCTTTGCCTGATACAGGGGGGCGCGATCACATGAACATTGAAATGAGAGGCATCGACAAGTCCTTTGGCTCCAACCAGGTGCTGAAGGATGCCGGTTTCCTGCTCAAGGACGGCGAAGTCCATGCCCTGATGGGCGAAAACGGCGCCGGTAAGTCCACATTGATGAAGATCCTGACCGGCGTTTATACCAAGGACGCCGGCACGATTTATGTGGATGGGCAGGAAGTCAGCTACAAAAATCCGCAGGAGGCGGAAAAGGCAGGCATTGTCTTTATTTATCAGGAACTGAACGTGCTGTTTGACCTGACTGTGGAGGAAAACCTCTTCATGGGCAAGGAGATCACGAAGAAGTTCGGCGTCTGCGACAAGAAGGCCATGCGAGCCAAGGCGCAGGAGATCATGGACCGCATGGGCGTGAAGATTCCGGTGAACGCAGTGATGAGCGACTTGTCTGTGGGCCAGCAGCAGATGGTGGAGATCTGCAAAGCGCTGATGGTGGACGCCAAGGTTATCATCATGGACGAGCCTACCGCCGCGCTGACCCAGAGCGAGACGGAGGCGCTGTTTGAGGTGATGAACGCCCTGCGGAAAAAGGGTGTTTCCATCGTCTATATCTCTCACCGTATGGAGGAGATCTTCGAGCTGTGCGACCGCATTACCATCCTGCGTGACGGCCAGTACATCGGCACCCGCAATATCTGCGACATTACCATGGACGACGTGGTGCAGATGATGATCGGTCGCGAGATCGGCGAGCGCTTCCCCAAACGGGAATCCTCCATCGGCGAGGAGGTCCTCCGCGTGGAGGGCCTGAGCCACGAAAAGCTGTTCCGCGATGTGAACTTCTCCGTCCGTGCCGGTGAAGTGCTGGGCGTGTCCGGCCTGATGGGCGCGGGCCGCACGGAGATCATGCAGGCTATCTTCGGCAATCTGCCTGTCGTCAGCGGCAAGATTTTCATCGAGGGTAAGGAAGTTTCCATTAAAAATCCCCGTCAGGCCATCGCGGCCGGCATCGGTTTCATCACCGAGGACCGCAAGACGGAGGGCTTACTGCTGGAAAAGAGCATTGCAGAAAATATTGAACTGGCCAACCTGAATAAGGTTTCCAAGCGTTCCGTTCTCTCCCGCAAGCAGGGCGCGGAGCTGGTAAAGCGGGGCATCGAGGAGTTCCGTATTAAGTGCTTCGGTCCGGAGCATGAGTGCGGCAACCTCTCCGGCGGAAACCAGCAGAAGGTGGTTCTCGCCAAGTGGATCTATACCGACCCCAAGATCCTGATCCTGGACGAACCCACCCGCGGCGTCGATATCGGCGCCAAGAAGGAGATCTACAACGTGATCAACGAGATGGCTGCCAAGGGCGTGGCTGTGATCATGGTCTCCTCCGAACTGCCCGAGGTTCTGGGCATGAGCGACCGCATCATGGTGGTCCACGAGGGCCACATCACCGGCATCATCGATGCCGAGGGAGCCGATCAGGCGAAAGTAATGACATTGGCCACGGGAGGATGTTTGGCATGAACGCATTGAAAAATAAAAAGAATATAGGCGCCGTTCTGGGCGAATACGGCGCATTTATCGCACTGGCTCTGCTGGTGATCGTCCTGAGTATCATCGAACCCAGCTTCCGCACCCCCAGCAACCTGATGAGCCTGCTGCGTCAGGCATCCTTTAACGGCCTGATCGCCTTCGGTATGACGCTGGTCATTCTGTCCGACGGCATCGACCTGTCTGTGGGATCTGTCTTTGCCCTGAGTGCCATCATCTGCGCCGAACTGCTGATGAGCGGCATGAACGCCGTACTGGCTGTGCTCATCGCACTGATCGCGGGTACGCTGCTGGGCGCTATCAGCGGCCTGCTTGTTACCAAAGGCCGTCTGCAGCCCTTCATTGCTACCCTCATCACCATGACGGCCTACCGCGGCGTGGCCAAGATCATCACGGAAGGCAAGCCTATCTCTCAGCTGGCTGGCAATGCCTCCGGCGGAGACTTCTTCTTCAAGGCCATGGGCAAGGGCAATGTGCTGCTGTTTGAGACCGTCAAGATCCCCATTCCCGCCATCGTTCTGGTGGTGGCCTTCCTGATCGTCTATTTCATCCTGACCAAGACCACCTTCGGCCGCCGCATTTATGCCACCGGTTCCAATGCCAAGTGCGCCAAGCTGGTGGGTGTCAACACCAATAAGATCAAAATTGCCTGCTATTCCATCTCCGGTTTTCTGGCTGCTCTGGCCGGTTTGCTGATGATCTCCCGTCTGGACTCCGCACAGCCCACGCTGGGCGACGGTTATGAGCTGGACGCCATCGCAGCCGTGGCACTGGGCGGTACTTCCATGAGCGGCGGCCGCGGCAAGGTCACCGGCACCATCGCAGGCGTTCTGATCATCGCCGTACTGAACAATGGTTTGAACATCATGAACGTTTCCAGCTACTATCAGGAAGTGATCAAGGCAATCGTCATTCTGGTGGCCGTGCTGTCTGACAGCAAGAGATAAGGGAGAGAAGAACCATGAAAAAAGTATTTGTACTGCTGCTGACTGTGGCAATGATGCTGTCTATGACGGCCTGCCGCATCGTGATCGACGGTGAGGAGGGGACTGCCTCCGCTGGTAAGGTGGATGGTTCCATCGGTCTGTCCGTTTCTACTCAGAACAATCCCTTCTTCGTCACCCTTGTGGAGGGTGCTGAGGCCGCCGCAGCCAAGCTGGGCGTGAAGATCCAGATCACCGACGCCGCTGATGACGCCGCCAAGCAGGCTACGGACATTGAGACGCTGGTCTCCTCCGGTATCGAGGTGCTGATCGTGAACCCCGTGGACTCCGACGCCGTGGCTGGTGCTGTGAGCTCCGCCGTTGCTGCAGGCGTGAAGGTCATTTCCGTGGACCGCGCCGTCAACGGCGTGGAAGTGGACTGCGAGATCGCATCCGACAACGTGGCAGGTGCTGCAATGGCTACTCAGTTTATTGTAGATACGCTGGGCGAGGGTGCGATTGTTGCCGAGCTGCAGGGCATTACCGGTGCATCCGCCGCCATTGACCGCAGTGCCGGTTTCCACAGTGTGGCTGACGGCAAGCTGAACGTGGTGGCTTCCCAGACTGCCAATTTTGACCGTGCACAGGGCATGAGCGTTATGGAGAACATTCTGCAGGGCAACGGCGACATTCAGGCCGTGTTCGCTGCCAACGACGAAATGGCGCTGGGCGCACTGGAGGCCATCTCCGGCTCCGGCAAGAACGTGCTGGTGGTGGGCTTTGATGCCACCGACGACGCCGTGGAGGCCGTCAAGGCTGGCCGCATGGGCGGCACCATCGCACAGCAGCCTGCGCTGCTGGGTGCCACCGCCGTGGAGAATGCCGTGAAGCTGATGAGCGGCGAGACCATTGAGAAGAAGATCCCCGTTGAGGTGACCCTGATCACCAAGGAAAACGCTGACTCCGCCGGCGAAAAGGTGGAGATCGTGGGCAACGGCACCATTGGCATTGCAGTTTCCACCCAGAACAACCCCTTCTTTGTCACCCTCGTGGAGGGTGCCAAGACTGCCGCCGACCAGCTGGGCGTGAAGGTGCAGGTCACCGATGCCGCTGACGACGCTGCCAAGCAGACTACCGACATTGAGACATTGGTTTCCTCTGGCATCAGTGTGCTGATCGTCAACCCCGTGGACTCCGACGCCGTGGCCGGTGCTGTGCGCTCCGCCATTTCCAAGGGTGTCCGTGTCATCTCCGTGGACCGTGCCGTCAACGGCGTGGATGTGGATTGCCAGATCGCATCCGATAACGTGGCAGGTGCTGCCATGGCTACTCAGTTTATTGTAGATACGCTGGGCGAAGGTGCGATTGTTGCCGAGCTGCAGGGCATCACCGGCGCTTCCGCCGCCATCGACCGCAGCGCCGGCTTCCACAGCGTGGCTGACGGTAAGTTGAAGGTGGTGGCTGAGCAGACCGCCAACTTTGACCGCGCACAGGGCATGAGCGTTATGGAAAACATTCTGCAGGGCAACGGCGATATTCAGGCTGTCTTTGCGGCCAACGACGAAATGGCGCTGGGCGCACTGGAGGCCATTTCCGGCTCCGGCAAGAACGTACTGGTGGTGGGCTTTGACGCTACCGACGACGCAGTGGAGGCCGTTAAGGCCGGCCGCATGGGCGGCACCATCGCACAGCAGCCTGCTCTGCTGGGGGCTACCGCTGTGGAGAATGCCGTGAAGCTGATGAATGGCGAGTCCATCGAGAAGGACATTCCCGTGGAAGTGACCCTGATCACCAAGGATAACGCGTAAGCGGGAGGAATACCATGAAGGTTTTGAACATCGGTTCCATGAATCTGGACCTTGTTTACAGCGTAGACCACATCGTACAGCCCGGCGAGACGGAGGCATCCTTTGCGCTGGACACCTTTCTGGGCGGCAAGGGCCTGAACCAGTCCATGGCGCTGGCCAAGGCCGGGGTGGAAGTCTATCAGGGAGGCATGATCGGTGAGGATGGGCAGGTCTTTCTGGACGCTTGCGCTGAATACGGCGTTAAGGCGGACTATATCCGCACGGTAGCTGGTAAGAGCGGTCATGCGGTGATCCAGCGGGACAAAAATGCCCAGAATTGCATTCTGCTCTACGGCGGAGCCAACCAGCAGCTGACGGAGGCGTATGTGGATTCTGTGTTGGCCGACTTTGCCGCAGGGGACATCCTGTTGCTGCAGAACGAGGTCAACCAGATGCCCTATATCGTGGAAAAGGCCTATGAAAAGGGCATGCAGATCGCATTGAATCCCTCTCCCTTCAACGAAAAGCTGGATGCTGTGGAGATGAAGAAGATCTCCATCTTCCTGCTCAACGAGGTGGAGGGCGGTCAGATTACCGGCCTGAGTGATCCGGATGAAATCATCGCCGAGATGCTGCGCCGCTTCCCCGAGGCACGCATCGTGCTGACGCTGGGTAAGGACGGTGCTGTCTATGCTGACGCGCAGCAGAAGCACTTCCAGCCTGTTTTCAAGGTTCAGGCCGTGGACACCACTGCTGCAGGCGATACCTTTACCGGTTATTTCCTTGCCGGTCTGCTGGATGGCATGGAAGTGCCCGAGATTTTAAAAATGAGTGCCAAGGCATCCTCCATCGCAGTGACCCGCGAGGGTGCTGTGCCTTCCATTCCCTACCGGAAGGAAGTGGAGCAGGCGCTGGCAGACGTCTAAGCAAAATGAAAAAAGGACCCGCTCAGCGGGTCCTTTTTACTATTATGTAGGATATATCAGCGCTTGTTGGAACGGCGCCAGATCTTCTGCCGCTCGGCGGCACGAACCAGATCCTCCCGGAAATCGGGATGGGCAACGGAAACCAGCAGCTCCGCGCGCTCCCATGTGGTGCGGCCCACCAGATTCACCACGCCGTACTCCGTCACGATGAAATAGGCCTGACTGCGGGGATCGGTGATGATATCGCCGTTGAAATGGGGGACGATGCGGGAATGGCGCACGCCCTTCTTGTCGAGGAAGGACGAGGTCATGCAGATGAAGGCCTTGCCGCCGCGGGACATGGCTGCGCCGGTCAGATAGTCCAGCTGGCCGCCGGTGCCGCTGATGTGGCGCAGACCGGCGCTTTCTGCGCAGACCTGACCGTACAAGTCCACACTGATGCAGCTGTTGATGGAGATCAGATTGTCCATCTTGGCAATGGTTTCCGGTGCATTCACATATTCCAGCGGAGCCGCCATCACACCGGGGTTTTCGTCCACCCAGTCATACAGCGTCTGGGAGCCGAAAATCATGCCTGCCACGCCCTTATTGCGGTGCAGGGCCTTCTGGGTGTTGGTCAGCTTTCCGGCCTTGAACAGCTCGTAGTAGGCGTCGCCGCACAGCTCTGTGTGCATGCCGAGATCCTTCAGGTCGGACTGGGCCAGTAGAGAACCCACCACGTTGGGCATGGCGCCGATGCCCAGCTGCAGCGTGGCGCCGTCACGGACATGAGGCACGATCAGCTCTGCGATTTTGATGTCCTCCGCGGTGGGGACGGGCACGGGGAACTGGGGCAGGGGATCGTGGTGGCCTTCCACAATGCAGTCCACTTCGGAGATGTGGATGACCTCGTCGAAGCCGCCCAGCACGCGGGGCAGATGCTCATTGACTTCCACGATGATATAGTCCGCCTTCTCCAGAATGCCGCGGGCCACGCCCGTGGCGCTGGAGAGGTTGAAGTAGCCGTGCTTATCCATGGGGGTGACGCACATCATGGCCACATTTACCGTCAGAAAGTGACGATAATACGGAACCACATTGCGAAAAATCATGGGGATGTAGTTGCAAAGACCCTTGTCGCACAGCTTTCGCTCATAGGCGGAGCAGTGCCAAGTGTTGTAGGTGAAATGCTCGCGGTTGGGGTCGCACTCCACGATCTGCAGCGGGCCGAACATCAAATTGCCGCGGACCTTCACATCCGTCAGCTCATCTTTGCGCTTGGCGAGAGCCGCATCCAGCAGCGGGGGGAAGCCGACGTTGGTGGTGTAATCCACCCAGTCGCCGCTTTTCACCACTTTGACAGCTTCTTCCGGGGTGCGAAGTTTTTGGCGATACTGTTCCATCAACATGGCAACAACCTCCGTGAGTGTATTTATTGCGCTGCGTTTCTGCCGGCGCGATAGGCCGCCAGATTCAGTTCCAGGAACTTGGCAGGCACGGTGTCGGTGATGATAGCCTCCCAGTCGATGTCGTCCATGGCCAGGGCCTTGGTCATGGCGCCGAACAGCACCACGTTCATGCACTTGGCATTGCCCAGCTGCATGGCGATCTCACCGGCGTTCAGCGTGAAGCACTTGAAGTGATTCTGCATGGCCTCGAGGCAGCCTTCGGGATACTCGCACAGGCCTGCCGCAATGGTGGAGGAGGGAATCTCGTAGTCATTGATGACGGCTACGCCGTCGGGCTTCAGGAAGTCCGCGTAACGGACGGCTTCCATCTTCTCAAAGGCCACCACGATGTCCGCAGCACCCTTGCCGATGACGGGAGAGTAGACTTTCTCGCCCCAGTGGACCTGGGTGGAGACGCTGCCGCCGCGCTGGCTCATGCCGTGGACCTCAGACATTTTCACATCATAACCGGCCTGCATCAGTCCGGCCACTAAAATCTTGGACACCAGAATGGCACCCTGACCGCCGACGCCGACCAAAAGCGCGCTTTTCTTTTCCATACCGCTTACTCCTTTCTGGAAATGGCGCCCACAGGACAGACCTGTGCGCACACGGTGCAGCCCACGCACTGGGTGGGATCGATGTAGGACTTCTTGCCCTTCATCATCACGGCGGGGCAGCCCACCTTCAGGCACTTCTTGCAGCCGATGCACTTGTCGTTATCCACCACGCACTGGGCAATGTCGTGCTTCAGGCGCTTAATCAGCAGGCAGGGACGGCGGGCAATGATGGCGGCGGGCACTTCGGAAGCCAGCGCGTCATCCACGGCCTTCTGCATGGCGGTCAGATCCTGAGGATCGACAATGATCACGTTCTGGTAGCCGTAGGCCGCCAGCACGTTTTCAATCTTGATGGCTTCTGCGATCTCGCCCTGCAATGTCATACCGCTGCCGGGGTTATCCTGATGGCCGGTCATGCCGGTGATGGAGTTGTCCAGAACCACGGGGATCACGCGGCCCTTGTTGTAGATGATCTCGGCAGCGCCGGTCATGCCGCTGTGGAAGAAGGTGGAATCGCCCACTACGCCGAAGATCTTCTTGTCCTGACCGGTCATTTCAAAGGCCTTGGCCATGCCGACAGCCAGAGAGAAGCCGCCGCCCATGCAGGTGACGGTGTCCATGGCGCTCAGGGGAGCCGCAGCGCCCAGCGTGTAGCAGCCGATGTCGCCGCAGATGACGAAGTTCTTGCCCTTGGACAGGGTGTAGAAGAAGCCTCTGTGGGGGCAGCCGGGGCAGAGTGCAGGAGGACGGGACACGGCAGCAACACCCACATCGGTGGTCTCGGGCTTGATGCCGAACAGTTCTTCCTTCAGACGCTGGGGGTTCTGCTCATACAGACGGCCCACCTTGTCCTTGCCGATGCAGTCGATACCAGCGGCCTTGATCTGCTCTTCCATGAAGCCTTCCAGCTCTTCCACCACATACAGGGTCTCTACCTTGGAGGCGAAGTCGCGGATCAGATCCATGGGCAGGGGATAGGTCAGGCCCAGCTTCAGGAAGGAGGTGTCCTCGGGGAACACATCCTTGGCATACTGATAGGCGATGGAGGCGGTGATGACGCCCATCTTGCTGCCCTTCATCTCGACACGGTTCATAGGAGAGGTGTTGCTGTACGCCGCCAGCGCAGCCATGTTGGCCTCCACCTTGGGATGATTTAAGTAGGCGTTGGCGGGGGTGCAGACGTTCTTGCGCACATTGCGCTCGTAAACGGGAGCTTCCACCTCCTGACGCTCGCTCAGCGTGACGATGCTCTTGGAGTGAGAGATGCGGGTGGTGGTACGGAACAGCACCGGCATATCGAAGCGCTCGGAGATCTCGTAGGCCTCTTTCAGGAAGTCGATGCACTCCTGAGAGTCGGAGGGCTCCACCAACGCCATGCGGGCAGCCTTGGCATAGTAGCGGTTATCCTGCTCGTTCTGAGAGGAATGCATGCTGGGGTCGTCGGCGCTGACGATGACAAAGCCGCGGTTCACGCCGTTGTAGGCGGCGGTGAAAATGGGGTCGGCTGCCACGTTGACACCAACGTGCTTCATGGCGCACAGGCTCCGTACGCCGGCCACGGCTGCGCCGTAGGCCACCTCAGTGGCCACCTTTTCGTTGGGAGCCCACTCGCAGTACAGGGCGTCCTTGTACTGGGGCAGATTCTCGAAGATTTCCGTGCTGGGGGTGCCGGGGTACGCAGAACAGACCTTTACGCCTGCTTCGTACGCGCCGCGGGCAATGGCTTCGTTACCGGAGAGAAGCAGTTTTTCCATATTTGAAATCAGTCCTTTCCTTGCTGTGATCTTGCATCCGCTCTGATGGATTTCAAAAACAATCATAGATAACCCTCATTATAGAGGAACCCAATGGAAAATACAAGAAGCTGGCAGCGGCGGAAGCAACTTTCGTGTCGGACATAAAGACAAAAAATGCGGCCATGCCCGCGGGAAAAAGACAAGGGGCTGCTCCTCATGGAGCAGCCCCTTGAAGCGGTGCTTTATCATGCTTTGCGCTTGACCACGGATTCCGTCACATCGGTCAGCACCAGTTCGCCGTGCTGATTCCGGATCTCAATGGTGAGTTCGGCAATGCCGTTGTAGGCGTTGCGCGGCGTGATGCTGGAGATGCGGCCGGATCCCCTCAGCGTGTCCCCGGCAAAAACGGGCTTGAACCACTCGATCTTCGTGGACTTTCCCGCAATCAGTTCCTCGCCAAAAAAGTCCAGTTCCATAAATTTTGCCCAGACGGACATGAAGGACATCACACCCGGCGCTACCAGCTGGCCGTAACGGGTGGTTTTGGCATATGCTTCATCATAGTGCAGGCGGAAGGGGTCATAGTCCTTTGCAAACGCCACCATCTGCTCCTTGGTGATGGACACCTCCGGCAGGTCAAATGTTATGGATGTGTTCAAATCGTCCAGATACACGGCTGGGCCCTCCTGTGTAAGGTTACATTTCCGGATATGATAATAGACGGAAGGTCCAAACTTGTCAAGAAAAGTTTGTTCCTGTCATTCGCAGCAGCACCACAGGAAACATCTGCACTCATGCTGTTGAAGAAGCACGGAAGAGCTTTCTGTATTTTGTTGAATATTTTCTTAAAAAGATGTAAGAGCAAAATGTAAAAAGAAAGGAAAAACCACCGATTTCTTTCGAAATCAGTGGTTTTTGTGGTTGCGGAGACAGGACTTGAACCTGCGACCTCCGGGTTATGAGCCCGACGAGCTACCAACTGCTCTACTCCGCGATATAAAATTCGTGGTGCCGGTGACCGGACTCGAACCGGTACAGTATCGCTACCGGGAGATTTTAAGTCTCCTGTGTCTACCATTCCACCACACCGGCAGCTTATCGGCATTGATTAGGATACCATAGCTCATGGCAATCTGTCAAGGCTGTGAAGACAAAAAAGAGGAAAAAGTTTTCGACAGATGTCGGCAAAAGCTGCGCCGGCAAGGGCTTTGCCGGCGTAGCTGCGGTTTATATCAGAGATTCTGCCTCAAACATTTCTTCAAAAGAGCGGATATAATAGTCGGAAATCCGGCAAATTTCTTCCTGATTTGCCTCTTCCGAGGGGTCATACACTGCGGCGACGCGGAAACCTGCGGCCTTGGCCGTGCGGATTGCGTGAACAGCGTCTTCAAACACCACGGTATCCTTCTTGGTGGAGCGCAGACGGCGCAGGGCCCGTTCGTAAATCTCGGCGCTTTCTTGTTTACCGGCACCTACCTCCGAACAAGTGAGGATGCCCCGGAAGTAGGAGTCAATTCCCGTGTGCTTCAATGCGGCCTGCACGAGATGGCGGTCGGTGTTGGTGGCCACATACATCCAGACGCCCTCCATTTTTAGCAGGGAGAGAAAATTCTTGACGCCGGGCTTCAGCTGTACGCGGGTAGTGTAGAAGTCCTCCATCATGGCGTTCATGCCGTTCATCACTTCTTCCACGGTCATGGGCAGATCGTAGGCCTCCCGGCAGTAACGGGCGCACTCTGACGCGGTCATGACTTTCGTGATCTCGCGGAAATCCGGCGTGGGTTCTTTCCCCTGTGCGCGTAAAAACTCCACCGGCGCAATGTCCCATGCCGCCATGGAGTCCAGCAGGGTGCCGTCCATATCAAAGATCGCACTTTGCAGTCGCATAGAGAACACCTCGTTAAATTATTTTCGGCAGGACAGGAGGTGAATTGCCGAAACGCGGCAAGAGAAGCCACCCTGGGGTGTGTGCCTGCCGAAAATTCGTTGACTTAAGCGCCTGGGGCGCGTTCACCAGTCCGCAGACTGGTGGTGGGGGATTCTCAAGGGGGAGCCTGCTCCCCCTCGACAGTTTTTAGCAGAGCTTTGCGCCTGCGGGGATGGCATCATCCACCATCAGCAGGTTCAGCTTTTCCTCACCCTTTTCGGTGTGGACGGCAGAGATCAGCATGCCGCAGCTCTCCTGTCCCATCATCTTGCGGGGAGGCAGGTTCACGATGGCCACCAGCGTCTTGCCGATCAGGTCCTCGGGCTTGTACCACTTGGCAATGCCGGAGAGGATCTGGCGGTCGGTGCCGGTGCCGTCGTCCAGCGTGAACTTCAGCAGCTTTTCGCTCTTCTTCACGTTTTCGCAGTGCTTGACCTTCACGGCGCGGAAATCGCTCTTGCAGAAGGTCTCGAAGTCCACCTTTTCCTCGCTCTGGGGCTCGATCTCGATGGCAGGCAGGCTGGCCTTGCGGGCGGCTTCGGCAGCGGCTTCCAGCTCCTCGATGGCCTTGTCCATGTCGATGCGGGGGAACAGGTTCTCGCCCTTGGTGACGGTAGCGGTATCGCACAGACGGCCCCATTCGGCTGCGGCAGCCCAGTCGCAACAGGCTTGGCACACACCGATCTGGGCGAACAGCTTCTCCATGCTGGAGGGCATGAAGGGCGTCAGCAGGATGCCGCAGATGCGGGTGGTCTCCAGCAGGTTGTAGAGGACGTGGGCAAGGCGTGCGCCGTTGGCGTCCATATCCTTGGCCAGAGCCCAGGGAGCGGTCTCGTCGATATACTTGTTGGCGCGCTGGATGACCTTGAACACATCCGCCAGAGCGGTGTGAGGTGCACAGGCCTCCATGTCCTTTTCGTAGGTGTCGCGCAGAGCGGAGGCCATGCCGATCAGGTCGGCGTCGAAGGACTCGGGATTGGCGCAGGTCTTGCAGCCGGAGGGCAGGGTGCCGCCGAAGTACTTGCCCACCATGGCGGTGGTACGGGAGACCAGATTGCCCAGGTCGTTGGCGAGATCGGTGTTGATGGTCTGGATCAGCAGCTCGTTGGAGAAGTTGCCGTCAGAGCCGAAGGGGAAGGTGCGCATCAGGAAGAAGCGCAGGGCGTCCACGCCGAACTTCTCGGCCAGAATGTAGGGATCCACCACATTGCCCTTGGACTTGGACATCTTGCCGCCGTCCAGCAGCAGCCAGCCGTGGCCGAAGACAT